>CAZITV010000029.1:0-18784 GCA_964542255.1 uncultured Victivallaceae bacterium
TCATTCTACTGATTTTTGCTGATATTCTTTTGGCGTGCAGCCGTATAAATCCTTGAAGGCGCGGCAAAAGTGGCTGTTGTCAAAGAATGACCATTTTTCAGCAACTTCCTCAATCATCATGGTGCTGTTCTTCAGGTCATTGGCGGCAAATGATAACCTTGCCCTGGTAGCAAATTTGCCGAAACTGACACCGGTATTGCGGCGGAATACTTCAGAGAACCGGCTCGGACTCAGCCCGCAGGCGGCGGCAGCCTCATCCAGAGATGGCGGCCGGCCAATGCTGCCCTTGACTAAGTCAACTGCATTTTTAATTTTCTTGAATCCGCCGGCAAATTCAGCGGCCGAACCGGCGGCAGTGAGATTACGGCAGGCGCGCAGGGCAAGCTGATGGATCAGCAGCCACGCCTCGATGCGCCAAAAGTGGTGGTGCTGCTGCCATAAATTGAGTAGTGTTCTACCCGCTGCAACCGTTTCCGCCCGTTCCACCGCATTTTCCGGGCAGTAGCGCTCAGCCGGCGTAACGACAAACGGCAGCAGCCAGTTGCATTCACCAAACTGGTCGCAATTGCCGAGCTGTTCCAGGTCAATATTTACCGCGACCGCAAAGTTGCGCCGTCCGGTGAAGCGGAATGCGTGCGGCTCCCAAAACATCACCCACCACATTTCGCCGGCGCGGTATTCGCGCTGAAATCCGTCAAAGATGACTTCGGCGCTGCCGTGCAGCATAATACAAAACTGCATGGCATAGTGCATATCAGCTTCAAATTTTTTCATTGGCTGATAGCGGTATTCACGAATGACATCGAACGGCATTGCCGGCGAGATATCCGGATGCTGCTGGCGGATTATCGGAATTTGTTTTAGATTTTCCATAAACAGTAACTTTTTACAATTAATTAGTAAGTATTGACAATCAATTTAAGATGAAAATAATCATTATCAGCGTGTATAATATAAGTGCTGAAATAATAATCCGATAGTATTATACAAAAAAAACTCAACAAAAGGGGCTAAAAATGACACAATTAGCGATTGATGGCGGACAAAAGGTATTCAATGGCAACTTTCCGATGTGGCCTTCATTTGAAGAATCCACGATTCAAAAGGCGATGGAACCGCTGCGCAGCGGATTAGTTAATTACTGGACTGGCAAAATTGGCCAGCAGTTTGAAACAGAATGGGCAAAATGGGTAGGGTCACGTAACGCAATTAGCGTGGGCAACGGCACCGAAGCGCTGCATACCGCAGTATCATCTTTGGGCATTGGCGCTGGTGATGAGGTTATCTGTCCGAGTTATTCTTTTATCGCCTCTTCATTTTGTATCGTTCAGGCTGGCGCGCTGCCGGTATTCGCCGATGTTACCGAAGACCATTTAATTGACGTGAAGGCGATTGAGCCGCTGATTAACGAACACACCAAAGCGATTATTGTTGTTCATCTCTACGGCGTGGTTGCAGATATGGATCCGATTCTGGCGATTGCGAAAAAACACAATTTAAAAGTTATTGAAGACTGCGCTCAGTGTTTTGGCGGCGTTTACAAAGGCAAAAAGGCAGGTACTATTGGCGATGTCGGCTGCTTTAGTTTTTGCCAGAGCAAACATTTCACCACCGGCGGCGAAGGCGGCATGGTGATTACTGATGATGATGATTTGGCTTGGGAATGCCGTTCATTCCGCGACCATGGTTATGACGTTAAAGAACGGCTGAATTTGCTGGAGATGGAAGGCAAATTAATGTATATTCATAAACGCGTTGGCTTTAACTTCCGGATGACAGAAATGCAGTCGCAAATCGGTTTGTGCGAGTTAGCCCGCTTTGATTCATGGAATTTGGCGAACCGTATCCGCAACGGCAAGATGTTTATCGCTGCACTGAAAGACCATCCGTTGGTGCTGGCTGCTCCAGTCGATACGCCGGAACGTCAAAATTCCTTCTGGTGGGCGCCGTTTGTGCTTGATATAGAAAAGCTCAACTGCGATATCAAGACTTTCATTAAGGCTATTGGTGCTGAAGGTGTACCAGTTTATGGTGTGTTGTGGCCGGAAATGTACAAAGAACGTGCTTACCTTGAAAAAAATGGTTTTGGTTCACGCCGCTATCCGTTTAATGATCCGAATGCCCGTAATATTGATTACAGCAAATTTGATTGTCAGAAGGCGAAATGGATGACCAATCGGACAATGTCGTTCTTTACTCATCCGGTTTATACCGTTGAACATATTCAGGCCTGTATTGATGCGTTCAAGAAAGTCGCCGCCGCCTATATGAAATAACTGTTTTATCGAACAATTTTAAAGAAAAGCACGACATTTTTCTGAAGAAGCAGAAAGATGTCGTGTTTGCAGTTCTAGCGATGCAATGATATGTTTAAATTGTTCAGTTACTTATAACAAAATTAGGAGATACCAAATGTCTAAAATAAAATACGCGATTATCGGATTTGGCGGAATAGCTGAAAACCGTATTGCCAAAGAAGGCTTTGCCTGTGACAGTGCCAGATTTGCGCCGTTGACCAATGCCGTGCTGATTGGCGCTACCGATATTAATCCGGCGCGCCGCGCCGCAGTCGAAGCGCTGGGCTTAAAGTGGTACGATTCAGCAGATGCGGTTATCGCGGATCCGGAAATTCAAGCGGTATTCATCGCGACTAATAATCTGACGCATGCGCCGCTTGCAAAGAACGTGTTGAATGCCGGCAAGCACTGCATTATTGAAAAACCAATCGCGACAACCGTCGAAGACGCAATCGAACTATCCATGCTGGCAAAATCGAAAAAGTTGAGTTTGACGGTTGATCACATGATGACGGAAAATGCCTACAACATCAAAGCAAAAGAACTTGTTGCCCAGGGCGTACTGGGTACAGTCAATGATGCCTGTCTTCACATGGAATTCTGCTTCGGGTCGGATCCTGCGGAGGCCGCCACCTGGCGCTGCTCCAGCTGGGCTGAAGTTGGCGGACCTATCGGTGACGTCGCCAGTCATGCGATGTATATGGCCGAATTTATTTTTGGCAGCACAATTACATCGTTAGCCTGTGTGTATTATCCCAAGACCATGATTATCAAAGTTGAGGATGGCGCTTATATCAAATATACCATGGAGAGCGGACTGACTGGTTCGGTTAAAGTTGGCTTCAATGAACCGCGCGGCGGGCTGGGTGGCACACTTTCCAATCTAGGTTATGAAATTTATGGTTCAGCGGCGGTGCTGCGCGGTTACACCACGCTGTTTCAGCTTTCCGGACATGATGACGAGCCGGTAAAAATCAGGTTGGTGCTGGACAAATTCAGCGCTCAGGAAAAGATTTGCCCGGACAAAATTCAAAACATTTATCAATCTGTCATAACCAAGCATGCAGCTTCGATTATCAATAATGAACCACTGTGCGGCTGTGATGCCGCGCACAATTTAAAATTGATCGCCGCTGCCCATGAGTCTGCGCGCAATGGCGGGAAAATTATTGAGGTGAAATAAATGATTTACGCCGGAATAAGTCGGGAAATTATTACGCCGCGCCGCGGTATGCCGCTGTGTGGTTACTTCAATCCGCGTCCGAATACCGGTGCACTGGATGATTTGTCTGTTCGCGTGCTTATTCTCAATGATGGTGCGGTGACGACAGGGCTGGCGGTATATGATTTGTGCTTTGTAACTACGGAATTGGTTAGCAGTATCAAAGCCGGGTTAAAAGCGGCCGGATTAAATTTTGGCGACAAATTAATTTTTAGCGCCACTCATACCCACACTGGACCGTACTCTGCAGAACTTTTTGGTGAAAAAGCCAACGACGACTATCTCAATATGGTTGTCAAAAAATCTGTCGCCGCCATAATTCAGGCAAATGCCAATTTAGCTCCGGCAGAATTGCTCACCGGCAATGTGAACAATAATCCATTTGCGTTTAACCGGCGCTTCTGGATGAAAAACGGCAAAGTCCTGACTAATCCCGGCAAACTCAATCCAGACATCGTCAAACCCGAAGGTCCAATGGATAGCGAAATCGGCGTGCTCGCAGTAAAACAAGATGGACGCATTAGCGCGATTATTACCAACATTGTCAATCATACCGATACTGTAGGCGGCGACTTTGTCTCGGCGGATTGGCCTGGGCGCATGGAAAAAGCTATTCAAAATTTCATCGGCGAGGATGTGCCGGTGATGACACTAATCGGCTGTTCCGGCAATATTAATCACATTGACGTTACGAATAATGATGCGTTTTACGGTTATGCCGAGGCGTGCCGCATCGGCAACGGCTATGCGGAGATTATCAACGCAATGCTCAAAAAATTAAAAAAAATGCCAGTCAAGGCATTGCAGGTAACCTCAAGTAAAATTACAATTCCGTTCAGGGTGGTTGCTCCGGCTGAAGTCAAAGCGGCGAAAACGGTGCTCAAACGTGTTGCTCACGCGACTTCTGATGGTGATATGACTAGTGAGGGTTTGGCTACCGGCGATGGACCAGTCGCCAGATTTTTTGCAGAACAGCTAATTGAGTTCAGGAAAAAATGTTCAGGAAAATCACGTAATTTTACATTGATTAGTATCAAATTTGATGATAAATTAGCTATTAGTTCATTGCCGGGTGAGATTTTCACCGAAATCGGGCTGGAAATAAAACATCGTTCACCATTCAAAAAAACCTGGCCGGTAACGTTAGGTATGGGTGAATGCGGTTATGTTCCGCTGGCAGAATGTTTTAACCGCGGCGGCTACGAGATATTGGCGATTGTCGGCGGCGGTCCTGCGGAAAACAGTGCCGAACGGCTGATTGCGGCAACACTTAAAAACTTGGTCAAATAACAATTATTTGGAGACAAAAAGATGAGAGCACTTAGCAAGATTTCACCGGAATGGTGGGACTACACAACGCTGGACAAAGGTATCCTTGATGACGCCGCGCGTCTGACCGTAAAAGATTTAGAGCAACTCAGTCGTCCCGGCTTCGCTATCAAATTTTATGATACGATACAGGAATTTTATTTGGCGGAAGCCTTGGAATACATTACTGCGTGGAAGCAGGCGACTGCGGATAAGCCGGCAGGATTGTGCGGACCGATAGGACCGACCGAACAGCTTCCTCTGGTTGCGCGCCTGGTTAATGAACTGGAAATCAATTTAAAACATTGTCATTTCTGGGGAATGGACGAATGGGTGGTTGACGGCAAGACTGCCGACATTAATTTCCCGTTGGGTTTTGCCAAAGCCGATATGGAACTATGTTTCAACCGGATCAAACCCAAACTGCGGATGCCCAAGGCTAATCTCCATTTTCCGTCCACAGATCCTAAAGAGTACATCAAATCCTGGGACAGCGCACGTTGCCTGGTCATGCAGGGCGGTCAAGGCGAAACAAAGCACTGGGCGTTCAATGACCCGGTTAAGCGTGAAGGAAAATACAAGAACAATCCGCCAACACCGGCAGAATACCGCAAATTATCCACCCGTGTTGTTGACCTGCATCCGATTACACTGATTCAAAATGCCCGTACCTCAGGCGGTGGCGTAGTCCAAAATGTCCCAAGCAAGGCTATCACGGTTGGACCAGTCCAAACCTGGAAAGCTGAAAAAGTTTCTATTTGGCATCCCGGCTGTCATGACAACCCGTTCGGAATGCGCCTCAGCGCATTGATGATTTCAAAGCGGTTGGCGGATTCATCGGTGCCAATGTCACTATTGGCAGACCACCCCAATGTGCAGTTTAACTACCTGCGCAGCGCCGTTGGCGTTTGCGAAGTAGAAATGCATTGATCGGGGTTGCCGCAATATGAAAAAAAGAGCGTTCGCTATTGCCTGCCATCCGGATGATATTGAATTCATGATGGCCGGTACCCTGATTAAGCTGCAATCTGCCGGATATGAAATTCATTATATGAATGTCGCCAACGGCAGTCTCGGCACTAACCAGCATGATTATGATACCATTGTGCCCATGCGGCGCGAAGAAGCGATTAATGCGGCAAAGGTAATTGGGGCAGTTTTCCACGAGAGTCTGGTTGATGATTTAGAGGTTTATTACGAGCGCGATACGCTGGAGCGGTTAGTACCGATTATCCGCGAGGTGGCGCCTGAAATTATTCTCACTCACGGTCCATATGACTATATGGAGGACCACATCAATACCGGCCGTTTAGCGGTTTCCGCCGCATTCTGCCGCGGGATGACCAATTTTAAATGTAATCCGCTGAAATTTGCGATTTCGGACAATGTAACGGTGTATCATTCAATGCCGCACAGTCTGCTTGACCAGCTCCGCCGGCCGGTGATTCCCGGGATTTTTGTAAATATTGGCAAGACCATCGAACTGAAGAAAAAGATGTTGTCCTGCCATAAAAGCCAAAAAGAGTGGTTAGACGCCAGTCAGGGCAATAACGCCTATCTCATTGATATGACCGAAAAGGGGCGGCATTACGGTACTATGTCAAAACGCTACGAATATGCAGAAGGTTGGATCCGCCATAACGCCATTGGTTTTTGTGGTCCCAACGATGATCCGCTGACCGTATCCCTCGGCAAAGATGCCTTTGTAAATGAAGATTTTGAGAATCAGCTCAAATTGCCGGTAAACTAACTACTGCAGTGGTCACGCCTTCGTTAACGTACTAAGAAGATGCCTTAAAATCGCCGCTGCTTTTGTACCATTTATTTGGGCGGATAATCCGCCCATTTTTTGTTTTTATTGCGTCCGCCATTACGGCTTGATAACTGCATTTAAACCGCTATATTATGCCATGCGCTGGTAAATTTCCTGCGGTAGCAGTGATTGGCAATTTTTAACCAAAAAGGAAGCAGCATCATGAGCTGGTATCTGGCGGTATTAAAAAAGTATGCGGTGTTTAGCGGGCGAGCAAGAAGAAGAGAATACTGGATGTTTTTCCTGTTCAACTTTCTAATATCTTTTGGGCTTGGGTTTATTGAAGGCGCGATTGGCATTCCTGGAATAATCAGTTTTCTCTACTGCTGCGCGGTAATTATTCCTGGTCTGGCGGTTTGCGTGCGGCGACTGCATGATACTGGACGCAGCGGCTGGTGGTTTTTTATCGCATTTGTACCGATTGCCGGCGGGATTATTTTATTAGTACTATTATTGCTTGATAGCACACCGGGTGATAATCAGTATGGAATTAATCCAAAAACGTTAAGCGCAGTCGAAATGTAAATAGTAAATATTGCAGGATAGACAATGAAAATACTGCCAAAATTATTTAAAAATAACAAGAAATGGGCGGCAACGACGCAAAAATCCAATCCGGATTTTTTTTCCAAGCTATCTGCTCAACAGGCGCCGGAATATCTTTGGATTGGATGTGCTGACAGCAGAGTACCAGCCAATGAAATCGTTGGGCTTTTGCCGGGAGAATTGTTTGTTCACCGCAATGTGGCCAATTTGGTCATACATACCGATATGAATTGCCTGTCGGTGCTGCAGTACGCGGTGGATGTTCTTAAAATAAAGCATATTATCGTCTGTGGTCACTACGGTTGCGGCGGGGTGAAAGCGGTAATGGATAACAAGCCGCACGGTTTGGTGGATAACTGGTTGCGCCATGTCCGCGATATTCAACAGCGCCATCATCGAAAACTGGATAATATCAAAGATGAGACAGAACGCATCAACCGGCTCTGTGAGCTGAATGTTGTAGAACAAGTTATTAATGTTGGCAATACCACCATCATCCAGGACGCATGGAAACGCCAGCAGGAAATTGCCGTTCACGGCTGGGTTTACGACATTTCCGATGGATTGCTGAGAGATTTAAATGTCTGCATCCGTTCCGACCAGGAACTGGATGCCCTGCAAAAAAAGGTGCTGCCCTAACCTCCCGCCCGCCAATGTAAAGTATTTTATTTTTCCCAGGCGTTTTATCTATGCCGGTGCCTCCACTGGTTCAATGACTGTTAATCACTGCGGCAATCTTTACGCTGAGAGCGTTCATAGAGAATGGCTTTTGAATGAAGCCTTGCGCGCCTAATTCAATAGTTTTGGCAACCCTGACATCATTGGTATATCCAGAGGCAACCAGCACCTTTACTTTTGGATTAACCGCGGCAAGTATTTTATAGGTTTCCAAGCCGGAAATTCCCGGCATTGCCATATCAAGAATTACTGCAGTAATGGCGGCATGCTGCTGCCGGTAAATCTTTACGCCGTTCTCACCATTGTCGGCAGTGATAGTGTTATATCCCATACTTTCCAGCATTTTGCCAACGGTTTTACGAATAGCCTCTTCATCGTCAATGATTAGAATTGTGCCGGTGCCGAGTTGTAATATTTCACTGTCTGCGGCGACATCGACCAAGGGTTTTTCTTGAATTAAAACCGGAAGCAGCACGGTAAAATCGCTGCCGTTATTGATGTGAGTTGAGACTTCGATAAAACCATTGTGACTATCAATAATGCCATATACCATCGCCAAGCCCAAACCGGTTCCCTTGCCCTTGCTTTTGGTGGTAAAGAACGGGTCAAAGATTTTCGGCAGGATTTCCGGTGAAATCCCCACGCCCTGGTCTTTGATGGATACCTGCCAATAAGGCCGCATCGTCTCTTTGTCTTCATTTTTTCTGGCAGGTCTTACCGATTGTTCGAGACTAATGGTAATTTCACCGCCAATATTTTCATGAGCCGGCCGCATCACGGTCATCGCGTGTTCAGCGTTAATAAGCAGGTTAAGCAATACTTGTTCAATTTGTGGTTGGTCACCTTCCATATAAGCGTTTTCAAACCGGGTATGAAAAGATATTTTGATGTTTTTATCAAAAGAGCCGCGGCAAATTTCCAAGATGTTGGTAATGGCATTTTTCAAATCTATCGGACGGACATTGAGCTGCGAACGGCGGGACAAGGTAAGCAGTTGTTCGACCATGTGCGTTGCGCGGTGGACAGAACGTTCGGCAATAACAAGAAAATCTTTTATTTCCTGGATGTCGATATGCTCTGATTTCAAGTGATAATTTATCATTGAGATTGACCCCTTGATGCCGCCGAGAATGTTATTGAAGTCATGGGCAAGCCCGCCGGCAAGAGTGCCTACTGTCTCCATTTTTTGTGCTTGAACCAGTTCTTCGCGTTTTTTGATGAGTTCAGTAACATCCTCCAGAATTACCACTACACCGGTATTATCACCAGCAAGAGGATTGATGGAAATATTAAAATATTCAGACTGCTGCCGCAGCGTAATACTTTCCCGGTAAATCTCTGTAACCTGCCGTTGGCGCAAAGCATTTTCAATTTGCGGGTGATAGGGCAACAAAAACGGTGCGACTGACCAAAGATTTGCGCCAATGGCAAATTCGGTTTTAATCCCGGTATATTCTTCAATGGGGTGGTTCCATTGTGTAACTATATCATTTTCGTCAATCGCCACCAAGAGAAGTTTAACGGAATTGATAACTTGATAGAGATAATTACGGGTGCTGCGCAATTCCTGTTCAACCCGTTTGCGCAGCGATAAATCATTAAAAATGAGCAGATTGCGGTTGCCAATTAATTTGTGTCTAACTTCAACATCAAGCACTTCACCGGACTTGCAGGTAGTTCTAAAGGTTTCGCCGCTGAACGAATCCGCCGTAATTTGCCTTTTCCAAACGATTTGCACCTGACGGCGGTAATTGGCATCGGGAAAAACCAGTCTAAACCAATCGTCAAATGTAGTTATTTCTTCGTCATTATAACCAAATAAGCGGTAAAACATATCATTGCATTGGTAACTCCGGTCATGATTGATGACCACCATCGCCAAGGGTGAATTGTCTATCAAATCGCGAAATTCTTTCTCTTTATTGCGCCGTTCTTCATTTTCAATATGCAGATTTTGCAATGATTCTTTGACTTTCATCGCCATACTGTCAAAAGATTTCCCCAGCATTCCAACTTCATCATTGTGATAACTGACCGCCTGCTTTGGGGAAAATTCGCCCTGTGCAAGAGCCTGAGTAGAGGCAACTAAACGGTCAAGGGGTGAAAGCGCGCGCTGGATCAACCATAACATCAGTCCGACCGAAATCATCATACATGCCAAAACTGTTAAGCTTTGACGTAAGTAGGATTCCAATATCTTCGGTGATTCTTCGATTATATCATAAGGTACCGCATAGCAGATTAACCAGTCCCAAGGCCGGAAAGTATCGTAATATACGATTTTTCTGCCGGAAACATCATTAAACACCATTTCACCACTGCCAAATTTAAGCATTTTGGTAACAGTGGAACGATCCCAGATGAAAATACCACCGGTAGAAACCTGCGGATGCGCGATATAGCGCGAGTCTGCGGAAACGATAAAAAGATACTGCGTCGGCTCGGCCTGTTCAGGATATGTATTTTTAACATAATCAACAATCTTGGCCCACGCTTCCTCCTTTGAGCTATATACTTTATCGCTAACCAGACTGTCCTGATCGCGAATAAAATCCAAAAGTCGGACAATTCGCTCTTTTGACACTTCCTGATTAAGGCGGACCACCTCCTGACGGTATGAACCGGTGACCGCCCAGATTACTACATAGGCAAAAATAGCCAGCGATAAAATGAAAAAAATCGATACTTTTGTCTTAATTTTCATAAATTATCGCCTGCTGCTTCCAGTAATTACGGATTATCCCCACAAATCCGCGGACATTTCACCTAGCGCCACCGTACAAAAGCACCGTTGTGCAGGATCCAGCTTTACAGATGCATTTTTGCCGCATCACCGCATCAACAGATTGGAGGTCAAAGTTCGCTGACGGCGGATTATTTCATCGCCTTAAGTTTTTCAATCAGGCTGTCCGGGTCTTGTGCGGATGTGATTAATTCGGTATAAGAAATCATTTTATTCATATACAGGTCCATCAAATGCGCATCAAGAGTATTCATACCGTATTTTGCCCCGGTTTGCAGTTCTGAAGTAATGCGGAATGTTTTATTATCGCGAATCAGTGCTTGAATTGACGGTGTGGTCACCATAATTTCAAAAGCAGCGACACGACCGGGTTTATCATCCCGCGGCAGCAGCACTTGTGAAATAACCGCAAGCAGCGACGAGGCTAACTGAGTACGAATCTGCGATTGCTGATTCGTGGGAAACGCGTCAACAATTCGGTCCACTGTACGCGCTGCACCGGTGGTATGAAGTGTGGCAAACACCAAGTGACCAGTTTCCGCCGCGGATACCGCTGCTTCCATCGTTTCCAAATCGCGCATTTCACCAACCAGAATTACATCCGGGTCCTGGCGCAGCGCCCGGCGCAGCGCGTCTTTGAACGTTGGTGTATCCACCCCGATTTCGCGCTGAATAATCATACTGCGTTTATGATTATGATAGAATTCGATGGGGTCTTCAACCGTAATAATGTGGCAGTCACGCTCTACATTAATAATATTAATCATGGATGCCAACGTGGTACTTTTACCTGAACCGGTTGGGCCTGTTACCAGCACCAGACCGCGCGGACGGTAGAGCAGGTCTTTAATGCTGTTCGGCAATCCAATTTGCTCCATTGTCAACAGTTTATTGGGAATCTGGCGCAGCACAGTACCAAAATACCCCTTTTGCTTGAAAGCGCTTACGCGGAAACGGGCTTTATCGGAAAAGCTGAAACCAAAGTCAACAGAACCATTGCTTTGGATTTGCTGCAACTGTGTTTCAGACGCAATAGCCTTCACCATTCTTTCCGTATCTTCCGGCGTCAACGGGTCAACTTCCAGCGGAGTCAAACCGCCGTGCAGACGTACTGTCGGCGGGGCGCCGACTTCAATATGCAAATCGCTGACGCCTTCATCTACTACCAACTGCAGCAGTTCGGTCATATCTATGCTCATTTGTATCTCCTGGTTTAAGTTTTAAAAAGACCGCTGGTATGTTAAGTGTATCTCAATACTTCATCGGTGGTACTTTCACCATTGATAATCGCCTGTAATCCGTCTTCACGAATCGTGCGCATGCCCAATTCACGGGCCTTGTCGCGAATAATTGAGGTTGGCGCCTTTTTGCCGATTAATTCAATAATCGGATTTGAAACTTCAAGCAATTCGCAAATCGCCTTTCGTCCTTTATAACCACTTTGATTACAGGTATCACAACCCTTGCCGTAATAGAATTTTTTGGCGATGACATCCGCGCGGTCAATTTCCAAGCGCTGCAGTTCTTCATCGGTTGGCTCATAAGGTGTCCTGCAATTTTTGCAAATCCGGCGGATCAACCGCTGGCTGATTACGCCAACCAGCGAAGAACAAATCAAAAATGGCTCTACACCCATATCAATCAGACGCGTAATCGTACCGGCAGCATCGTTGGTATGCAGCGTACTTAACACAAAGTGGCCGGTCAGCGATGCTTCAATCGCCATTTTTGCGGTTTCGATATCGCGCACCTCCCCGATCATAATCCGGTCCGGGTCTTGACGCAAAAATGCCCGCAACGCACGATGGAAGGTCATGCCTACGGCTTCATTTATCGGCAATTGAATAATTCCCTCAATATCATATTCAACCGGATCTTCAGCGGTGAGCAGCTTCTCTTCGATGCTGTTAATTTCCTTTAGACCGGAATAGAGCGTGGTGGTTTTGCCGGAACCGGTTGGGCCGGTCACCAGCAAAATCCCGTTGGGTCGGTGTATCATTTCGCGCAGCTTATCCAGCACGTCTTGACCCATGCCCAGAGAATCCAAACTAAGATTAACCACAGTACGGTCAAGAATACGCAGCACCACTGACTCGCCGTGTGAAGTCGGCAAACATGAAACACGCAAGTCAATCGGCTTTCCGCCAACTTTAATTTGAATACGGCCGTCCTGCGGTCTGCGGCGCTCAGAAATATTTAATCCGCTCATAATCTTGATACGGCTGATAACAGGAATCGCCAAACTTTTTGGCGGCGGCGGCATTTCGTAGAGCGCACCGTCAACACGGTAACGGATTCGAAATTCCTTTTCAAACGGTTCGAAGTGAATATCGCTCGCCTGGTCTTTAATTGCCTGGTACATGATAACATCCACAAAACGAACGATTGGTGCTTCATTGGCGACTGAGGTAGCCTCTTCTTCACCTAAACCTTCACCATCTTCCAATTCCTTAAGATTCAGGTCTTCAAGCATATCATGAACCGAACCGATATTTGCCGGGTAATACTTTTCAATAGCGGTATCTACCTGCCCTGTCGGAGTTACCAACACATGAATCTCAAGATTAAGAATAAAATGCAGTTCTTCAGAAATTTGATAATTGAGCGGATTGCGCGAAACTACTTTCAAGGTATTGCCGTCAAAATCAATCGGCACAATGCCGTAAGCACGCGCATTCTCAGGAGAGACCATGTCAATAACGCTTTTCGGCGGGTCAAAACGTTTTAAATCAACAACTTCGGAACCCAGACTTTCAGCTATCTGGCTAAGAATTTGCTCCTCTGTCAGCAAGCCGTAGTTGATAACAACTTCCATGAACGGCTTGCCGGTGCGGTCGTGTTCCTCCTCCACCTCCTGCAGCTGCTGCTCCTGACACAGACCGGCATTCAAAATCAGGTCTCTCAGTGTTTGACTTTCCGAATCCAGCATCGGGTATTTCCTTGTTTATTAAATTTCTATTATTCTTCGTCCATTACTGTGGCTTTAATAACTTCATCAAGTGTGGTCGTGCCCGCCTCAGCTTTGCGCAGTCCATCATCCCGCAGCGAACGCATGCCGGCCCGGCGTGCCGCTTCACGGATCACCACGGTAGATGAGTTGTTAAATACCAATGCGCAAATCTCACGATTCAATGAAAATAATTCGTAAATGCCAATGCGCCCTTTATACCCGGTATTATTACACATTTCGCAGCCTCTGCCTTCAAAAAAGGTGCGTGATGCCGCATATTCTTCGGTAATCCCCACCAAGCGCATTTCAACCGGTGTCGGGACATGCGGCTGCGCGCAGTTTTTACAAATTCGCCGCAGGAGCCGCTGCGCCATGATAGCACGCACCGCGGAGGCAACCAAAAACGGTTTCACCCCCATATCAATCAAACGCGTGATTGCGCCAGGTGCGTCATTGGTATGCAGCGTACTGAAGACTAAGTGACCGGTCAGCGAAGCATTGATGGCAATTTCCGCGGTTTCAAAGTCACGAATTTCACCTACCATAATAATATTTGGCGCCTGACGCAGAATTGAGCGCAGCGCTGCACTAAAGGTAAACTCGATTTGTTTGTCAACCTGAACCTGATTAATACCTGCCAACTGGTATTCAACGGGGTCTTCGACCGTGATAATTTTACGGTTCGGGGTATTAATGGTATTCAAGAATGCGTAGAGCGAGGTGGTTTTGCCGGATCCGGTTGGGCCGGTTACCAGGAATATTCCGTCCGGCAGTGCCAAAATAGCGGTAACTAATTCTAAATCGTCGGCATAAAAGCCTAATTTTGGAATATCAAGCTGAATACTGGATTTATCGAGAATACGCATGACGATACTTTCACCGTGAACCGTTGGTATGCTGGAGACGCGCAGGTCAATGTCCTTTTCCCCCACTTTTAATTGAATACGACCGTCTTGCGGAATACGTTTTTCAGAAATATCCAGCTTGGCCATAATTTTCAACCGGCTGGTTAAGTTGGCCTGCAAATATTTGGGCGGCGCCTCCATTTCACGCAGCGCGCCGTCAATTCGGTAGCGGATGCGGTAACGCTTTTCCATGGGTTCCATGTGAATATCGCTGGCGCGCATTTTATAGGCTTCGATAATAATCAGCGATACCAGTCTGATGATCGGCGCATCATCTTCAACTTCCTGAAGCTGCTGCGCTTCCAGAGTTCGCATCAGCTGGCTGTTAATGGAATTTTCTCCAGTCAGTTCATCAATAAATGATTCAACAGTACCGGAGACAGAAGTGTAATTCTGGGCAATTACTTTCTCAATTTGCTCTTTTGGAGCAATAACCGCGTCAATATCGCACCCCAGGAGGTAACGCAGCGAGTCCACTGTTTCCATATCGGTAGGGTCACTCATGGCGATTGTCAAAACATCATCGTGACGCATAACCGGCACTACGCCATACTGATTAACTACTTCAGGAGACAATGCCGCGAGGACTTCCTGCGGAATTACATAAGATTTCAAATCCAATACTTCCAGACCATACTGCTGCGCCAGCATGGAAGTGTAATCCTCAGAATTTAGATGTCCCAGCGCTTTCAAAGCGTCGATAACATCTAATTTGCCCTGACTGCCGTTGGCGCGCTGCCAAGCCTCTGCAATCTGCTCCTCTGTAACCATTCCGTTTTCCAGGAGCAATTCTAAAATATACTTGACATTTCCACTCAAAGCTAGCATCCCCTTGTATATTGCTGCAGACTGCGGTTATATTAAATAACGGCTATCCGGCGGTGCTGCACCGATTCCCGGCAGTTTAAAAACTGTTCATCTAACTTTTCACTGTTTATATCTCTACATCCGCGACACTCTGAAATCTCATGACTTAAACATTAATAGACATAATATTTTTTTCAAGTCATAAGCGTTAAAATCAAAAACTATTTTACTGCTTTACTGTTGCAATTCGTTTTGTGAGTATTATCTTATGCTGTGTTGCTGTGTTTAGTCGTTTTGGATTGCTCAGGCAGATTATCGCCGTAAAATACCACAAAACAGCAACACCGCGCCAAACAAGATTTATTATGCAATATGCTTATAGAGTAGCAGGAATTTTATCATGACAACGAGTGTTGGACAGGTTGAAAAACCAAAAGATTTTATCCGGGAAATCGTTGCCGAAGACATAACAAACGGCAAGAACGGCGGCAGAGTGGAAACACGGTTTCCTCCAGAACCTAACGGTTATCTGCATATTGGTCACGCCAAAGCAATCTGCATTGACTTCGGCATCGCCGCGGAAAACCGCGGGTTTTGCCATTTGCGCATGGATGATACCAATCCCACCAAAGAAGATATTGAGTATGTCAATGCCATCATGGAAGATGTGCGCTGGCTCGGCTGGGAATGGAACAATCATATCTATTACGCGTCAGATTATTTTGAACAACTCTATGACTATGCCGTCGAATTGATTAAACGCGGCAAAGCCTATGTTTGTGATTTAACGATTGATGAGGTCAAATCCTATCGCGGTACCTTAACCGAACCCGGCAAAGAAAGCCCGTGGCGCAACCGCACAATTGAAGAAAATCTCGATTTATTTAAAAAAATGCGCGATGGTCAGTTTCCGGACGAAAGCAAAACACTGCGCGCCAAAATTGATATGGCATCACCCAATGTGCACATGCGCGATCCCGCAATTTACCGAATTCGGCGCTTTAACCACTATCGTTCCGGCGACAAATGGTGTATTTACCCAATGTATGATTTTGCACACTGTCTCAGCGATTCTATTGAAAATATCACGCATTCTATTTGCACGCTGGAATTTGAGATTCATCGACCGCTGTATGATTGGTTTCTTGACGCGCTCGAAGTGGAATGCCATCCGCAGCAAATTGAATTTGCCAGATTAAACCTATCCTATACAGTAATGAGCAAGCGCAAACTGCTGGAATTGGTACAGAATAAATTGGTCAGTGGCTGGGATGACCCTAGAATGCCGACGATTTGCGGGTTGCGCCGCCGTGGCTATACTCCGGAGGCTATCCGCAACTTCTGTGAAATTATTGGCGTGACCAAGTATAACAGTCTTACCGATATTGCCTTGCTGGAATTTTGTCTGCGTGAACACTTAAATAAAATTGCACCGCGGGTTATGGCGGTAATGAATCCGCTGAAAGTCGTTATTACCAACTTCCCTGAAAATACCGTGGACGAACTGGAAGCAGTCAATAATCCCGAAGACCCGCAATCCGGGACCAGATTGGTACCGTTTTCACGCGAGCTCTACATTGACAGCAATGATTTTATGGAAACTCCGCCAAAGAAATTTTTCCGTTTAGCTCCAGGTCAAGAGGTAAGACTCCGCTACGGCTATTTTATTCGTTGCGATGAAGTGGTAAAAGATGCAGCAGGCGAAGTCGTGGAACTGCGCTGCAGTTACGACCCCGGCTCCCGTGGCGGCAATGCACCGGACGGGCGCAAGGTCAAAGGTACTATACACTGGGTTTCCGCTAAACACGCGGTTCTTGCCGAAGCCAAACTTTACGACCATCTCTTCATTATGGAAAATCCGGGCGATATCGAAACCGACTATAAAAACTACCTCAATCCGAATTCCTTAATCGTCCAGCCATGTTATATTGAACCTTCTATCGCCACGGCAAAACCCGGCGATAAATTTCAATTTGAACGCCAGGGATATTTCTGCGCCGACAATGACTCTACATCAGCTAAACCAGTATTTAACCGTACCGTTTCTCTGAAAGACTCCTGGTCCAAAACTCAGCAGCAAAACAACAACTGCCCAAAAGCCTGACCAGAAATTCAAGGAAAACAAATGCTGGACGCACTAAAAGCAATTGCCGCGGTGATTGATAAAGAAATTCTGCAGGATGACTTTCCCGCCGCAATCCAGCCTGAATTTCTCCGGGACGCGGTCAAAGATTATCCCTGCCGCGGCGGCAAACGACTGCGCCCGGCATTGTTAATTTGGTGCTGCCAACTGCTCGGCGGTGATGTGTCCAAAGCCGTCCCCGCGGCTGCCGCAGTTGAAATCTGCCACAACTGGACACTGGTGCACGATGATATTATTGATAATGATGCAATGCGCCGCGGCAAACCTACCGCACATACGGCGCTGGCACAATATGCCGTTAATAAATTCGCGGCAACCGCGGACGATAGCACAAAATTCGGGCGTGATTTTGCCATTCTTGCCGGTGATTTACAGCAGGGCTGGGCAATTCACACCCTGTTAAAATCTGCTACCCGCGGCGTTTCTGCAGAAGTAACGCTGGCGCTGTGCAGCCGAATGCAGGAATTGGCTAACCGCGAATTAATCTCCGGTGAAGCCATTGATGTCGAATTGCCATACCACAGCCTCCACCAAATCACCACCGGTGAAGTCAAAAATATGCTGGAGAAAAAAACCGGCGCACTGCTCCGTTTCTGTGCCGAAGCCGGCGCCGCAATCGCGTTAAATTGTCCAGATTTAAGTCACCCGAAAATCCGTGAGCTCGGCGATTTTGCCGCCGCCGCCGGTATTGCGTTTCAACTGCGCGATGACTGGCTCTGCATATTCGGTGATGCTGTTGAATTCGGTAAACCCATCGGCAACGATTTAAGCGAGGCAAAGCCGACAATATTACTGCTCAAAGCTTTAGAACTGCTGCCGGTGCGCGACCGCGCTGCACTGCTGGGTTTTGTTGGTAAATCAAACTTTTCCGCAACCGAAATCGCACAGATAAGAACCTTGATGCGTGATTCAGGCGCAGAAAAATTTGTGGTTGATTTAGCTGATCATTTAATCAGTGACGCCAATACTATTTTAGCACGGTATCCTGATGGAGCAGCCAAACAGTATTTGCTCGAATTAACCAGCTATATGGTAAACCGCACCAAATAAACTCAAAAGAACCTTGTCCAGCTCCTGCGGATTGCAATCTTTACTATCTTTTAGAATGCTGCTCAGAATTAAATCTGGGAAAGCACCGCACCAGGCTGTAAATTTAAGCACGAAAATACAAGATCGAACTCAAAATCAAAATGCCAAGCTGCGAAAACACAAAAGCTAAAATTTGACAGCGATTGCCGACCATATCGTCAAAAACTTTAACTTCGCCATCATACAGGGCCAGCACAAATGGCTTTTTTTTTCTGTCAAATCAACAATCTTCCGTCTTTTATTTTTCACCTCCTTTTCCCATGAGTTATTCTGGCTGGCTAAG
>CAZITV010000030.1:0-18663 GCA_964542255.1 uncultured Victivallaceae bacterium
AAGGACTTATGTTGAGACGCAAAAAGCATCGACCGACTTTTGGCGGGTTCATCTCTTATGCTTATCTGCTAGAGAATCAATTATTTTCCCACCGATTAACTTGACAACTTGCACCAAGACGCTCATATTACACTTTGACAGATTCATAGATGGCCATTTCGGTTTTGTGGTGAAAACTAAAAGGTTTCTGAATCCGCCACTTTTTCAAGTTTTAAAATTTTTATGGGATGGCTGTGATATTTATTCTACTTTAATATATTAGGATATGAGTGTTGTTGTTGTTTATATAATGCATTTTGTTAAGGTTCATAAATGAATAAATTATTATTAATGTTTGTTATCTTAGTTATTGCGTTATCTGGTTCAGCCGAAAAGAATATTTCTGCTCAGCAATTACCGGAAGCGGTTTTGCGTAACATTACTTTAAGTGAAGAATTAAAATACGAATTTACCACCGTACATAAAATCAGTTTTTACAGAGTGATAAAAAATGGCAGTATCGTTATCGGCTATATATTTGATTCTGGATTTATGCAGGAGGAAATTAGAGGGTTTAATGGTCCAATCTGTTTATTGATATACGTTGATTGTGACGGTATGTTAAAAAATTTTACTATTAGCAAATCATCCGACACACCGCAATATTTGGCGAATGTTATGAAAAATAAATCACGTTATCTCGGGATTAATATTTTTAAAAATAATTACGGTAAAATTAATGCAGTAACAGGGGCAACGTATTCCTCTAATGCCGTTGCTGCAATATTAAAAAAAGCGGGGAATCAATTCGCGGAAGACGTATTACGGGATATAAATGCCGCGTCGGGGAAAGGTAGTCCAACAGCAACCACCGTTGATGCCGCAATTACGTCACGTGAGTCTAGGAAAATTGACCAGCAAAAGTATAAAACCTTGATAAAGGAAAATAAACTTTCAGAAAAAAGTGCTACGTATAGCTCCGCCCAGGAATAATTGCTGCGATATTTAAGCATTTCTTCGATAAAGATGATTAATTTTATAAAAAAACGTTGTTGAAATGTTGCCATGAATTTGGTGCCAAGCCGTGATTTTATCCACTGGAGTTTATGGGGTTTTATTCTTAAAATCGTCTAAATATTGATAATACCATTTGGCAACTCTCAAATATGGATAGAATAAAGCTTTAAAAAACCGTTTACTCTAATTTGAAAAAGTGAGTTTTTGGGATAGATTAACACGTTATAGTTTACAGATTTATTGTTTATTTCTATAATAGTGAATATGTTCCTTGTTTAATTTCATAACTTTTAAATCTCAGGAGATTGAAAAATGGGTGTTCCAAAACGGAAAATGTCAAAAATGAAAAAACGTCTTCGCAAGGCTGCAAATCGTTACGAAGGTGTTTTGGCTACTTATTGCAGTTCATGCTCCGCACCGGCCAGACCTCATCGTGTCTGCCCCGCTTGCGGTTCATACAAAGGAAAACAAGTTATAGCAAAGTCTGAGTAATTAATATGAAAATTGCAGTTGACGCCATGGGTGGTGATTATGCTCCTTCGGTGGTTATCGAGGGCATAACCGCGGCACTTTATGATTTCCCCGATTGTGAGTTGACCATTGTCGGTCACCTTGGCAAAATTGCATATTATTTGGAAAAATACGGGATAGATGATCACCCAAGAATTAGGACTGTTCATGCTGAAGAAGTCGTAGATATGGGCGAATCATCAGCTACCGCTATCCGCGGTAAACGCAACTCGTCTATTACTGTCTGCGCAAAATTATTACGCGATAGAGAAGTCGAGGCCATCGTCAGTGCCGGTCATACCGGTGCGGCTGTAGTCTCCACTAAGGTTATTGTAAAAATGCTGCCAGGTATTGTGCGGCCGGCAATTGCAGCAATTTTACCCGCACAACATGGCCGTTTTGTTTTAATTGACGCTGGCGCGAACACTGACTGCGAGGCGTTCCATTTAGGACAGTTCGCAATCATGGGCGAAGCTTATGCCAAATATATTCTCGGTGTTGAAAAACCTAGGATCGGCTTGCTAAGCGTTGGCGGCGAAGATATCAAAGGCAATGGATTAACCAAAGAAGCATTTAAGCTTTTATCAGGAATGAAAATTAATTTTGTGGGCAATGTGGAGGGAGACACAATCTTTGAAAACGCTGCCGACGTGGTGGTTTGCGACGGATTCCTGGGTAATGTATTGCTAAAAGGCAGTGAAGGGTTAGCCAAGGCCATAATGCATTGGATGAAGGACATCTTTTCAAAAAATCCTGTTCGTTTGACTGGCGCGATGCTTGCTAGAAGCGCGTTCAAAGAACTTAAGGAAATTGGAGATGCTGAAGAATTAGGCGGTGCACCGCTGCTTGGGATTAAAGGCGTCTGTGTTATCGGACATGGTTCCTCAACTCCGAAGGCAGTTCGCAATGCCATCAGGGTAGCCAGCGATTTTGTAAGGCTGGGAATCAATGAAAAAATAACCAGCCGAATTATTGAAACGGATATGATTGCTAACGAAGAAACAGACAAAAATCTACCAGTCGAGAATATTGAATGATGAAATAAAAGTATGTTAGCATACATTTATAATAATCATATATGACTGTAGAATGACATAATAAATATTTTTGGAGAGATGTCATGAGTATAAAAATTATAGGTACTGGTTCATATTTACCAGAAAAAATATTAACCAATCAAGACTTAGAAAAAATTGTTGACACTACAGATGAATGGATACGCACTAGAACTGGTATCGAACAGCGCCGGATTGCCACTGACGAACAAGCCACTTCAGATTTAGCATTTGAAGCAGCAAAAAAAGCGCTGGAAATGGCAAAAACCTCTCCTGAAGAACTGGATGGCATTATCGTAGCTTCGATAACTGTTGACCAGGTATTCCCAAGTACAGCCTGCATTCTGCAGCAAAAATTAAATGCAATGAATGCATTCTGTTTTGATTTAGAGGCTGCTTGCTCCGGATTGATTTACTCTTTGGAAGTCGCTCATGCAATGATTAAGTCCGGAATCAAATATCGTAAAATATTAGTGGTTGGGGCAGAAAAATTAACCAGCGTAGTAAATTGGACAGACCGCAACACTTGTGTGTTGTTTGGCGATGGCGCCGCCGCTATGGTACTTGAAAAGAGTCCTGAGGGTGCGGAGGATTTTTTTCTGGCGTCTAATCTTGGTGCTAATGGTAATTATGCCGGTATTTTGCAAATCCCTGCTGGCGGTTCAAGGATGCCGGCATCTCACGAAACCGTTGATAATAAGCTGCATTGTTTGACGATGTCTGGACAAGACGTTTTTAAATTGGCGGTAAATGCAATGGTGAGTTCATGCAATGAAGCTTTAACTGTTGCGAATATTCCTTCATCTGCTGTTACATGGCTTGTTCCACATCAAGCCAATTATCGCATTCTTAAAGCGGTGGCATCAAGACTGGATATTCCTGAAGAACGCGTCTATATGAACGTTAATCGTTATGGAAATACTTCTGCAGCATCGATCGGAATATGTATTGATGAAATGGTGCGCGGAAATTGTGTTAAATCAGGTGATTTGGTGCTTCTTACTGCGTTTGGCGGCGGACTTACTTGGGGTTCCATTCTTATCCGCTGGTGATTACGGCGTGTCAGGACAGCATCCCTATCAAAGTGCATAGTGCAAATTCTGTTCGCAGGATTCTTTTACCGATATTTACCGGAAGGAAATTGTGTTTCTCCAGCGCTGAAATTTCGTAGTTGGTAAAGCCACCTTCGGGGCCCATGCAAAGAACAAATGGTTTATTTAAGCCTCTTGGGCATTCATTTACTGCTCCTGGATGAGCGGCAAATGACGATTTACTGCAAGTTATCGCGTCTAATTTATCCTCAATAAATGGTTTAAAATAGCGATAAAAATTTACGTTAGGCATAACAGTGTCTCCAGCTTGTTCTAATCCAAGTACTAATTGTTCAACAACTTCTTTACTATTAAGTACCGGACTATCCCAATAGCTTTTTTCAACCTTCCAAGAGTTAAAAACAACAATTTCTTTAATTCCAAGAGATGTCGCAGCCTGCAATACTTTTTTCAATGTTTTGGGACGTGGTAAAGCAAAAAGCAGTGTTGCATTTGATGCTGCTGGCGGTGGCGTATTAAGAGAGATTTTAATCGCAATAGTCTGTTGGCTTATGGCCGTAATCTCGGCAACGCCGGTCAATCCATTTACCAAGCCTACTTTAATGATGCTTCCCAGCTCTATTTTTAATACAGTACTCAAGTGTTTTTTTCGACGTTCGTCGCCAATAAGAGCATTCGAATCATCGGTAAAATCACTGGGGAACAGCAACACCATATTCATTATCATACCTGAAAATATAGATAACGAGCACTATTGAATAAAATTCATTTCACGGCCAGAGTATTTTTTTTAATTAACCGGTTATAATCAGCCAGGATATTAATGCTTTCGTCAATTAAAAAATCAGTTTCATCTTTTTTATCGTCTTTACCTTTGCGTGATTCTAGACGTTCATCGCGTGCTAAAACTTTTTCCTGATCATCAAAAGATTTCTTTTCGTCAATGTATTCGGCCCAGCGTTTGGATTCGTTAAGAGAGACATACTGGCGGTCTTTATACTTGTTGAACAGTTCAATACTATCTTTTAACGCCTTATAAGATGGGTCAAGTTTAATGCGCGCCTCTGAATTCTTTTTCAGCTCATGGAGCAGTTTTTCGATATTGTTGTCCCAGGTAATGTGAGCTACCGGGGGAATTGCGTCCCAAGGGAGGTGGTTATCACTGAACATCTCGCCAACTTTCATATTGTCAGTTATTGATGGAAATTGAATGTCCGGGGCGATGCCAAGCTGCTGTGTAGATGAACCATTTACCCGGTAAAAAACAGCACTCTCAAACTTCACTGAACCGGCAGGAAACTTTAAATTAATATATGATAGCCAACGGTCTAATTTGATAACATCTAATACGGTGCCTTTGCCGTATGTCCTTGAGTCACCAACAATTATTGCACGACGGTAATCTTTCATTGCTCCTGCAAAAATTTCAGCCGCTGATGACGTTAAACGGTTAGTCAGCACAATCATTGGACCGGAGTAGTGTATTTGAGGATCAAGATCGTTATTGATTTTTACAGAGCGGTTGCTGCTGCGGACTTGGACAATCGGTCCTTCTTCAATAAAAAGTCCACTTAAAGAAATTGCCTCCTGTAAACTGCCACCACCGTTAGAACGAAGATCAAAGATTAATCCATCAATACCGGCACGATTAAATTTCTCAAGAATATTTTTTACATCGCGTGTTGAACTCTTGTAGTTCGGATCTCCATTAGATGCGGCTTGAAAATCCATATAAAAATGAGAGAGAGAAATTATTCCAAATTTTGCCACAGAACCATCAGCGCGTTTTATCTCTTTAATAAAACCATATGCTTCACTATCTTTAAGTTCAACTTTGTCGCGGGTTATGGTAATATTATAAGGAATAGATGAGCTGCCCTTTTTACCGGAAATAACCGTAAGTGTGACCTTGGAGTTTTGTGGACCGCGAATCATTTTAACAACTTTATTTAAGGACATATCAATTACATCTACAGCGGGACTTTTCTCTTGAGTCACTGCGATAATTTTGTCGTTTTCAGAGAGACGGCCTTCTTTGAATGCCGGTCCGCCAGGAACAATGCTGACAACTTTGGTATAGCCGTCTTCGCTGGAAAGTACTGCGCCAATGCCGGACAGCGAAAGTTTCATGTCAATATCAAAATCTTCTTCAATTCTGGGTGAAAAATAACTTGAGTGAGGTCCGTATGTCAGCGCCATACAGGTTAGAAAGAATCCGACAATATCAATTTTGTCTTTTTGTGACGCTTCGTTATAAATATCACGTAAGCGAATTTTAATTTTATCTTCAGGCGTTTTGCTGTCCCAGTCAACATCATTATTACCCTTTTTGCCGGATTTTGAGTTTTTTGCAGCGGGCTTCAACGAATCTTCTGCCATTGCCCGCTTTAGCAGTTTAAAATAAAGCAGATCATTTTTTATCTTTTTTCGCCATATTTCATATAACCCGTCAACATCTTCGGCTCTTGGTTGTTTAGACCTGTCTATAAGCATATTTTCATCAGCAGTAAAGTCGAACCCTTTAGCGAGCAGTCCTTCGGCGTATTGCCGGTATAAACCTAACCTTTCCAGGTAAATATTATATACTTTTAGCGGGAATTCCGGATTGCCGTTATTTAAATCATCATCAAGCCTATAACGATATGACTCCAGTGACTTTACATCCGCATTGGTTATATAAAGTTTACCAGGATCGAGAAATTTAAAAAAATCATCGAAAATCTGGCTGGAAATTTTATCATCGAGTTGATGTTGGCGGTAATGATTTGATGATATTATTTTGGTTGCCATTTTCATCGAAAGTTTTATTTTTTCATCATCAGTAAATTCTTTAGCTCCAGTAATTGCCGGAATTGATAAAGTTAGTAATAAAACTAATATAATTATCCAATTGTTCATATCCAACGGTCCCATTCTTGTATTGAAATTTGGTAATGCATATACAGCAGTATCAAGGTTATATAATGTTACTTAATGAATCTCCAGTTGTCGCATATTCGACAATTAATGGTAAGTACACCAGAAATGATTGTACCCAGCAACCTCCTGCTTTTTGGGGACTGAAGGTATAAGGTTCAAACCATAAGATAGTATCAAAAATCAATATTTCAAGCTTTAGTATAGCAGGCTAAATTGAGTTGCGTAAAAAAATACCTGTCAATCAAGTTTATACCGATAGGACGCAATTTATTTGCATTTTAAGGTTGACAAACTAACATCTTTTGGGAATAGTCCAAAACAACTGTGTTACCAAATGTAGTACATGATGCAGTCCAAAACAGTCAAATTCTGTCCTCATCTGTCAATACCCACGGTACAGATGTCATGTTGAAAGTTATTGAGGATGAATATATTAATCAATAATTGTCACGTTTTGTCATGGTTGAAGATATGGTACCCGGGAGAGGAATCGAACCTCCGACCCAAAGTTTAGGAAACTTTTGCTCTATCCACTGAGCTACCCGAGCATCCGCTATTAAAATAGTTTGAATCAGCCTAAAATCAAGAGGCAAAAATCCAAAAAATGCTATTTTGCAGGTCTGGTTATAACTGTAGCGACACCATTTGTATTAAAGTTAACCAGCATGAGCGATTTAGGTTTATTTTTGAAAAAGATCTCACCACTTCCGCCGTTTGTTGAGTTTTGCTCGCCGGTAAAAGAAGTCCAACCGTCACCGCGCAATTTGACGGAAATTTCATCAAGTGCTGCGGCGGGTTGGCTTGGAGTTTTGTATTCTCCATATGATGCGTCCCGTTTATGAAACTTCATATATTTCAGCGGGATGCCGTCTGCGGTAATTGGCAGGTTTGCTGGCCAGATTAAGTTGGCAGGAAAAGTTGCCGGTGTATTCATTGTGAACATAATTATTGGGAGGTTTTCGCCAGGGAAAAACAGTAATGTTCGTCTTTCCCAGCTGTCGTTTAATTTTGTTTTAATCAGCATTGTGTTGTTGTTGGCGGCAATAGCACTGTCAGTGAAAGCTTTGTTAATCTGCATTAATAGGTCTTCTGCTGTAGCTGAGATTACCGCGATATTTAGTTCTAGATCGATGCCGTTGATATTTACCGGTTCACTCCACACGGTCTTAACGTTGACTAACTGTTCAACATCGGTGATATTATTTTTGTTGCCTTTATCACTAGATGGCCAAAGGGTGAAAACATCTGCATATAATGTAAAATTGAATGTTAAAATTGAATATGCCATCAAAAATTTAACCATTTTTAGTCAGACCCCATATTTTTAGGCTTTTATTGTCATAGAAGCGGGCGATGGTCAAAACCAATGGTACAGCCAATAAGTTCCAAGCAGGGTAGGTCAGATTTCTTTTTTTATTGCGCCATGCATGTAGTAGCTTTTGTGCGAATTTTTCAGGAGCGCCGCCGCCTGGGGAGCGGGGCGGTCTGCGATTGCCCAGTGCGCGTCCGGAGAAGCCCGTATCAATCCTGCCCGGTGTAACGTCCATAACGTGGATGTTATATTGGCGCAACTCGACGCGGAGTGTATTTGAGTAAGCTGTCATGGCTGCTTTGGATGCACAATATGCTCCCATACAAGGAACGTATAGTTTGCCAGCGACAGAGGAGACATTAATTATGGTTCCATTACTTTCTTTTAACCAAGAGAGACAGCAACGGGTTAGTTCGATTGCCGAGAAAAAATTCAAAGCAAAGAGTTGTTGAATTTCATTTTTGTTCATTTCTTCCCAAGTTGAGTAGCAGCCGATGCCGGCATTATTAATTAACAAATCTATTTTTCCAAATTCATTAACTATTTGTTCAACTGCGCGATTTCTTTGTTCGGCCACTGTTATGTCGGTTTGAATCCAGCGAGTAAGCTCAATCGGCGGTTTTGTGCGGGATAACCCTACGACAATTATATCAGCAGAGATAAAATGTTTTGCAGTTGCTAATCCCAATCCATTTGAAACTCCGGTAATAACTGCGACTTGCTGATTGGTATTGATCAAAATTTGTTTTCCCTTGAATAAAGGTTGAAATTGGCACAGAAAAAAACTTATTGCAAATAAGTATCATCGGTGCTTGATATTTGCCACGTGACTCTCAGAACTGCTGTTACCTTAGCTTAAAACATACAAAAGTCAATATTGTCATGACAAGGACATCATATATATTTTTTCTGAAGTGAATTTAAGCGTTTTTACAAAATTAACTGAGTTTTTAACTGATTATTATGAATACCGTTGTGTTGATTGTTTGCTGCATCCCTGTCGGCGTCCGTTAAGTGAGACTTAGCCTTCCCTTTCAAGTTTTGAGAGTTATTATTTCCTCTTGTTTGTCAGACTTAATGCACCACGGCTATTTTGTCAAACTAACTGCACAAGCTCATTTTTAGGCTGTGCGTTTACTTTCTCCATTTGCTCATAATGTTTTTGCAAAAAAAGGATATTTTACTGGTGATTATACTTGATTTATACAGAATTTGAGTTATATTAAAAATTTGGTATCGGAATCATCATTTAAAAATTGTGACTCATATCAAGTCGCTACTATTTGTGACAAAGTTTTGATGGTGGATTTGCTTGATGCGCAGGCAGCAGTTTAGAGGCTGAGAAAACTTATAGATAATAGTAATCTTTAGGCAATAACAATAATTTGTAACAGGCGGGTGCTATGGTAAAAAAGAATACTCAGGCTAAAACAAATGTCGGCGCTGTTAAGTTTAAAAATGTTAAGCCTAATAAATCGCAGTCAGGGTTCAAGCAAAAACCGGATAACAACATTAATAAAAAAAATACATCTAAAAGCATTGATAAAACACAAGCTAAGAGCGTTAAACCCGCTTCTCCGGCAAAAAACGTTGCTGTGCGCGGCAGTTCGCTTGTTGTTGCTAAACGCAATGACAAAATAAGTAAGACTAAAAAGTATAAAAAAATGCCTAAAGCAGCAGCAATAATCCCTAAAATAAAAAAAACAGATATAATGGCAAAAAAGAACGATAAAGTGGCGAAAGATAATAATAAAACCGCATTGGTGATTTCGAAGAAAAAAACTTTTGGCGAAAAAACTGTAGAAACTAAGAAGGCTGCTCCGCAAACTTCGGCGGGGATAAAAGGAAAAAAAGTTAAGCCAGTTGATAGTACTCTGAAAAAAAATGAGGCAAAAAGTAAGTTAAAACCTTCAGCAAAAATGAATACGGTGATTTCTAAAGTGATACCAGCTGCTTTGCCTATAAAAAAACGTAAATCTGCCACAGTACAAAATATTAAGCAAAAAAATGTTGCCACATATAAGAAAATCAGCAATGCGGTAAAAATTCCAGTTAAATCGGGAAAAATTATCAAGCTATTGCCGGCGGTTTCCAATAAAAAAACTTTAGTTGCACCGAAAAAGAATGTTGTTCTATTGCCGGCGATTGCCAATAAAAAAACTTTAGTTGCACCGAAAAAAAGTGTTACGCCATTACTGCCGGCTCACAAAACAAGTTTACCGGTTGCAAAAAATATAAAAAAAGACAAAGTATTGCCAACAGCAAAAACTGTTTTGAATAACGTTGTAAAGTCAAACGCAAATTCTTTAAAATCGACACCCCCACAAATATTGAAGTCTGACTATACTACACCCAAAAAGAGCTCAGCAAAATCTGATAAAAAATCAGCAAAAATAGTTATTGCTACAGTCGTGACACCACAAAAACATGCAAAGAATTCCGCAGTCAAGCAGACTGATAAAATTTCTGCTGTCGATGTCGACCGACGCCCAAAAGTACGTGTAAAAAATGATATTTCGTCACAAGGCAAATCAGATAAACCTGTAACCAAGCAGGAAAAAGATACCGAGCGCCAAAATGTTTTGAATAGTAAGTCTACTGGTGGCTCAAAAAATGATACGATGAAGACTTATATGCTGGATATAGGTCAAATATCGCTCGTCACTAAAAAAGAAGAAGTTGATCTGGCAGAGGCGATTCATGGTACTGATGTGTTAGCGCATGACGAGGCACGCTCTATCTTGATTCAGGCTAACTTGCGTTTAGTCGTTAAAATTGCCCATGATTTTAAAGGTTTGGGATTACCATTGCTTGATTTGATTTCTGAAGGCAACATCGGCTTGATGCGTGCTGTCGAAAAATTTGACCCAGCAAAAGGTGCAAAATTCAGTTCATATGCCGCGTGGTGGATTAAACAATCTATGCGCCGTGCTTTAGCAAATCAAAGCCGCACAATTCGTATTCCAGTGCAATCTGCAGGTAAAATTAATAAAATCAAATCAGTCCGGATGCGTTTAACCGAAGAACTTGGACGTGAGCCTACTGATGCGGAGATAGCGGTTCATTTGGACTTTAGCGAACGCACTGTGGCCGGGTTAAGGTTGGCGGATTTGCGTACTTTTTCATTGCATGATCCAATTCAGCAGGGAGAAGACGGTGAGTTTCAAGATATTATACCTGATCGCCGTGCATCAACTCCGGAACAGATATTAGGTGATGTGGAATCTGTTGATCGTTTGGTTAGTTTATTGGAAGAACTTGATGACCGCGAGAAGATGATTCTAAAAATGCGGTTCGGCCTGGATGGTAACCGTTCACGTACTTTAGAAGAAGTAAGTCAGGAAATCGGTAGAACCAGAGAACGTGTTCGTCAAATTCAAAATCAGGCGTTAACAAAATTAAAGATACTGCTTGCTGATGAAGCTGGTTTCGCTGGTGATTATTAAAATTATAATTAATTTCAACCATTAAATACCATTAAAGGGGGTGAATCTAAAATATGGATACAGAAGTTCGCGTAAAAAAAGGCGAAGCTATTGACCGCGCATTGCGTCGCCTAAAAAAGAAGTTGGACAAAGAAGGTACACTCAAGGAATTGCGTAACCGTCGGCACTTCGAAAAACCGAGTGAAATCAAACGTCGTAACAAAAAGCAGCAGAAGCGTTTCTGATTACCTTTGCATTCTTTGTTAAAAAATTATTTTTAGCCGGAAATATTTTCCGGCTTTTTCTCTTATAATTAATTTTATTCTCAATAGACGCAATTATTAATTAATAAGAGCTAATTTCAAAACTCTTTTGAGATTTTTGCATCTTTTTCGGTTTTTGGGCGACTTAAGCTCATCTTGGGTAGCGCTACTACACTTGATTTCGCTTAAATACATCAGAAACTTCAAAAAATCCTACAAAACTCAATTCAAAATAGTTTTGCAACTACCTCAATAAAAGCTTATTTGAAACGTATCTTTATAGATAGATTTTTGAGTGGTTTGCATTATTATTTGCCGATATGAAATGGCAAGGCTTTTAAAGGCTGCGGTGTAAAACATCAAATTTGCAAAATGTCAAAATAGTTTTCAAATTAAAGCTACAATCATTTGTTAATATAAATGTTAAAAATAGATAATAATGGAGTTGATAATTATGCCATTGATTGACATGCCGATTGAGCAACTGCGAAAGTATAAAGGTAGCAGCCCGTGTCCAAAAGATATTGATAAGTATTGGTCACAGGCTATTGCCGAAATGAAGACTATTGAACCTAATATTGAATTACGCCCCGCAAATTTTCAAGCTCCATTTGCCAGTTGTTTTGATATGTATTTTACTGGTGTAGGCGGGGCTCGAGTTTATGCGAAATTATTGCGTCCCAAAAATATTGCCAAGAAAAAACATCCAGCAGTGGTTATGTTTCACGGTTATTCCGGCAATTCTGGAGATTGGCAGGATAAACTTGGTTATGTCGCTGCTGGCTTTACAGTTGCCGCATTGGATTGCCGCGGTCAATCTGGCAAATCAGAAGATAACAGCTCTGCCATCGGCAGCACGTTCAGAGGGCATATAATTCGCGGTTTGGATGCCGGTGCTGAACATTTATTATTCCGTAGAATTTATTTGGATTGTGCTCAGTTAGCCGGATTAGTAATGAATATGCCTGGTGTTGATCCGACGAAAGTTGGAGCAATGGGCGGTTCTCAAGGCGGTGCATTGACCATTGCGTGCGCATCACTTGAACCTAGAATTAATAGAGCGGCTGTGCTTTATCCGTTTTTGAGTGATTTTCGCAGGGTGTGGGATATGGATTTGTGTGTGGATGCCTATTCTGAATTGAGAGATTATTTTCGTTGGTATGACCCAATGCATTCTCGTGAAGCAGAAGTATTTAACCGACTAGGTTATATTGATATACAGAATATTGCCAAGCGGATACATGGAAATGTTTTGATGGTAACAGGTTTGATGGATAAAATATGCCCGCCGTCAACACAGTTTGCTGTGTATAATAAAATTACTGCATCCAAGGACATTATTATTTACCCAGATTTTGGGCACGAAGGGTTGCCTGGAATAAATGATACGGTATTCAAATATATGCTTGAAATGCTAAAATAATGCAGATTAACAATATTAATGCGGATTAATTAACTCAAAAGTCTGTATAATAAGCATATGGCGATAAGCGTGAGAACAATAATGGTTACTACGATTGCAACTGTCAGCAATGAATTGTTCTGTTTCCGTTCGGATAACTTTGGTGGTAATGTGGTCCCGTTCGGTTGACCGTTTTCATGGGCTTGATTATTGTCGCTAATATCAATTTTTGGTTTTGTTTGCGGCGTAGTTGAATTAGTATCATCCATTGAGATTTTTAACGTTGAGTCAGTTTTTCCAGAGTTCGTAACAACCGCATAACTGCGGCCAGATTGTTTGCGTACATTTAGATTGATTGAGTCACTTGGGTTCGAAGTTTTACCGGAAGTATTCCGATCTTTTGAATTAATATTCAAGTCAACTCTCCCGGGCATCCTTCCGGCAAGTACCGCATCAATATCGGCAATAACATAACTCCAGCTGGCTTGACGGTCTCCGGGCAGTTTCGACATCATAATTTTAATAAGAGCGGAGCACTCTTTTGAAATTTGCATATTGATTGACTCAGGCGGAGGCAGTGCAGCATTAGCGTGCATTTGCAATACTCGTACCGGCGAGTCTCCAATAAATGGAGGTTGACCAGTCACCATGTGGTATAGGCTGGCTCCAAGCGAATAAATATCAGAACGAAAGTCGATATCATGCGCTGCTCGTGCCTGCTCCGGACTGATATAGTCCGGCGTCCCCACAACGAGGTTTATAGAAGTATCATCGTGGTTATCTTTTAAACATTTTGAAATACCCATATCCATAAGCTGCGGAATGCCGCGATGGTCAATCATAATGTTGGAAGGCTTGATGTCACGGTGCAGCAAACGATGTTCCTCCCAGGCATAATCAAGTGCTGAGGCAATGGCCTTGCAGATTTTTAAAGCTTCACGTTCAGACAATGGCCCGGCTTTAAGCTTACTTGATAACTCTACCCCGTCAATATAGCTGGTGGCAAGATAGTAATAATCACCAATGTGGCCAGCAGAGAAGGCAGTTATAATATTTGTGTGAGATAACTTTCCAGCAGTTTTTGCTTCTGATAAAAAGCGTTTAATAAATTGTTTGTCTTGTGAATACTTTGGTGCGAGAATTTTTAGTGCAACTGGTCTTGTCATTGATATTTGTATTGCAAGCCATACTTCACCCATACCACCACTGCCTAATTTGCGTTCCAAAATAAAATCACCCAGTTCCAAATCCTGGTATAGACCCGGCATGGGAACGACAATCAAGTGGTGGCAATGCAGGCATTGTGCACTTTGACCAGCAAGTGATGCAACTGCAGTAATTTCAGCGTCGCACTCAGGGCAATTGAATACAATTTCGAAATCCATATTGGGTCTTTCATCAAGTTTACAAAATACACGGTTTTGTGACGCTATAAGATTGCAATTTTTACTTGTATAGCGAGCACTAAGATTGTTTGTATTTTTAATAACCTTAATACCGCGGTATGAAAGGCACTAAAATGCGAACCTTATCTCCAATAATTACTATATTGATATTTATTATTGTTACAAGTAAATGTTATAGAATTATCTTATCATTTATGATAATATCTTGAGCTAATCTGCATTTTTACACGCTGCTTTAATAATAATTAACGTTGTCAGTAATACATATCTGTTAAAATCGCGACGGGAGTATTTTAATTCGGTCCACAAATTGACAATTGTCCAAGCAACGACAGCGTTATACTCATTAAGCAGCAGTTTCGGGTGATTGATTTCACCTTTTTTGTTAAAAGTCGAGGATATAATAGTATCAATGTTACTTTTATTTAGAGCTTGATTTAATATATTGTTTGCTGCCAGCCATGGAAGAAAAACACTTTCCAAAATTATTGCAAACTGTTCTTTGTCAAAATGATTATTTAATTGTTCTACATTACAGTGATTTTCGCCATAGCGGGATGAGAAATATTTGATTAGTTCTTCAATTGCGGCACCGGGAGCTTTGTCTTCGTTGGCAAATCCGGCAAAAACACTTGCCCGTTCTTTTGCAAAAGTTCTTCCGAGGGCAATTAACATTTGTTTTTTTAAAACATGATTGGTTTCACCCGAATAGGCAGCATAAATTTTTTTGCTAACAGAGAAGTCGCCAAGTTCTCCAAGTGCCTCAGCGACGTAAGGCCACAGTTGCCGGCAGCGTTCGATGGTTATAATGGCGCATAGTTCTTTAATTGCATTTATACCACCGATATTGGCTATGGCTTTTATACAAGTTTGCGCCAATGTAATATCTTTACTGTTAAGATATTTTACCAGTGCCGGGATAGCCTTTTCAGATTGCATTTGTCCCAAAGCCGCAGCTGTTGCTGACTGTATTCCCAATTCAGGAAAATCTAAAACTCTAATCAATTCTGATTCCAACTTTGGGTCGGCATCGCTGCCCTTGCGTGCTATATTTTTAACCGCACTTTCACGAACGCGGCTTGAGGGATTATACAAATCTGAAAGCAGCTCTGACGCTACCAAGTTACTCTCCGCTTTACCCAATGTGTCGATTCTGCTCTTTTCAGTTAAAGGTGAAGAGAGAATATGTGCATGATAAACGGCGAGAAACGGATTTTTAGCGAGTAATTTTTTTACTACAAACACGGTTGATTCGGCACCTGCTTCTTTATATGACGAGAAAAAGAAAATACTAAGGAAGTACAGTAGTGCCACGATTATTGCTAATACGTTGAATGGTGACAGTGTATAACTTCCAAAAATATGTATTGAGCCAAGCACATCATAAACAAAACCGCTGCAAAATGCGCTTGCAAAACTTATCAGCCCAGTTATTGAAAAAAATGTCGCGATTAAAAAACCTTGTTCTTTCTTATTCCCTAATGAAGTAATCAGAGAAAATGAACCGGTTGCAAGCCCCATATTGACGAATCCGCCAATCAAAACCGCAGGCAGTGCCCAGACCCAGCCAAAACCGGGTAATAATATTGCCCAAGCGATAAACTCTAAGCCTTTTGCAAATGCGCAGAACATTACAATTGGTTTTCGCCCATATTTTTTGCCGATAACGCCAAAAGCAAATGCTGAAAAAAAGCTAACCACACAACTTGCGGCCATTAACAACTGAATTGTAGTCATGCTATAGTTTAGAGATCTTTGCATGAATATAAAAATAAAAGGTCCAATAAGGCACACCGCAAACGATTGTGTCCCAAAAAAATATACCAAGCGCCGGAATTGAGGATTTCGCCAAATTATTCTAAATCTTATCCAAAGTGATTGACGGTTGGTGCGGACTGTAATATCCGGATCCGGAATATTGGCAGAAATAGACAGTGAAAAAAATGCAAAAACAATGCCCACGATAATTACATAAAAATATGTTATGCGGCATTCTCTGCCAAGTTGATCAATGACAAACCCGCAAATGATAGATGCTATCATCATAGTTATTTGCGACAAACCAACACGCCGGTTCCAAAAACTATTATTTTCTCTTGCCGGGACAATATCACCCATCCATGAAAACCATACTGATACGGTTAATTGGATGATTAATTGACCAGCCGCGAACAAGATTACCAGTAGGAATACCGCTGCACTTTGATTCAGAAATGGCCAAACCAGTATTAGCATCGCAATAAGCAAAAACGAAAAATAATGTGAAAAAACTAACGTAAACCAGAACCGCTTTCGCTTAAAATACCGCTGTTGGACAACTACCCCAATGATCTGAAACGGTATAAATAACATTGCCATTGAATTGATTAGCCCAATTTGAAAGTTGTCCAGCTTTAAGGCCAAGAAGAGTCCGGCGAGTACCGGACCGCCAACAGCAGCACCAAAAAATGACCATATTACAGCAGAAGTAATTGCCAATGTTATGCCGCGTCTAATAACCCGATTTGATAACATAAATTAATATTCCATGATTAATTAAATCATATCTGTCAATTTTCCAGAATAGACTAATAATGAATGCTCTGCTATTTTAGCGTTGAGCCGAATACATTGCGATAGAAAAGATAGCGGATTTTATCATTGACGGCGTCTCAGCCGCTTTGCGGCAAGCACAGTTTTATATTTATCTTAGGCTTGCCGACTGCCAGATATTTATATGTGATATCTTACAGCAATTTAAAATCAATCACCAAAATTCATTTCTTAACTTTATTATTGTAAAATGCCCCCCCCAATGCCTCTTTGCTATTCACAATTATAACTCAAATTGCTGACAATTTAAGCAATTACTGGATGCCGCAATGCTTAAGATTGCCAAACTGTAACAAGACAATTTAGTGTGCTGAAGTCCCAGCAATCATTGCAAATAATTGACTTTGCATCTGATTTATAACAGAATTTAAACATTGAGTATATCTTTAAACTAAAACGAAGCGTTAGTAGCCTTACGTCAACGCTGACAGTTGATTTTTTATTAAAAGTACTTCGCGAATTGATTCTGACTCACTTTGAGCGAGATGTTGTAATTCAATAAACCTGTCAATTAAACGCTGTTCAGCAGTATGCAGTACCCCATCAACCATCGCGAGCTCGTACAAATTGGCCAAAAAGCAAAGCTGTTGCTGGTGGTCAAGCGGTGTCTGTTGTATCAACTCGTCAAAACTGAAAAATTTAAAATATTCGTTAGCCAAGTTAATCCAGCCAACTTCGTTGACACAAATGGCATTAATTAATCGTTCCTCACCAGGAGATAAATTTTGGTCAAGCAGAGCCAAATGTTTCATGCATGCTGCCAATACTGCCAGGGGTTTAAGTTTCTCTGACTTTGCTGTGTCATAAAACCCGCCAGCTTCAGCTTGCCCCATTGTATCAACCACTGGTGAGTTAAATTTATTTAATAGTGCAGCACACGCCTTCCCTTCAAGGATTGAAAGTTTAATCAAAAATTCTTGATTGGTCACTCGTAAAACAAGCTGGCTGCTAAATTTATCCTGTTTGAATGTAGCTGATGGCATATCTACGCCTAATGAAATTTGCTTTTCAGTGTAAACTAAGTCACCAAAGTTTTTGCCAAAGAGATAAATTACATCACAATAAGCAACTAAATAGCTTTCGCCTGGCGCACCATTTAAGCCGCCGCAACCGCGCAGTACTGACAGATAATCTCTGTTTGGTCTAGCCTGTTCAAGTGTTTCTCGAATTTTTTCAGGTAAAAAGGTATATTCCATAACCGATTCTCTCGGGATTAATCAAGATTAATAAATTGATACTGCATTAACAACAATTAAAATATATGCCTTGAGTACCAATTTGCAAGCTATTTGAACTAATTGAAATAATATTTTTCGTTAGTATTGAACAGGTCTAAAATTACAATTGGAGCATTTGTCCTATAAAGTCTGAAAGGACTTTAAAGCTGGTCCCTGTCCGTTTACTTTATTGTGAAGTTAAATAATTAAAAAGAAAATCACAATGGAACGAAGTACTATATGTGATCGTGAAATGCAAATGCAGCGTCTAAAAATCAAAGAACTTAGCCAGTAGATGCAGAATCTTGCTGCCGCTGGTACTGGAATTTATCCTTGAGAAGCCTTGGACCTGGTAAATGTCATTAAAAGAAGTCTATATCACCTGCTCCGCTGGATTGAATATTCCCTCAAGCTACTGCGATTCTAACCCAGTCTTATAATGTTCAGTATTATTTTTACAAAAGGGAAGGGCTCAACAGCTGATGCATGCTATTGAGCCCTTATACATTTAAAA
>CAZITV010000031.1:0-18487 GCA_964542255.1 uncultured Victivallaceae bacterium
TAGTATAACTTACTACGGCAAATAGGTTTTTCAAACACATTAGGCTAGTTATTATTTACTCTAGTGTCTTAAAGTGCGGCGGATTGTTAGACATAATACGGCAATGAGGTAATAAAATAATTTCGCAGAGTTTATTTCCGCGATAAATTCAAGCTTGTAACGCAGACTCATTAATTTATCTTTAGTGATCAGCAATAAAATTTGACTGAACATATTTACTGGTGTATATATAGTAGTGTGATTTTCTTCAGTCATTTGGGTATCAAATATACTGTTATTAGCAATACTGCTCCGATATTTATCGTATATTATTGTGTTATTGCTGATATAAAATTGTAAACAATCATAATGATGGCATTGTAGTTAAACTGAAACCACTATTAAGTTTCATTACTAAAGAGGTTATATATGAGCAGTAAATTGATGCAATTAGTTGCCTTGGGACAGTCGCCTTGGTTAGATTATATTAGTTATGATTTATTGCGCAACGGTGAATTAGAGCAATTAATAACTAATGATGGATTGGGCGGTATCACTTCAAATCCGGCAATATTCGAGAAAGCTATTGCAGGCACCAATGATTATGATGATAAAATTATTGATCTATCAAAACAGGAATTAGGAGCTAACGAGATTTATGAGCAGTTAGCAATATCAGAAGTGCAGGTGGCCGCTGATATTTTTTACCCTGTGTACATAGCCACTAATGGTTTGAATGGCTATGTAAGCATTGAGGTAAATCCTTACTTGGCTGGGAATGCAGAGAAAACGGTTCAGGATGCGCTGCGGTTATGGCAGTGTATCAACAGACCAAATATTTTTATAAAAATTCCAGCGACCGATGAGGGTATAATTGCTATCGAGCACCTGACAAGTTTAGGCATCAATGTCAATGTTACGCTGATTTTTGGTATTGAACGTTATAGGCAAACTATTGAAGCATACATCATTGGTCTTGAAACACGAAAGAAAAACGGTTTACCGCTAACCGGCATTTCCTCTGTGGCAAGTTTCTTTTTGAGTCGTATTGATACAATGATTGACCCGCTTTTTGCAGCAAAGAATGATGTCGCCGATTGGGACATTGCAAATAAAATGATAGGGCAAACGGCGTGCGCCTGTGCGAAAATAGCATATCAAGTTTATCTTGAGGCATTCGGCAATGAGCGTTTTAACCGGTTAAGTTGTTTCGGCGCCGCCACCCAGCGTTTGCTTTGGGCAAGTACTGGAACAAAAAATCCCGATTTTAGCGATGTGAAATATATTGATTCCCTGATTGCGCGTGAAACAGTTAGCACGATGCCGCCGGAAACGTTAAATGCTTTTCGGGATCATGGCACTCCGCGCATTACTATCATAGATGATATTGCCAGTGCCGGCAATATTATGGAACAGTTAAAAATAATCAATATTGATTTGAAGCAAATTGTAAATCAGCTTGAAGCTGAAGGCATACAAAAGTTCAAAACTCCTTTTGATGCGATTATCGCGGCTATATTACGTAAAATGTTGAAATAATTGAACGGCGCTAATAGTCACAGACAAGAATGCAACAGTATTAAATATGGAGAAAGATCTCATGAAAAGTTTTCGTAAAGAATTATGGTTTGAAACGGAACAGCGGCGGGAATTTATTAATATTACAGCCAAAGTTGAGAAGTGCCTGGCGGAGTCAGGTGTTAAAGAAGGTTTGGTACTGTGCAATGCTATGCATATTACCGCTTCGGTTTTCATTAATGATAATGAAAGCGGACTGCATTCTGATTTTGAAAAATGGCTTGAGAAGTTGGCACCTGAGAAACCACACAATCAATATGCACATAACACTTTTGAAGATAATGGTGATGCACATTTGAAACGGCAGATAATGGGCAGGGAAGTCATTGTCGCAGTTACAGGCGGAAAACTTGATTTCGGACCTTGGGAACAGATTTTTTACGGTGAGTTTGACGGCGGAAGAGCCAAGCGGGTTTTAGTTAAAATTATCGGCGAGTAATTGTTGCAAGTTACTAACGGCATATTTTATGCCATCCGTTTCAAGCTACCCAGGTTGCTATAAGCTGCTGAAAAGCAAACGCAGTTCTTCAAGGCTGATTTTTTCGCCAATGGCAGCGGGGTTTTCGATAATATTATCGAAAATTTCTTGTTTGTGCGATTGCATCGCTAGAATTTTTTCTTCAATCGAATCCTTTACGACAAGCTTTATGCTATTTACAGTTTTAGTTTGACCGATTCGATGAGTGCGGTCAGTGGCCTGCAGCTCGACAGCAGGATTCCACCAAGGATCATAAATAATTACCGTATCAGCAGCGGTAAGGTTCAAACCAACTCCGCCGGCTTTTAGGCTCAGTAAGAAAACTGGTATTTGCTCGTCGTTATTAAAGTTATCAACGTGTTGCATCCGGTTTTTTGTTGCACCATCCAGATATTCAAAATTGATCTGTTCTGACTCTAGCCACGCACGTATTATTGAGAGCATTGAAGTAAATTGGCTGAATATCAACATCTTGTGACCGCTATCAAGATTTTGCATGACTAATTCTTGCAGTAACTCCATTTTTGCCGATGGGTAAACCACTTTGTTATTATTGGGCAGCAAGTTTGGATCACAACAAACTTGGCGTAAACGCAATAATATTGTGAAAATTTCAAAGATTTCAGTCCGGCTGCCACGGCATAGCGTCTCATTACATTGGATACGTCCTTGTTCAAGAATTGCGTTATATAGAATACGCTGTTGTGCATCCATCTCACAATATAAAATTTGTTCCTGTTTAGGCGGTAGTTCATCACATACCATTGACTTTACCCTGCGCTTGATAAATGGCGCAACCCGTGCAGAAAGGTCATTCATCAATGTTTTGCTCTGGCTAATACCACAATAATATTTTTTAAAATTATTATAAGAACCAAGCAGTCCGGGATGAAGGTAATCAAAAATGCTCCAAAGATCATCTGGGGAATTTTCAAGCGGAGTACCGGTGAGTACTAAACGGTGATCGGCCTTGATTGTCTTGCAAGTTTTGGCATTGGCGGTATTGGGATTTTTAATATGCTGCGCTTCATCTAGAATTAAATAGCTGAATTTGATATTATCTATAAATTCAATATCACGCCTGGCAGAAGCATAGGAAATAATGATTATATTGTAGTTATTATAGTTATTCCATATCTCCTGCCGTCCTGCGCCAGATAATGCAGCAACACGAATGCCGCCTATAAATCGTTCAGCTTCACGTTTCCAATTTTCGACTAAACTGGCTGGGCAAATGACTAACGCCGGCGCAGAATCATTGGTAAGTCGTTCTGTCAGCAAACTAAGTATTTGAATGGTTTTGCCCAGCCCCATTTCATCGGCCAGAATTACATTGAAGTTATTATCAGAGAGTTGTCGCATCCACGAGACACCGTCTTGCTGGTATTTGCGCAATTCTCCGATAAAATTAAATTGTACGGCGGAAATAGTTGTGTTGGCAATGACAGGCTTATAACTAAAAAAATCGGATGAGAAAAAAATATTTGGAACCGAGCCTGGAATCTCTCGACCTAAAAATATCCAGTAATGTATGGCACAGCGCGGTATTTTAAAAGTGGACTTTTCGACGTTTATTCCTTCAATTATATCGTTTGCTTTGCTAATAAATGAACGTAACTGCAGATTAATGCAAAATAATTCGGAATTATTATACAAAAAGTAATTTCTGTTTTCTTTGTACATATTTACTGCATGACACCAATTCAACGGCTCTATTCCACAGCAAAAAAGCTTGTATGATGCAGGATAAAAACTGTCTTGGAATTCATCAGCATCAACCTTTAAGGTGATTTGTGGCACACCACGTCCGCCAGCGCAAAGTCTGGCAATATCCGAATTTAAAACCAAATCTAGCCGTTGTTGCCACTCAGGAATTACTTTGTCAAGAAAAAATCCAGCTGACTCGATATCTTCAAGGGTAAATGCACTGCTGGAATTTTTGTTTGATTTAAAACCAAAAAGTTTTAGCTCTTCAATAAATGCTTTTTCGTATTTTTCGTCACGAAGCCAGAATTGTCCATTTGAATTGGTGCTTCGACATTCATCAACTTCATAAAAAATTCCGTCATATCCAAACTTTACCTGCAAAATAAAGTGACAATTTAAATCAATAGCAGCAGATAACCAAATCGCGCAGGCTTTAACACTCAAATCAACATCCTGATTGAGTTCGATAATTTTTATCGGCCATTTTTCTTTAATTTCTGCTATTGCGTTGAAATCGTTACGCTTTATCCTTTGTTCGCCGTTGCGTAAAAAATTTCTCAGCCAAGAAACTTCTACAGTTCCGGGTACCCACCAATATTCACCTTCAGTGCCAACCCAGCATCCTGCTCTGCCAGTGATGACTTTTGCCGATGGTAAAGGCAAAATTGACCCGCTTACAATCAGCGCTGGCGAAAGTACGTATTCTAATCCTTGATTAGCGCACAACATAACCGTTTCCGCGCTTTCGCGGTGAATAATTACTCTGCGCCCGTCTTTAAAAAATCTTGGATAATCTATGAGACAATGGAAAAACTCAGCAGTCTGCTCCGCATCCATTAATAATTTTGCGCCATCTTGTTCAGAATTTACCGCCAAAAATCTAATAATCTGGCGTTCATGCAGAGAGAAGTAATTAAGCTTTAGCGATACTGATAATGATTTGCTAAAGTGTAATTGGCGTAAATTATTTAAATTTCCTGAATACTCTTTATTGTCAATTTTCATTTTGACAACGATGACTGCATTTTCCCATTTACTCGGAACATGCGGAAATGCTGATTCGGCATTGATAAATAATTCGGCATGGGGTTCGTCTGATAAATTTTGCAAAATGCCAGAGAAATTTTCTTGCTTTAGTCCAGCATATTTAGCAGCGTTATCATCCGTAGTAGTAATATTGCGGTCATTTTTTATTCGTCCAAGCTGCATAATGCCGGCTATGACGTGTGAACATAGAACTGTTCCGCACTCACCACAAGAACAGGTTCCGTGAGGCTCTGTTCCAATTGTTATAGTGGCTTGCTCGTAACGATTTTTATCGCAATAGATAGCATTGAGAATGTTTGTTCCAGTACGATAAAGAGAAACTAATTTGTCAGATTTTAATAATAGCTTTGCTGCTTTCAGAATTTCATCGCTAGACGCAGCCACTAATTTTTCTTCAAAATTTAACATTGGTTATTGATACCTAATTTCAGTGATTATGTTATAATTTGACGAATTCGCTGTTCGGCATGTTCACTCGACAATATCTGCCCTCTGTCAATAAACTCCAATTAAGCAACAAACTTTTCAAGCTGAAACATTGAAATCTACTTATCATAACAATTTAATAATCTTTGAAACTTAAAAATATAAAAGTTTAATCTAACATTAAATACCTAACATAGCAAAAGTAAAATCGCTTTTTGTATCATTTTTTATATTAAAATCAGCGATTCGACGAACCCGCCAAAAGTCGGTCGATGTTTTTTGCGTCTCAACATAAGTCCTTACCAGCCGCTCCTTGCCGATTACCGCCGAGGGTAGCCGGCGGCGGAGTCGGCTTATAAATCTTTGTGTCGATCCATCAAAAATCACCTGACCGGGTTTTTGGCGGGTTCATCCTGTTTAGTCTGATATAAAAAAAATATAATATAAATTTGTATCAATGATTGAAATATATCTATAACATTGCTAGATTACTAAAAGTTTTGAATTATTGTTCCGCTTGGAATATAATTTAATTGGTGTTTGCAATCAGTTTTTTCTGATTTATTCCGATATTCTTTATTAAAATCTTAAATGATGCCCATAGGAGGCAATGATGAAAAATAGCTTTACTAAATATGTTGAAAAGGATACTGTACTTGTTCTGGATGGGAAAAATAAAGTCGAAGTATTGGACAAGTTGATCAAGGCAGCAGCAGAAAAATCAAAAGTTGATTTGGATACCATTACGCGCCTCACTTGGAAGCGTGAAAAAATGATTACTACCGGTGTTGGATTCGGTTTGGCGTTACCGCATATTCGTCTCAGCAATATCCCATTCCCGATTGTTTTAGTTGGGCTTTGCAGTGAACCTATTGCTGATTATCAAAGCCAGGATGATAAACCTATCAGAGTCATTGTATTCATTGTCGCCCCAGAAGGCAATCAGGAAGATTACCTTCAATTACTCGGCAGCATCTCTAGAAAGTTGCGCAATGCTGAGATGATTAATGAAATAATCGATAACATTTCTCGTCCGTCTCAAATTATAAAGATTCTCAAACGCCGCGGCAAAGAAGACGGTGAGTCAGAAGATTGATTATTCAATTTTTTCATAATCCGGCGTTATGCTGGCTATGACTATAATCACTGTTAACTCATACGTAAATTTTCACTGTTTGCTTGCTGGTAAAATCCATTTTATGAACAAACGTCAGTCCGCACTACTCTTGCATTCCGAACTACCCGTCGATATGACTTGGGATTTGTCCTCACTATATAATTCGGCCGGTGCCTGGGAAAAAGATTTTAAATCAATTGATAAATTGGTTAAAAATGTTGAAAAATTCAAGGGGCATTTGGCAGAATCTGCACTAATTATGGCTCAGGCTATCGCGGCAATCGATGATATGGAGCGTCTAGTCGAAAAAGTTTACGTGTACGCTCATCTCAAAGCAGATGAGGATAAGAGCAATTCAGCAAACAGTGCAATCGTTGATAGAATTTCCTCAAAATCTGCTAAAATTGCCGGTGCTACCGCGTGGTTTGAACCTGAATTTATGGCTATCCCAATAGCAACAATTAATAAATTTTTAAAGAGTGATGGACTGAAATTTTATCGGCGCAGCATCGAAGAGTTGTTACGCGAACGCAAACACACACTTACAGAACCAGAGGAGCGACTCTTAGGGTTGTCTGCAGACATAATGCAGATGCCATACAAAGCTTTTTCAATGCTTAACAATGCCGATATTCAGTTCCCTGCAATCGATGACGGAAGCGGGAAAAAATTACGTTTGACCCATGGCAATTATTTTTCTTTACTTGAATCGCCTGACCGTTTGGTTAGGAAAAACGCTTTTAACGCTATGTTTGACACATATGAAAAATACCGTAATACTTTTGCTGCAACCTTAGATGGTGCGGTTAAACAGCACGTTTTCTCCGCCAAAATTCGTAATTACAGGACTTCATTAGAAGCAGCATTGTTTGAAGATAAAATCCCCGTGCCGGTATATGACAATCTCATTTCCGCAGTTAAATCGAAATTGCCGGTTTTGCATGAATATTTTTTAATTAGAGCCAAGGCATTGGGATTAAAAAAACTCAATATGTATGATCTATTTAATCCGTTAGTGCCGGAATGTAAACTGAAGATTTCCTGGAATGAAGCCAAAAAGCTGGTGCAGGAGGCTTTTAAACCATTAGGTGGCGAATATGTTAGCATTGTTCAGAAAGCTTTTACGGAGCGCTGGATTGATGCACTTGAATGTAAAGGAAAGCGTTCCGGCGCATATTCCAGTGGTTGTTATGATTCATTTCCATACATATTATTGAATTATAACAACACATTAAATGATGTTTTTACATTGGCGCATGAACTGGGACATTCGCTGCACTCTTTTTATTCCAATAAAAATCAGCCTTATCATTACGCTGATTATAGCATTTTTGTGGCGGAGGTGGCTTCGACGACCAATGAAATATTGCTGCATGAATATTTAATGCAGCAACAGTCGCGCCGTGATATTCAAATATACCTTCTTTGCCATATGGCTGACGAGATCAGGGGGACAATATTCCGTCAGACAATGTTTGCGGAATTTGAAAAAATGCTGTACAGTAAATCTGAATTAGATATTCCGCTGACCCCGGATTTGTTAGATCGTGAATATTTAACGCTAAATACCGAGTATCATGGTAAAAATGTAGTTATTGACCCGCGTCTAGCAGTTGAATGGGCACGAATACCTCATTTCTATTACAACTTCTATGTGTATAAATATGCCACAGGAATGTCGGCAGCGTTAAAGTTGTCGAAAAATATATTGAGCGGTGATGGGGCAAAGCTTGGAAAATATTTTAGCTTTTTAAAGGCTGGAGATTCGAAGGATGTGCTGGATATAATGGCAGACGCCGGTGTTGATCTCGCCTCGTCGAATACCATTAGTGATGGTCTTGAGCACTTTGCAGATATTGTGGAGCAACTAAAGCAGTTAATGCTCCTCAAGTAGATTGAAAATTTAAATTAGATTGCAAAAATTTTGAGAATTGGTTCGCATTCTGGGAGACCGCCGATACCGAGGTATCGAAGGAACTCAAAGGGTGTGAATCCAAAATAAAAAGTTCGCAATCCCGCAACTGCGGGACAAGCATCTTGTTTCTGTATTTTCACTTTCCTCATTTGGACGATGCTGGTATCACCCTTCAATCAGAACGATAAAATCCAATTCACAATTTTGCTCGTTTATTTTTATATTTTAAACCTAATTGAGTATGATGCAATAAAAATTGTTTTACAGCTATTTTTATCTGTACGCCAGCGCGTTTTTATTTTCAAGGCAACGATTGCGTTTTATATATGAATTTATACCTGGCAAATTACTCTAAATGCACTTAAAACTCACTTTGATAGTTTGAAATCACGCCTGATGTGGAATATAATATATCAAAGAGAGTTATTCTCATTTATCCACTCGCTAAAGCTTTGGCAGCGCTCATTGAATTGTTTGGAATTTAGTCTCGGGATATAATGCAGTTTACCGCATGTCATTATTCTTCCCAAAATTAGGACACGTTGATATACGATGAAAAAATGGCAGCATAATTATGATGCGATGAAAAGACGTTGGCTGTTTTTGCCAACATTAGACTATTACGTTTTACGTGAATTTCTGATACATTTGAGCGTATTACTGTTAGTCTGCATAATTCTATTCATCGTCGGAGATGTTTTTAGCGACTTGTCAGATTTTTTGGATGCAAAAGCGACAGTGAGTCAGATGTTGAGTTTCTTTCTGTTAAAGCTGCCTGGGAATATTCGTTTCATAATGCCGATATCAGTTTTACTTGCATGTATGTGGACAATGGCTATGTTCGGCAAGCATATGGAAGTTACAGCAATGCGCGCTTCCGGTATCTCACTATTTCGTTGCGGCGGCTCGATTCTTGTTGTTGGGTTCATCGTTACTTGTCTTAATTTCTGGTTTAATGAAGCATTGGTGCCTTATACAGAAAAAGAGGCCGAAATTGTAAAAATTGCTGCCACACGTTCGCAGCAGCAGTCGGTGCAATTCCAGAATATGCTTACTTATCGCAGCCTCGACAAACAAAGAACCTGGTTATTTAAAACTTTTTCTTCTGATGGAGTTCATAAAGCAGTTACATTGAAGTCATTTCGCCTTGATGGTACTTTGGAATGGGACATTTCTGCGCAGACGGCAAAATTTGAACCACGAACAGGATGGACTTTTGAAAAGGTCTCCGTTACCCCATACAGTTTTGACGGATTGGTACCAAAAAATTCACAACGTATTGCAATGTTGAAAAAAAGCACGAGTGAAATACCTGAAACACCCGACGATATTTTGAACGCAATCAAAGATGAAGACGAATTACCGATATGGGCAATTATTGAGATTTTACATAAAACAAAAAATATGGCGTCGCGCTGTGAAGCGATTTTTTTAACTGTGCTGTATCACCGTTTGGCTTTCCCATGGTCATGTTTCCTTGCCGTTTTTCTCGGTATACCGCTGGCAACCAAAAACGAACGTTCCGGTATTATGCTGGCAGTTATTTCCGCAACCGTTATCATTGTGATATATCAGATTACTTCACAAATTTTTCTGGTACTTGGGAAACAGGGCTTGATGAATCCGATGATTGCCGGATTGTCGCCAACTGTAGCTTTTATTATGTTTGGATGGTATAATGTTTTTAATAATAAAAACTGACGCGGTGAAGTTATGGTTAAAAAAAGCAGACGTAATCGTTCCGCTTCACATTTTGTTAGTTTTTTGACGTTGCCGTTGATTGCTGTTAATCTATTTGTTTGTTGGAAAATATCAGAAATCAATACAAATTTGGCACTGCAAATTTTTGGGTCTGTTGTTAATGGTCTGTCACAACTGATTGTCATAATTATGTTAAATACTGTTGCCTTAACAATTTTGATTATAACCAGGGAGTGATTGCAATGGATAATAATCAATTTTTAACTATTGACCAAAAACGCCTAATATTGAAATTTGTTCGCGAAGTAATCGCGGCAACGTTCGATAAAACAGCTTTACCTGCATTTGATGATGAATTGCTGGTCAAACTTTCATCACGTGGTTCGTGTTTTGTTACTTTGCATTTGGATGGCGCATTGCGCGGTTGTATTGGCAACATCGAAGCATTTGAACCGCTCAAGGCTAACATCGTAAGGAATGCGGTCAATTCGGCCTTTCGTGACCCGCGATTTCCACCGCTTGCTGTTGACGAGCTGGCAGAAGTTGTGATTGAGGTTTCTATACTAACGCCTTCAGCCACGATTGATTCATATCGTGATTTTGAAATAGGTAAACATGGTATAATTCTTAACTGCCGTGGGCGTTCAGCTGTATTTTTGCCGCAGGTTGCGGTTGAACAAAATTGGGATAGAGAGACAACATTAAAATATTTGAGCATGAAGGCTGGATTGAATCCGGACGACTGGCTTCTGCCTGATGCAAAGTTTAGCGTCTTTGAAGCTATAGTTTTTTCGGAAAGGGATGAGAGCTGAGGCGATGCGGTATATTCTGGATAGTTTTAAAATCAAAGTTTCTGATATCCCTGCCAACATTTGCGATGTTGATTCCATTCTTCAAAACTACATAGCAGGCTATATTAATGTGAAAATTGGTGATATCAAAAAGATTACCATAATCAGCAAAAGTATTGATGCACGTGGGGCCGTTCCTTTATTAGTTTACACCGTTGAATTTGAATCAACAGTACCAGTTTCACCATTACTGGCAAAACCAGTTGCAGTGCCGCAAAAAAACGAAACTCGTTACTGTCAAAATCATTGTACTTCGCTTAACCAGTCTCAACCGCTTATTGTTGGTGCGGGACCAGCAGGCCTAATGGCGGCTTATATTTTGGCGGCGGCTGGCCGGAAACCGATTATTTTTGAACGCGGTTTTGACGTTGAACGGCGAAGTGCCGATATCGCTGCGTTCCGGGTAACCAGGGAATTAAACTCCGATAGTAATTACTTATTTGGCGAGGGGGGCGCTGGAACGTTTTCTGACGGTAAACTTTATACCAGGATTAGAGATACGAGAAGTAATTTTGTTTTACAGACATTTATTGAAGGCGGCGCACCTGCAGAAATATCCTATTTAAAGCGGCCGCATATCGGTTCCGATGTTTTGCCGGTTATGGTTAAAAATATTCGCGAAAAAATTAAACAAATGGGTGGCGTCTTTCATTTTGGCGTAACCATTAATGATATTATGGTTGACGATAGCAGCTGTCGCGGTGTAATTACTTCCAAAAATGAGAAGTTTGAATCAGGCACTGTTATTCTTGCCCATGGACTTGGTGGAAGGCGTTTAAGCGAAACTATAATCGCTCATGATATCGAATACCGACTTAAAGGATTTCAAATTGGATGCCGTATTGAGCACACACAAGCTTTTATTGACCGGAATCAATATAAATCACCACATCGACATTCTTGCTTGGGGGCGGCAGAGTATAATTTAGTCAGTCGTCCACCAGAACACTTGGATATCCCTGGCGTAAGCACTTTTTGCATGTGCCCAGGCGGCGAAATCGTTCCAGCAACAGCTTTCTCAGGGCAACTGTCAACAAATGGTATGAGTTGTTATGCCCGGGATGGTGTCTTCGCCAATTCATGTCTTATTGTGACAATTCCGCCAGAATTATTTGTCGTCCCGCGGACAGCCATCAATTTTTTAACTGAGATTGAACACAATGCTTTTTGTGCCGGTGGCAGCGACTATACAGCACCGGCCCAGGATGCTGGTGCTTTCGTTCGCGGTGAATGTCGGCTTTCCAATAAACTCAGCAGTTACTGTTTCGGTTTGAATGCAGCAAGAATTGATAAAATATTGCCGGTTCCTGCTGCAAAAGCTGTTGCCTCAGCGTTAATTCACTTCAATAAAGTTATGCCTGGATTTATCAGTGGAAAACTGATTGGTGTGGAAACATTTATTTCCAGCCCAATTCGTTTTGAGCGTAATTCTGAAAATTTACAGAGTTCAATATCAGGATTATTTATTGCAGGGGAGGGGGCTGGCTCTGCAGGAGGAATTATGTCAGCTGCGATTGATGGAATCAAGATTGCTGAAAAAATTTTGCAGCAATAAATTAATTTTACTGCAAGAGTTGGCTGTATGCAGGTATTTAAAATAATTATAGGAAAAATGCTATGAATTACGAAAGAAAAATTATTTATTTGAGCGGACCAATCATGGACGAGTGCTTAGGTACAGCGAGAGAATGGCGCGAACTTGCAAAAGAATTATTACAGCAAAACTTCGATACTCTTGACCCTATGCGGAGAAAGTTTGTTGACCGTCAGGTTGACAGCTCAAACGAAATTGTTGAATTTGACCTGCAGGATGTTAGAGATGCAGATATCGTTTTAGTTAATTACAATAAGCCAAGCATTGGCACAAGCATGGAAGTTTTTTATGCGGCTCACGATCTAGGTAAATTTGTTGTTGCTTTTTCACCATTTACTTTTGTTGAATGCAGCCCTTGGATGGTTAAATATTGCACCAAAATTCTTGGAACTCTTGAGGATGCATGCCACTATATCTCTAATCATTTCTGTGAAGATAAATTTAACCATCGCTGTCGGCGCCAAGTTGTCCAGGCATCTGCTTATAAGCATATATCGTCATAAATTAATTTAGTTCTGACTTGAAAGTTTATCCCTTAGATATTAACTTACTGTTAGTTATTTGTAGCATTTGTGTCCACAGGCTGTCTTGGTGATATAGACGGTGTTTGATTATTGTTTTTTTATACTGCATTCGTTGCGGATATATTAGCTTGGGACGTACTGCAGTTTTTAGAATTACTGCTGTACAAATACAAAAGTAACTAAAGTTTGTGTATTAGCTCAATATATGTTATATGCTTTTTATCTTTGGCGGCGCTCAACTGAAGCATTCGCCGTAAACTTTTAACAACGGCCGTATAAGGTCAAAAAAAATGGAATTAATTACTATGAAAAAGGGTTTGCGTTTGTTCTTAATGGTATTTCTGTTCGTGATGCTGGCGGCGAGTTGTTTCGCTTTGATTCAATATTTTTACCAAACGTCATCATTCTTTCGTGGATTATTCGAGGGCGCTAACGGAAACGGCAACAGCGGAAATGTTGGTGCCGGTGCCGGATATACGACTGGCAGCAACACGCAGGAGTGGAATGTCTTTTATAGCAAATTGTCGTTTTATATATTTGCTTCAATTATGGTTATGCAGTGCACTGCTTTATTCTTGGCAGCAACAGTTTTTGTTGGCATAAGACGAAGCCTGGACACGATTGATTTGAAATTAAAAAAAATGGAGAATGCAGACATCTTTTTAGATTTGCCATTATATATCGGATTATTCGGCACCGTATCCTCATTTATTGTTATGTCGTTTAATCCTCAAATTAGCCGTTTGATTGCCTATGCATCAACATTAATCGGCATTATTTTTAGTGTAATTTTGCGGTTGTCATTGCAATTTCCAATTCGCCAGAAATTGCTTGATATTGCATCCAATTTAAAGAAAACTCAGACCGGAGAAAAATTGCCGTGAATCGTTCAATCCTGATTGTTATTTGTGACTTTATCGTCCTTTCGGTAATGTCGCTGAGCACTGGTGTGGCGCCGATAAATCAGCCCCATTCTGGAGGTACTGTTATTGACGGTAATACTGCACGGGTGGTAATCGAAGAACTTAATAAGAAGAAAATTGCACTAGAGGTAGCTAAACGGGAGTTGCAGTCCCAAAAAGGTAGTATATCTGGCGAACAAATAAAAAATGTTTCAAATGATATCATCGCGATACAGAAGAAAATTAATGAACTAAAAGATAAAAAAATACAACCTGAACCGGCTGCAATTACACCGCAGCTTAAATCTGAGTTGGAAAATGTTATCAATACCTTGGCAAGTCAGCACAATGGACAGCTTACTGAAAAAGAATTGGCCTTATTGGGCAAAAGATTGCTGAGCATTAAAGAAGATCTCAAAAATAAGAACGAACAACTTGCTAATACCAGCGACGAGCTGCTGCAAGCTAAAAAACGTTTGCAGGAGTTGGAAAACAATGTTGCGCAATCCAATGTCGAATTAAAAAAATCGAAGGAATTATTGACCCAAACTCAACAAAAACTGCATACAGCTTCAGGCGACTTGCTGGTAGCTCAAGGGCAGGCAGCTGAAGCGAAATTGGAGCGTGCATATGTTAGCGGGAGATTGGATGAAACATCTAAACAGCTTGCGGAATTTAAAAGTAAAATTGAGAAGTCAAATCGCACGGCAAGTCAATCCGCACTTGAATTAGCCGCTAATCAAAAACAAATTGACAACTTCAAAGCATTGTATAACCGTGCAGTAAATGAAATTAGCAATTCCAGGAACGAGTTGGATGTTTTGAGAAAAGAACAGCTTGATATCCGTGAAAAGCTTGATGAAAAACAACAGGCACTCAGTGATGCAAAAGTCGCATTGCAGTCTGCCCAAACCACACTTGATGAAACTAAAATCAGATTGAAAGATGCTGAAGACCGTTTACGCAGTGATGCATTACAGCGGTATAGTGCTGCAGCTGTCAAGCTTAACTTTGCTATTAAAGAAAAACGTTTTATGTCTGATTATACTGCCAATGAATCGTTTTATTTGCCGGAGCTAATTATTGGGAAAAAGAGTTATTTGGCTATTAATTTTAACATTATTACCGGTTTGTTTAAAGATATATCAGGCTATAGCAAAGTTTATAGTTTAGGTTATTCCATCGGTGAACCATTAGATAGTGATAACTCAACGCTAAAAACGATTTCTAATCCTATTATTTCACTTAACTATGACAACCGCGCTTGTCTTATTGAAGTTCCAACAACCCGCAAAGGGATGAAACCGATTACTTTTTCTCAGTTAAAGACCAGGGGAATACAAAATCTTTTCTTGTTTAAATCAAATAGTTTTGGTAAACGAACCTGCTCTCTTGAAGGCAGGGCATCTTTAAATTTGGCAGGTGATGACAGTTGTCTGTATATCAGAAATTCTACCCGCCGGACTGACGGTGAAGTTAAAGCTGAGGCTGGTGATTTTGTGGTTACCAAAGAGGGCGACTTTGTTGGTCTGATTGTTGCCGTTGATGATTTTGATATGGGTAGAAAACAAGAGGCCAGATGCTTCGTATTCCCAGATGATTTCAAACTTAATGACGTAATGACAATTCCAGTAACCAAACCGGATAATCAGTTGTTCTATCAGGACTTTATGCAGGCTGTTACTAGGGTATCTGCAAAAATTAACACCCAAAAAAATCATTAACGCTCCGGTGCCGTCATCAACGTTTGTAATCTAATTGTTGTGGAAAGTGGTCAATATGCGCGATAAAACTTTGGATTCATCAGAATTTCAAAAAACTTTGCTTTGCTCCACTTTGAATGAAGAAGGCGAAGAGGTAATCAATATTGACGACCTCTCTAAAGTCCTAAACTTACAGCATGATAACACAATTAAGCGTTTTCAAAATGTCAAAACTATTGGTATCGGTGGTATTGGTACAGTTTTGTCTGGCCGAGAGTCCTCGCTCAAGCGTGATATTGCCATAAAAATTCTGCGGCCTGCATACCGCAACAAAAAAAAGTTCCTTAACCGTTTCATCCGTGAAGCTCGCGCTACCGCTCAAATTGAACATCCAAATATTGTACCAGTACATGAATTAGGATTGATGGGCGAATTAGGTATTTATTTTACCATGAAAAAGGTTGAGGGTGAAAACCTTCGTACTGTCATCCATAAACTAAGCAACGGCGATCCTGAGTATGTAGAAAAATATACGTTGAATAGACTTTTAGAAATTTTTATGGCTGCCTGTAATGGTGTAGCTTTTGCTCACAGCAAGGGAATTATCCATCGCGATTTAAAGCCAGCCAACATTATGCTTGGTGATTTCGGCGAAGTTATGGTTATGGATTGGGGGTTGGTAAAATATATTGGTGATAGTACAGGCGAAGACAGCAGCAATGAACAGCCTATTAATATTGAAAGCAATATCGCCCAGCTTGGTATAAATCTTGATACTATGGCAACTCTTGACGGCTCTATAAGTGGTACTCCGGCGTTTATGTCGCCAGAACAAGCGGGCGGCCGTATCAACGATATCAATGAACGAAGTGATTTATACAGTTTAGGTGCAATTCTTTATTCTATTCTTACTTTGCGCTCCTCGCCATTTGAGGAAAAGTTAAGTACAGCTGAAGTGCTTAGCCATGTTGTTAATAATTATTTTATGCCGCCGCGCAAACGTGCCCCGAAACGAAAAATACCGCGCGAACTTGAGGCCGTTTGCCTAAAAGCTATGCAGCGGAAAAAAGAAGATCGTTATGGGTCAGTCAAAGATTTGATTCGTGACCTGCGTAATTATTTGGATAATTTTCCTGTCTCTGCTTATCCAGAACCATTATTCAACAGTCTGGTGAAATTGTGCCGTCGCCGTCCATTGGTTCCATTAGTACTTGTTGTTTCAATCATCACATTTATGACGGTCACATCCGTGCATTTATGGGAGAATAACAGCCGCACTGAGTCATATTTACGTAATGCCGACCATTGCATTAATCAGGGTAATGTTTTTCTTGTTAGAGCAAAGAATATTTATATTGCACTTAATGATCTGATGCGGCAAGCGCAAAATGAAGATATGGAAAACCGTGAATTGCGGCTTTGGGATGATCTGTCGAGAGCTGAGGCTGAATTTAATAATCAATATGAAATGTCGATAGACTATCTTTCCAAAATACAGGCGCTTGGAATGAAGCCTGCTCAGATTGCCCTTCGGATCGCAAAAATTTCAAAGGATCGTTTAGAATTTAGTATTCTCACTGGTAATTACAGTGAAACTAGAAAACTAATTGAAATGCTGCGAATGCGCGACAAAAACACTTTTAAAAATATCATTGAGAATGACGCACAACTTTTTGAAAGTACCAAAATGATTATCCAGAATGAGGGAAAAATCACGGTTAACGCAAATTTGGACAATATACCAGTTACTATTTATAAGGCTAATGAGTTAAATGCATTTATGCCTAACACCTCAAATATTGTTATTAATGGCAAAACACCGTTGCCACTCCAGAAAATTGAAGAAGGTTCATATGTAATTTTATTTCGTCCCGCGGGCGGTGTTAGTATTCGGTACCCAATTAGAATTTATCCTGCTAAAACTGAAAAAATTAATATTTTTATTCCTGAATCTACTCCTTCGGGAATGGCATACGTGCCGGCTGGTCCAATTCTTAATGAAAATATTGAAATTGTAACAGGACAAGAACGCCGTCGCAACATATATGTGCAAGGTTTCTTTATTCGCAAACGAGCAGTATCTTTTGCTGAATATTTGAAGTTTTGGAAAGCATTGCAAAATCAAAATGAAAAACGAAAATTCTTAGGGAAATATATTCCAGATGGTGATGACCGCAACTATCAGGCACTTTGGGATAAAAACGGAATATTGCGGGAACCATTTAAATTGAATTCGCCAGTAATCGGTATTACTGGTCAGGCGGCTAAAGCCTATTGTCAATGGTTATCTCAGGTCAATGGCATTGAGTGTAGATTGCCGAATAGCAACGAATGGGAAAAGGCCTCCATCGGTATGGTCGTTAAAAGTAAAAATGAAAATAAAAAAATGAATGATGATTCATATTTGAGTGATGCACTGGAAAACCAAGATAAGCGAAGTTCTAAAGTTAGTACGAATAATATTTCTCTCTATGGCGTTTCAAATGTTGATAAAGATATTCGTGAATTTACTACATTGCCCTATATCGGCGTGAGTGGTTTTTTAATTCGCGGCAGCGGCAATCCGCTTAATATCCAAAGCACTTCTTTTCGCAACTTTTCTAGTTTTTCAGACGGTAGTTCCTACAATAATGTTGGGTTTAGATATGTGATCCCGGTTCATGAACCTAACTCTGCAGATAAACGCGATACCAATCCCGATAATATTGTGACACACAATAACAAACTCTGATTTTTAAAGTGTCTTATAGACATATTAGCGCTGTCCTTTGCAATATTCATGCTGCTATTCGGCGGTATAAAATACCTGGCGTGACTCTCCGAATTCGCCAACCCCGCAGCAATCTCTAAATAATACTGAGTAGCAATCTAAAAGTTAGCAAAGACGATGGGAAATTTTGAGAATTAGTTGGTAATGGCTCCAGAAGCCCGATATGAATATCGGGTGATGAAGCTATTGCCAAAT
>CAZITV010000032.1:0-17163 GCA_964542255.1 uncultured Victivallaceae bacterium
TTTTTGAATTGATGAAAAAAGTTGAAGGGAAACCGGGCTTTGCCCTTGCTTCCGGTGGTGGTCTGCACGGCAACATCCCTTTGATAAATTTAATCGCCTATTTCGATGCACGTGCTGCAATTGGCGCAACCCCGGCAGATTGGAAAAAAAGAAGTAAAATATGATTTTAGACAAACTCTCTTGAGTAGCAATTAGAATCCCATAGTGAATTGGCAGCGGTCAAAAATTTTAAGCATGCTGCGGCAAGTTGTAACACCCTCATTTAAGCCCTCAAACCAATCCCATAACCAGACAGGGTCTAAATGCGCATTCGCCAATAAATGTAAAGTTTTTTCACAATTTTATTACCTGTTATTGCCGTTGCCAGATGGCAAATCCTGCTGCGGGCAGTTTTATAGTTGCCGCGCCTGCCGCCACGTTCATAACCGCTCCGCTGCTGCCGGCAAGCAGTTTGTATCCTGAAGCGTTTTCCACGCCCAGTACAGCTTCCTGCGGAGTGCCGAACGGATTGACGGCGATGAGGCAAACCTGCTGGTTATGCCGGCGCAAATAGACAACTGGCGCGGTATATGGCTTCAAATAGAGCAGTTCAAATTCTCCGCAGTTGCCAAGCGCCGGAATAGTTTTGCGGAGTTCAAGCAGCTTGCGGGTAAAATTGAGCAATGAATCGGTTTGTTTTTCCTGTTCAGCAACAGTTGGCCGTTTTGGACTGGGGTCTAACGGCAGATAGAATTGCTCCGGAGCCGCGGTAGAGAATCCGGCGGTATTACTGCTGTCCCACTGCATTGGGGTGCGGCAGGTGGAGCGGTTATAAGAACCTTCGTGATTGCCCAGACCAAACACATTATCCATACCGATTTCATCGCCGTAGTAGAGAAAAGGAACTCCAGGCAGGGTAAAAAGCAGCGCATAAACCGCTTTTAATTCCTCCAGTGTTCTGCCGTTCCGGATACGGCCGATATCATGATTGCCGGTCGGCACTGAAAAGAAACCTTTGCCGCCGATATGCTTCATGTTATCAACGATTTCGTTAAAGAAAACTTCGGCATTACCTTTTCCGGACTGGTCACAGAAACTGGCTTTGCCGGGTACGGCGAATGGTGAGTTGCCGACGCGCTTGGGTTCCTGGCGGAACATATCGTTATAGCCGGGTTTACCAAAATGCACCATAAAGTCCACATGGAATCCGGCGTCAATGGCCACCTGCGGTTCAGACCATTCGGAAACCAGTACTGCATCAGGGTAATTTTCGGCAAGGTAGCTGCGGTAATAATGCCAGAGTTCGCGGATACCTTTCTGAGCGTTTTTGCCTTTGATAAGACTTTGCGCCATATCTACGCGGAAGCCGTCGCAGCCCATATCTAGCCAGAATTTCATAATATTTTTGAGTTCTTCGCGCACTGCGATACAGTCGGGGTGCGAACTGGACATCTGCCAGGGAAGTTCCGGCTCATGAAAACCGTAGTTCAGCGCTGGCTGGCAATAAAAAAAGTTAATCATATACAGTCCATCGCGCTTACTGTTATGCCCGCCGATAAATCTAAAATTACCAGTATCCTGATTCCAGCCATCGGTCCAGACAAAATAATTTTTGTATTTACTGTCGGGATTATTGGCGGCATCAATAAACCAGGGGTGTTCGATGGAAGTGTGACCGGCAACCAGGTCTAAAATTACTTTGATGCCTTTACGGTGGGCAATCTCGAAAAGCTCTTTCAGATCATCATTGGTGCCGTAGCGCGGCGCAACCTGGTAAAAATCGGATATATCATAGCCGGCATCAAAAAACGGCGAGGCAAAGCAAGGATTAAGCCAAATCGCGTTGCAGTGCAGCGATTTTATATAATCCAGCTTGCTGATGATACCTTGAATATCACCAATACCATCACCGTTCGAATCACAAAAACTCTGCGGATAAATTTCATAAACCACCGCATCATTCAACCATGCCGGATAATTACCACTCATGTTATCACCTGCTGCTTCCATGTTAAAATATTGTATATAAAAGCTATATTGTTAATTACAAAGGCATTACTTTAACCTTGCAAGCTGATAATTTCAAGATAATTATCCGTGGTTATTATCGTGTTCATTGCATTATGAGCTAATTTGATGAACCCGCCAAAAGTCGGTCGATGCTTTTTGCCTCTTTTTCGAGTTTTGGCGACTTAAGGAGTTGTAAAGAAATAAGTGGTATTTTTGTACTGAGGGTGTCGGGAGAGGAGCAAAGCCGAAAGTGCCACCGAGACACCAGTAGAAAGTACCAGTTATTTTTGAACGACTCCTAAGCTCATCTAGCGTAGCGCTGCTACGCTAGATTTCGCTTAAAATCGTCAAAATATTCAAAAAATCTGGCAAAATATCAATTCAAAATAGTTTTGCAATTACCTCTTATTAATAAATTAATTGCGGATATTTTCCGCGGGCACAGCGGCGATTCACGAATTGAAACAGCCCATTAAAGATGCTATATTAATGGAGACAACAACAATTTAAACAACAAATTGGGAAACAAAAATGAAAATTGGTGTAGCTGACTATGGGATGCATGTTTGGGACGGTGGACTGTTTGATTTGGAGGAACGCCTGCTTGCACTGAAAAAAATTGGATACAACGGTATTGAACGGTTGGAAGCAGGCGACAGCGCCGCCGTGGTAAATCGCGCTATTACGTTCCATCGGCTTGGCATGGAATTTGCCACCTGCCGCGGACCGAGAGTTGAGCAGGGGATAGAATGGGGTTGTGCATTTGGATGCAAATACGTCTGGCTTGCGCCGGCCGCAGGCCGCGATATCAACATTGATGATTTCTGCCGCCGCTGCAACAAATTCATTGAAGCCTGCAAGAAGTTTAATTTAACCGCGGCGCTGCACAATCACCTTGGAACCGTTATTGAAAGCCAAAGTGAACTGGATTATTTTATGAAAAAATGTCCTGAGGCGGGTCTGCTGCTGGACATTGGTCACCTTTTTGGCGCCAAAGGCAATGTGCCTAAAACCCTGGAGAAATATTACAAGCGGTTAGTCGCGGTTCACTTCAAAGATATTTTCAACCTGCCGGATGCTAAGACAAAGACAAGCTGGCATGAAAAACTGCGTTTCTGTGAATTAGGTGCAGGCAACGCCAAGCTTGATTACGCCACACCTGCAGAAATGCTTAAAAAGAAGAAATTTGATAAATGGGTATTTGTCGAGCACGACACACATCTGCGCGACCCATTGCTGGACTTGGCAGTCAGCTTCAAAAAATTAAACGGAATTTTGAACAAATAATATTCCGCAGAACATTACGCAAAAACCGGCTTACCGTTCCGACGCGTAAGCCGTTTTTTTATTTACGATAACATCATCTTCGCGCCCTTGGCGGATTATTCGACGACAGTACCGTCTTTGCCCAGAGTTTTGACGCTGAACTTAATAGTTACCTGATGGTCTTTTTTTACGGTTATTTCCTGAGTTAGCGGCAAATCGTAACAAACTTTGGCGAACCTATTACCACTTCTGGCATCTCCGGTGTTTTTAACGACATTGTTATTATCACCGGCCCAACCCGCCATGACCCCGCTAACACTAAGCTCTTCAAAGTCCGGGTTTTGGCATTCGGCATTGATAATTTGAATTGAGTCATAGGCAACCCATATCGGTAAATTCTTTTTTGAGCCCGGGTCTTTACATTGCGGTCCGCGCAATATTAGTTTTACTTTGCCGCTTTTTTCCGGTGTAAAGATTAATGCAAATTCGCGCCAGTTCTCGTCAATTTTTTTTGATGTGATATAGAGAAAATATTCTTTATTAACACCTTTCCATTCCGGATTATCCATCTGGAGATCCTGGGTGTAAATTGGTTTAAGCGGAATTTTATCTTTAGAAGCGTCAATTTCGACTCTAACTTCTGACTTTTGTGCGAAACCGGCGACAGCGATGATTGAGAGCAGCAATACCAATGTTTTTTTCATAATAGTACCTTTTAGTTGAATAGATTCAATTCAGATCACGTTAATGCCATATCCAATACCAAGTTTACGGCACTGAACGTTCAATGAATTACTCTATTATACGAAACCGCTTAAAGCAACCAGCATTCTTCAATTTGCAAATACTTCTAACCATTTTCTAACATTTGCAGATACAGTTGGTGCTAATCCTCCAGGATGACATCACGGCGAAAGACCATATTAGGGTCGCCGCTCATGATACCGCGATTGGAGTTCTGAATAAATTCAGTGAACAACGCGATTTCAGGAGTTGCATCCAATTTAGCGATTTCAGCGAAAGCGTTTTTGGAATTTAAACCCTTAAAGAAAAATATTTTGATGGCGGTGCGAATCGCGGCACGGCGTTCAGCTGAAAGCCCTGCCCGGCGCAATCCCACGGTATTCGGCCCGCAGATACAGGAATTTTCAGCGAGCATACAATATGGCGGAATATCTTGAGTAACGATATTTCTGCCGCCAATCATGGTCAATCGGCCGATACGGCAAAATTGGTGAATCAGCACATACCCGCTAAGTACAGCAAAATCATCAATAACTACATGACCGGAAATACCGGTATGATTGGCTACCGTAACATACGCGCCAATCACCGCATCGTGCCCGACGTGAACAAACGCCATCAACAGAGTATTTGCCCCAACAATGGTTTTTTGCTGTTCAAACGGTGAACGATGAACGGTAACGTATTCGCGCAGGATGACATTATCGCCGATTTCTGTAAAAGATATGACCCCGGGCTTAAAGCGGTGGTCCTGGGGCTCAGTACCGATGAGTGCGCCGTAATAGATACGGCAATTATTGCCGATGGTGGTATATCTGGCGATTTTGACGTGCGCATCGAGATAACAACCGCTGCCTAATTTTACATTATCTTCGATAACGCAGTAAGGTCCGATTTCTACATCGCTGCCGATTTCGGCAAGCGGTGAAATAATAGCGGTGGGATGAATGTTATTCAAAATATTCAGGCTCCGTAGTAAAATTATTCCTGATTGCTAACCACCGTTGCAATAGAAGTATCGCCGCGCATGACCAAATCCAGCGCATCAGGATCGGAAAAATTAAAAACTATAATCGGCAGGTCGTGGTCGCTGCACATTGAAAAAGCGGTTGAATCCATAATTTTTAACTGGCGGCTCAACGCTTCTTCATAGGTGATTGTTTCAAAACGCAGTGCACTCGGGTCTTTTTTCGGGTCGGCGCTGTAAATACCGTCAACCTTGGTGGCCTTGAGTACAACATCACATCCGGTTTCAAGCGCGCGCAGCGCGGCAGTCGTGTCAGTGGTAAAAAAAGGACTGCCGGTACCGCCGGCAAAAATTACCACTTTGCCAGACTCCAGCGCGGCAATAGCCTCGGCACGGTTATAACGCGGAGCGATTGGCTCCATAGGAATCGAGGTTTGCACGACGGCGCTGATTCCGGCGGCATCAAAAGCGTCTTTGACACAAAGCGCATTCATCACTGTGGCAAGCATTCCCATATAGTCGGCAGTAACGCTGTCCATGCCGCGGCCGGCGCCATTAACGCCGCGCCAGATATTTCCGGCGCCGATGACCAGGGCAACTTCGACACCGCAATCGACGACGTTTTTCACGCGTTCCACCACTTCTGAGATGGCATCGGCGGAATAGCCGGTGGTACTGGCACCCTTGAGTGCTTCGCCGCTGATTTTTAGTAGAATGCGTTTATAGCGATATTCATTATCCATAGTTATAATCACTTTCTTTCGTTAGAGCTAATTTCAAAACTCTTTTGAGATTTTTGCGTCTTTTTCGAGTTTTTGGCGACTTAAGCTCATGTTGCGTAACGCTGCTACGCTTGATTTCGCTTATAATCGTCAAAACCTTCAAAAAATCCTGCAAAACATCAATTCAAAATAGTTTTGCAATTACCTCGTTATATAAATAATTGTCACAAAATAAATCTGGGATATTTCGCTAAACTTGTGAAGTTAATTTTTCAACTGCTTCCCAAGCAATAGCCGCGCTTTAGAAATCTGTTGCTATAAATATAAATTGCAGACCGACTATAACAAATTTGAAACGGAATATTTTTAAGATAATAATGATTTTTTACGATAAATGGTATATATTAGGGGAGATACTAAAAACCGCGCTGATTTCAAAGGACGCTTTTGCAATCAGTTCATTAATTAAAATTCAGATAACGCAACGAGATTAACGAAAGGCAAATGATGGAGCAGGCAAAAATTAATGTCGGAGTGGTTGGTGTCGGCGCACTGGGGCGTCACCATGCCAGATTATACAATTTGAGCGAAAACGCCAACGTTATCGGTATTTATGACGTATCGCGCGAAACCGCAGAAAAAGTCGGCGCCGAGTTCGGATTAAAAGTATTCGACTCCCCCGAAGCACTGGCAGAATTATGCGATGCCTTGAGCGTCGCAGTTCCGGCAACCCAACATCACGAAACCTCAATGCCGCTGCTGCGCATGAATAAACATCTGCTCATCGAAAAACCTATCGCTGCCACAGTAGCTGAAGCTGAAGAAATCGCCACAGAGGCAAAAAAACGCAATCTGGTGCTGGCGGTAGGACACGTGGAACGCTTTAATCCGGCAATGGATTTTCTGCAGAAACACGCTTCAGAAACTCGTTTTATTGAGGCGCACCGTCTAGCGACCTATCCGCCGGCACGCCCGGGTATGCACCGCCGCGGCACCGAAGTAAGCGTGGTGCTGGACTTAATGATTCACGATATTGACCTGATTTTAACGATGGTACAGGGCGATGTTGAGCGTATTGACGCGATTGGCATTCCAGTTTTAAGCAAGACCGAAGACATTGCCAGTGTCCGGATTAAATTCAGCAACGGCAGCGCCGCGAATATTACTGCCAGCCGGGTCAGTATGGAGCCGATGCGGCGTTTTCGTGTATTTCTCAAGGATTGCTATATGTCAATGGACTATGCCAATCACAGTGGTATGGTGCTAAAACGCAATAAAATCGGCCTGGCGCGCAAAGATATTAATTTGGATGAGAAAAACGCCCTGGCTGAAGAACTTGAAAACTTCCTGTTTTGTGTCAAAGAAACAAAAGCTACCGGACATGTAGTCGAACCCAAAGTTACCGGTGAACATGGTTTGCGCGCCCTGCGCCTGGCTATCGAAATCACCCGGCAAATTCAAGAGTATAACAAACAATATGGGTTCACATTCGATTATGGACAGGAAGATTGACTGCATTGATGCCGCGGCTAAACTTAATCTGTTTCTTAAGGTTACCGCAAAACGCGCCGATGGCTACCATGAGCTATTGACGCTTTTTGTCCCTTTGGCTGCACCGTCTGACAGCATAATGCTCGAGGATAGCGGCACTCTTGAAGTTATCTGTGCGCATCCTCAAATCCCCAACACCCCGGACAATATCTGTTATAAAACGGCGGTGGCATACGCTAAAGCCGCCGGAATAAAACCTGACTGGAAGATTACCATCACAAAAAATATCCCGGTGGCGGCAGGGATGGGTGGCGGCAGCAGTGATGCCGCCGCACTGCTGCAGCTGCTGAATAAACGCTGCGGTGCACTGCGGGAATCTGATTTGGCGGAAATCGCGGTAAAGCTCGGCGCGGATGTACCGTTTTTTTTGAATCCGCAGCTTGCGGTTGCCGAAGGAATTGGTGAAAAAATCAGGGGTATTCCGGGTAATTTTCCGTTGTTACCGCTGGTGATAGTCAATCCGGTGTTTCCGGTGAGCGCCGGCTGGGCATATCAGCACTTGAATCCGGTGTTAATTCATCCGGCAGATGCCGGTGCTCTGGATGAACTTTTGTCAGCCTGGGCTAAAGCTGACTTTGCGGCGATGTCCCGACATTTACATAATGACTTGGCGGTGGCGGTATTAGAAAAATTCCCACTGCTGGGGATTATTCAACGCTCATTACTAGATAGCGGCGCACTGGGAGCGGCGATGACCGGCAGCGGTCCGACTATTTTTGCCATCTGCGCTGATAGTGCATCAGCCGATTGTTTAGCCGCGGCGATGCGGGATATCTATCCAGATTTTGAAGTACTTTCAACAACACAGGCGTAAGTAATTATGATTACTAAAAAACTCCGGAACCGCATAACTGAAACCAAGCCGAAACCACTACCGGCAAGCAATGACTTGGCCTGGTTTTCTCCAGATGCATCACCGTTTAAACTTATCGGATTTAATTGGTTTGAACAGGAACACCTCTACCGGCGGTTGCCGCTGATCAACCGCGAGCCATTCCCGGCGGGGGTGGAAGCCTCTGCGTGGAATACTGCCGGCGGACAAATCAAATTCAGCTCTAATACCGCCAAAATCACGTTAAAAGTTGAATTGCGCGAAGCTCATTTGATGGATCATATGCCGCAAACCGGTTCCAGCGGGTTTGACCTTTATTGTGGTGAACCCCAACAGGAAAAGTTCTGCGGCGTAACCAGATTTAAATGCGGTGACGGCAACTATTGCCATGAAATATTTAACTGTAATGACGGTAAAATGCGTAATTTTACACTGAACTTTCCACTTTACTGCGGTGTGAAAGAGGTTCAAATTGGCTTAACCGCCACCGCCAAAGTACTGCCGCCGCCGCCATTTGTTTCAACCGCGCCGATTGTTGCCTACGGCACCTCCATCACCCAGGGTGGATGCGCTTCACGCCCTGGTTCCTGCTATACGAATATTTTGAGCAGACACCTAAATGCACCTTTTATCAATTTAGGTTTTTCCGGAGCAGGACGAGGCGAACCTGTAATGGCAGAGCTGCTCGCCAGTCTGACCAAGCCGCGTCTGATTATTCTCGATTACGAGGCCAATGCAAAAGAGACATTGCCGGACACCCTGCCCCATTTTATTACAGTTATCCGGCGTCAGCATCAGTTTGTGCCGATTTTATTAATTTCGGCAATAAATTTTAGTTTTACCGATTTTGACTGCGATGACACGTTTATTAACGGCAATCAGCAGATATTCCGCCATAACCGTAAGTTTCAAAAGCAACTGGTCAACCGGCGGTGCGCCGACGGCGATAAACAGCTATATTTTTTGGATGGCAAAACTTTATTGGGTAGCGACCACGATGAATGTACTGTTGACGGCATCCATCCCACTGACTCCGGTTTTTACCGCATCGCTAATAAAATCGAAGCAAAAATCAACTCGATTCTCTGTTAATGAATGATTTTCTTACTACCCAGGGATTACGGTGTATTGCTGAAGCGTTGTTGAGCGAGCAGTTTGATTGCGTTCAGGTCGAGTTTGCCGCTGCCCAGCATCGGGATATTGTCAATGGCGATAAAGTTTTCAGCACGCGGTATCCATAAATTGGGGATTTGCCGCTGCCGTAACGCGGTAACGATACTATCTGGATTGATTGTTTTATCGGAGTAGAATACGACCAGTTTTTCGCCTTTTTTTGCATCCGGGGCACCGCATACGGCAATAACTCTGGATTCAGATTGCAGTAACTGGTTAATTTCTTTTTCAATTAACTCGTGGGGCACCATTTCGCCGGCGACTTTACTGAAACGCGAAAGCCTGCCGGTGATGGTAATATAGCCACGGCTGTCCATCGCGGCAATATCTCCAGTAATATACCAGCCGTCGCGGATTACTTCCGCGGTTTTTTCCGGAGCATTTAAATAGCCCTGCATCACCGTGGCCCCCTTGACCAGCATTAGTCCATCAGTATCCGCCGGCAGCGTGACAAAGGTTTCCGGATCAACAATTTTGACACAAATCCCCGGCATTGGCGCGCCGATACTGCCGCGTTTACCAACGCGTGTGCCTAAATCCAGGATGGAGCCGGCAATATTGACAGAGACGACGGGAGAAAGCTCAGTGCAGCCATAGCCTTCGGCGATAGCCAACCCGGTCAAGTTCTGAAATTTATCGGCAATGTCGTCGCGCAGTTTTTCGGCTCCGCAGACAACCATGCGCAGTGACTTGAAGTCAGTGGCACTGCCTTTGCGCATATATCCCTGGAGGAATCCCGGTGTGGCCAAAAGGATGGTTACCTGGTTGTTTTTAATTGCCTGCATAACGACAACGGCATCAAGCGGATTGGGCACATAAATAACTTCGGCGCCGTACATAATCGGCAGCCATAAACAGGCCGTAAAACCAAAGCCGTGAAACGCCGGCAGATTACCGATGATTTTGTCTGAATGGCGCCAGTTCATAATGCGTATCAGCGAAAACAGGTCACTGTTAATATTGTGGTGTGACAACATCACGCCTTTAGGAATGCCGGTGGAACCGCTCGAAAAAATAATTACCGCGGTACGGTGTACATCACGATTGGACTCAGGCGACACCAAATTCATTAACTCGCGCCACGGCAGCAGCGCTGCCGCCGCTGTCCAGAATAGTTTAACTGCCATAGTAAATTTTGCCGCCATATCCTCCAGATATACCATTTGCGGGCACGGTTCCAAATTAGCTTTTTTCAAGAACAGCTTGCTGGTCAGGATGCAGTGCAGTCCGGCTTGCGCAATGGCTGACGCGTTGGCTTCGCGCGATGCGGTAAAATTAATCATGGCCGGAGTTTTATCCGCCATCATTACCGCCAGTACCGTGACGGTACACGCCGCTGTGCCGGGCAGCATTATCCCGACATATTTGTCCTCGACCGGTACAATGCGGCGGATTTCACGGCTCAACAGCACTGCTTTAACCAGCAAAGAAAAATTACGCGGTTCACGCTGTTCAGTACCATTGAACTCTTTAATCATTTTCCGCAGCGGATGATGTTTGGCGAGCTGCGCGAAACGGCTGTGCAGCGGCAGTTCCTGGCCAGCGGGAATTAATTCAGTTTCTGCCGCCATTTCTGAGAGCAGCAGGCGCATTTGATAGCCGGTTAGATTTGGGTCAACCGGTTTGCCAATCGTTACCGATGCCGGGTGCGGCAGTTCCGCTGGAAAGCGCAATTTAATTTTACCGTAATAATAGGTAAAGATACTGCCCCAAATCATTCCCAGACGGACGGGAATCACCGGTACCGCCAAACCCGGCGGCAGCATTACTGCCGCGCCTTTGTTAAATCCTGACATAATCCCGTTTCTGGTAATTTTGCCTTCGGGAAAGAGACAGACAATACCACCCGAACTGAGAATTTGCCGGGTGCGGGTCATTAGTTGCCGCAATTGCCGCGGGCGCGACTGCGGCACTTCAATAATTCCCGCCCATTTCACAAACGGATAAAAGAGCGGGTAACGGTAAAAGCTCTCATGCATCATAAAACGCACCTGCCTGGACGTGCACGCCGCAATCAAAAAGATGTCAATAAACGAAACATGGTTCGCCACCAGCAGCGCCGGACCGGATGCCGGAATATTGTCCCGCCCAAATACCCGTAAACGATAAAAAAATATGGTTAATAGCAAGACAACAGTGCGTGTCAGCAACCGCGGTTCACGCCATAACAACCAAGCACTGCTCAACAGCAGCAACACCGTGAGCAGCGCCGGCAGTTGATGCCGCTCTTCAGTCAATATTATCGAAAAAAACAATAGCAGCAGCGTTAATAATGTCATGAATCCGTTAATTATACTAGTCGCGGCAAATGCCCGGCAGCGTTGCGGCGCGGTCACATAACGCAACTGATAAGCGCGTGCCGGCACAACAACAATGCCGCAGCCGGCGCCAAAAAGCAAAATTGACCAGGCTAACAGTGTTTCAATGCCGAAACATTCCTGCGCGGTAACAGATATGGCGGTGATGGTCATTAGTATTAATCCAGGCGCTATCAGACCAATCTGCACCAGTTTTCCAGACAGTACCCACGCTGCGGCAACGCCCAAAATCACTCCGAGCAACAGCAACAGCGGTACCGTTGCCGCTCCATATTCGATAGCTGTTTCCAAATTGGTCAGCGGCATAAAACTCAATAACATAAAAATCAGGCCGCACCAGGCAATAGCTTCAGCAACTGCGGCGAAACGAACGCTGTTTTGTTCTGAGGGACTGTACAGCGGCAGTTGTGGTGGCGCTGAATTTTTTGCCGGAGTTGCCGGAGGAATTCGAAAAGCTATGGCAATAACCGCGATAGCTGCCAAAACTGTCAGCGCGGTTATCTTGTTGTCGGCGCCAGTCATAAAGTAATATCCGGCGAGTACTCCACTGCCGATACCAGCGGTGCAGGCACAGAACACTGCCGCAGTATGACCTGACAGGAATTCTTCAGCAGAATCAGCAACTAGAATTTTTCCTGCGCCTGCGGCGAGTTTGGCGCATATTCCGAGTATGATGGAAACGAAAGCCAATCCTGGAAGCAAAAAATTTCCAGAAAAGTTGATGATACAGGTGATCAACAGCGTGAGCAGTAAATATTGCAGCGCCGTTGTCCAAACCACCAGATTGCGCGGCAAATATCGTGAAGTAATTCGGCATATCAACTGCGGCGGGGTTAACTGCGGTACTACCCAAATAAATATCAATAGCGCCCAGCCCAGCACAGCCGTGTTATTATTATCGGCAATGTCTGAAATAATTCTAAGAAATGTCAGTCCCAAAATTGCCTTTACAGCATAATCGGCGACAGCGCTGAAAAACAGTGTTAGCGTCAAAGGCAGCGAAATTCTGGATACAACCTGAACTTTTTTACTATCCGGCATTATGCCACCTTTTAAGTGTTGTTAGGCATTCACATAGTAAAAGAATAGTTCACTAATTATTTTTTTCAAGCGGCATTTAATAATGCCAGTGTGCAAGAATGTGCTAAAGTATAAAATTACCTGTTATCATTATCACTGTGCTCAACGGTGCCGTCATCACTCAGGTCAATTTTTTCGTCATGCAGGCGGCGGAAGAAAATCCGCAGGTCGTGAAAGCATCCGATGGTAAACCAAACTGTGGTAACTATTCCAATTAACAGCGGCAGACAGATGGCGGAGACAAACCAGAAATCAGCCCATACTCCTGAAGACCATGGATAAATCAAATAGGCAATTGAGCCAAAAACAAATACCAAAAACCAGGTAATTGACCACCAGAAAATCCCCAAGGTAATCCAACGGTCAGAGCGGCTGAACTGGTCATCAATTCCCAATATCCGGTTAAAGATGCTAACTTTGGGATAAAGTTTTGCATCCGCATCACCTTCAGGCTCAACCGCATATTTACCGCGGTTCAACAAACGATCCATATTATGCGGCTCACGGCAGGTTAACAGCGAAACAATCACATACAAAACTACCGCAACTAAGCAAGCAGTGAAACCAATTTGCATACCATTGAGGAAAAATTCCTCACCATAAGTTTTCTGCCAATACACTCGGGTGATAATGCCGCCAACGGACAATCCGGAACCGGTCAGGAAACCGACCCAGGCACCAGCGGTAGTACCCCATTTCCAATATAATCCGCCAATGATTGCCGCCCCTGCCCCGCCGACAAATACCGCAGTGGTCACTTGAAACCAAATCATTACATATTCCGTTTGCGGGAATAGTGCGCCGAAGACGAAAGCGAACACCGCTACACCGATAATTGATAACCGCAGCAGCAGCAGATGCTGTTGCAGTGAGAATGCTTTTTTGCGCAGCGGCACAATTACATCCTGGATGAAAACACTCGACCATGAATGGAGGTGAATACCATCTCCGGCGATAATTCCCATCAGACAAATTGACATCAGCATACCTTTTAATCCAATTGGCAGCATATGCGACAGCGCGATTGGAATACGCATCTGGTCTGCAGTATTCGGGTCAGCAATTTTACTGAGTTCGGCTTGAACAATAACACTGCCGCCAGCGCTATGCAAATAGGTTAAAGCACATACCGCCAACAAAGTGATCATCACACTGCCTGCGAAGCTGCGCCAGCGGCCAAGGATCATTCCCATACGGGCTTCGTGCGGAGATGACCCTGACGCGTTGAAGGCATGGCTATTCTGCCATGCCATGGTGCTGTATGCCCCGACCATGATAGTCATCAGTACATACCATATATTAAAATCTTTAATACTGAAAGAGTCGAATGGATTAACCATAGACTTCCCCGGCGCGGTATTTAACAGAACCGCCTTTGCTTCCGGCCAGCTGAAGAAAAATATTATCAAACATACGGCAATAATAACATAAAAGATTTGTGTAACCATACCTTCGGCACAATCGGTGAGCAGCACGGCAATTTGTCCTCCGCATGTTGTCATTATAACGCATAGCAGCAGAAAAATTCCCATGAGCACCAAATATGTCGGTGTTTGCAGACCAAACACGGCAAAGCTATGCGGCAAACCAAGGAAATTTGTCATGAATCTCGCGCCGATTACCGGAATTATGCCGAAGTTAATCATCCCGGCAAAAAATGCCATGCCTCCAGCAAAAATTCGAAACCGGCGGCTGTAGCGTGTCTCAAAAAATTGTCCAATAGTTAGAGCGCGGGTTTGACGGTAACGGTAAATGACAAAACCACTAATCGCAATCAGCAAAGATATTGGTACTGATAGCTGTCCCCACCATGACATAGTGAATCCAGCTACCGCAAACATCTGAAAGAGCGCTACCAAAACCACTGCGCCAGCACCCTGCTCACTACGGGCAGTGCAAATCAAAAAACGCCCGGCATTGCGTCCGCCAGCCATAAAATCCGCTACACTGCGCACAAACCGTTGCGAATAGAAGGCGATGCAGGCACAAATCGCCAGCGGAATAATCATGATTAACCAGTCAATAATATGCATCTACTGAGTCCTTTATATGTTATTTTACTGCTCAAGTCCAGTTCCCGAGTAATTCTGAAAAGGAACGCACAAAACTCTGAAACGCGCCAGCATGCCCATAAACGGTTTACTCTTGTATCCTGAACCATTGGGTTCGGAGCCGATCAAATGATAATATGGGCGGTATGGAGGAGAGTTAAACCGCTTACTTGAAACAGCGCCGGCAGGCACCCCATCTATGTAAAGCGTGAGGTTCTGTAAATCATCACTCAAAGATATACGGTGCCATTCACCAGCAGTCAGCACCCGTGTCGAAATAAAGTCATCCCAGCGGTTGTCGCCGCTTTTCCGTGAAACCTTAAGATGCCCTGTACTATCGATGCGCAGACAAAGCGTTCCATGCGCGCCGCCAAAGACACGGTCGCTCAGAATCGTTCGCTCAACATCAAAAGCGGGGATACTCAATAACATGTCAACAGTAAAAGCCGCTCCGTATGGGATAACATAAGGGATAGAGATTCTGGCATTGTTGTTGCCGGCAAAAACGAGTGTCCCGTCTGCCTTGCCGGTATTTTTTCGTAACGGATTAATCCCGCCTTTAGCCAAATGTGCTCCGGTGGTTTGTCCGAGCATGCAATAGCCTGACGGCGTGGTAGTATGCCTGCCCTGCATAGAAGTATCACGTACCAGAAAGAAATCATTGGAATTTTCAGCAAATTTATAATCTACGAGTACTGCTTCATTTTGGTTGATGTTTATTTCGCAGTTTTTATTATTATCGGGATTGATACAGGGTATTTTTACGGGTATTCCGGTTGAATGCCGGATAATGACTGGTTCAGAATCAGCCCAGACCCCATTGGGGTAAAATGCGCGCGCATAATAAATATCTACTGGTTTTGCCGGCGGCAAACTAGCAGTGTCAACTGAGATAGTGGAGATTTTTCCGGTTTTGCTATCGTATCCTGAATTACTATCGCCGCCGACCAGTGCAACCACCAGCTTGGCACCGTCTTTTTCCCAGACATTAGCTAGAATACGCTTCGCCATCAGTTCGCCGGCAGTAAACTTAAATGGCGCAAGACCTTCGCTATTAAAAATAAACTGCGCCGATGCCGGATTGACAAGAATATCAAGATACAGCGCGGCGCGGTAATAAGCTGAATCATCTGCTATTGAGAAAGAAAAACTACCATCGGGAGAAAGTTGACAGGACGCAGGACGAAGTCCCGTCGAACTCAAAGAGTGAGTGGAAATATTGCCATATATAACTTTACCGTTTTCTACCTGCAGTTTGCCTTTCCAATAGTGGGGAGATCGGTCAGGCATGGGATTAGCAGCCAGGTTTATCTTAATTCGGACACGCTGCATATCTGTTTGCGCTGTTTCCGGCCAACCTGGTGATTCAGCAACTGTCTCATCGAGATTTCTTACAATTTGCAGCCGTACACATTTATCATCGGCTTGAGCATACAGGCGCTGGTCTTTATTCTTTAGCAACGGCACCGGCGGCAATTCGTCCAACAGCAGGCTCTCTGTTACCAGGTCATCGTGAAGTCCCGGCGACAAATGAATTAGTTGGACGAACCGTTCCATTGTTTTTCCAGCATTATCAGTAAGATGCGCATAAATACGCAGTACTCGTGATTCTGGAAAATCGCAAGTTGAAAAAACAACTTTTTTTGCCTCGAGCGAAGCGCCACTCATTGCAAACGGGCCACGGCTAACACTTTTTCCATCCTCTCCTCTTAACTCTATGGTCAGATTGCGGTTGCCGGCTGTGCTTGGAAAACGCAATGCCTCAATTTCTATTTGTTCCCCGAATGCAGCACTCCTGCGGAAACTCAGATAAATATGCGGATTTTGATATACCGGGGCATTGGCGCCGCTCAGCAGCGCGCAGTAGTGCTTGAGTATCTCACAGCGCACATTCCCCTTTAAAAAAGAAGGAATCACATGATGGTTTTCAGATAAATCATTCCAACTGTACAATCCAATAAAATCAACTCTTGCCGTTGAATCCAACACTGCTTGAAGTGTGTTCCGGAAGTTTTCTGTTCCATTTGGGTCAATGTATATCCGATATCCCTGCTGGAGATATTCTACAATCGGAGAAACTTCCAGCAGTCCATTCTGGTCAGGCATGGCATCGCGCAATGACTGTATCCGACGGCCAAACAGTGATGGCGGGGTGTGCTGCCTGGTATCGGAAATTCCATTAAATCCTGCATTCATATATTCTTTTAGTTTATTTGCCGCGGCAACAGATGTTACTGGAGTGTCGGCATAAAGAAAAGTAAACCCTCCGACCCAGCGTGCGCGGAGTCCTTTTTCGGCAAGTTTTTTGATGATTGATGCCCAAACCGCAGGAGTGTGGATATCGGGATTATAGACCTGAATTACCGGCAATCCGGAATTGTGCGGAACCCGTGCATCTCCGCCAAACCGTGAAAGAAACATTTCAGCCATCGCTGCTGCATTAGCCGGATCAAAATTGCCGTTACAGTCC
>CAZITV010000033.1:0-17054 GCA_964542255.1 uncultured Victivallaceae bacterium
TAAAATTTTCACGTTGCGATATCATAAAATATCCACCTTGAGTTATTATTGCGATTACATATGAATTATTTAAAGTACATTTTTAAAGGTAAAAAACAAACTGCAGTTATAAAAAATGCTATATAAAGCTTTATTTTTTTTGATGACTGGAAAAAAACGGCTTGTAAGGCTAAATTAAGAGGGTATTACTAGTTTTTAATACATTATTACATTTAAAGCAATGAAGGATATTAGACCATGGCTGGCTATGAAGCAGTAATTGGACTTGAAGTCCATATTCAGGTCAGAACAAAAAGTAAAATGTTCTGTTCCTGTCCCAATATTTACGGTGAACCGCCGAATACTTTAGTTTGCCCAGTCTGTATGGGGTATCCCGGTGTACTGCCTTCGCCCAACCGCGAAGCAATCAAAAAAACCGTTATCGCCGGCCTGGCATGCAGTTGTGAAATTGCAAAATATAGCAAATTTGACCGCAAGAGCTACTTCTATCCGGATATGCCTAAAAACTACCAGATTTCTCAATATGATCTGCCATTCTGCGGCAGAGGCAAAATTCATATTTACGGCAAAGGCTTTTCCGGCGCAGATTTACCCGATAAAGATATAGGAATTACCCGAATTCATCTGGAAGAAGATGTTGCAAAATTGACCCACTTCAGCAGTTGCAGCGGGGTGGACTATAACCGCGCCGGAGTGCCACTGATGGAATGCGTCAGCGAGCCGGATATGCGCACTGCCGATGAAGCATATGCTTACCTCACCGCCTTAAAGCAAATTATGCAGTACACCGGCATCAGCGACTGCGACATGGAAAAAGGGCAAATGCGCTGCGATGTCAACGTCTCAATACGGCCCGCCGGAACCATCCCGTTCGGCACTAAAATTGAAGTAAAAAATTTGAATAGTTTCCGCGCGGTACACCGCTCTCTTGTTTATGAAATTTGGCGGCAGGAAAAAATTTTAATTGAGGGCGGCTCACTAAAGCAGGAAACACGCGGCTGGAATGATGAGCGCGGCGAGACATATTTGATGCGAATCAAAGAAAGTGCACATGACTATCGTTATTTCCCTGAGCCAGACTTGATGCCAGTAAGTTTTACCGATACTGAGATTAACTCGCTAAAATCTGCGGTGCCGGAACTGCCGGAGGCAGCACGCAAAAGATTTGTTAATGATTATGGTTTGACCGAATACGATGCTCAAGTTCTAACTCAGGAAAAAAGTATCGCAGGTTATTTTGACATATGCGCACATAAAGTTAGAACCCCCAAGGTTCTTGCCAACTGGATAATCTCAGAATTTCTGCGGGAATTGTCCAGCCGCAAGCAGACTATTGATGAATGCGCAGTCAAGCCGGAACAACTCGCTGGTCTTATTGCCATGATTGAAGACAACTCAATTAACGGAAAGATTGCCAAAACAGTTTTTACTGAAATGCTCGATACCGGCGCTGAGGCCGCGGTAATTGTGGCAGCAAAAGGTTTAACTCAGGTTACCGACACCTCTGCAATTCAGGTATTTGTTACCCAGGTTATTGAACAGAATCCTAGCCAGGTTGAACAATATCTGAGTGGCAAGACCATAGTTCTGCAATTTTTAGTTGGTCAAGTAATGAAGTTGAGCAAGGGTAAAGCCAATCCGCAAATGGCAGCAGAACTGCTGCAGGCGGCAATAGCAGGCATTAACAGCAATAACGCTTAATTGGCAGCAACAACACCCAGTTGCATTTTATTGTACAGGCGGCGTCCCGTGCAAAACTGCAGAATAGACGTCACGATTTGCGATATTGCGCATTTTGGCGGTAACATTGTGCTGTTCCTTAAAATCCTCATAAGATATTTTTCCAAAACAATCACTCTTTTCGTAAATCATTTCTGCGGAATACCCATTAAGCAGAAATCTAATGTCTTTGAAGATATTTTTATCAACCGCCACTTTGCGCAAACTGGGCATTAGCGAGGTCATACAATTGCTGGTCAGCGTGTTATAAAATTGAGGTTTTTCTCTGAGGAGATTGCTCCGCTCTAATAAATCTGTCAGCAAGATTTTTGCATTTTCATGGGATGCTTTAAGCGGATAAAGATAAAGCTGTTCATTGCGATAATTAGTGCGGAGCATTAACACGTCAGCTTCTGTGCCAATGATATAAAGACTACCGTATTGTTTAAATAATCCGCCCAGCGCAGTTTGTTTTTGTCCAATTTGTAATCTTGTCTCTGATGAAATTGCCAGCCACTGACCAGTGCTGAAACCAAATACTAGAATTGTATGGGCAACCGCGACATTATTATCCCAAAACGACAATCCCAGCATCACTTTGTTCAATTTATCCAAATCATAATTATCTGAAATATATCTGACTTCATAATCATTCTCACTGCGGTAATTAAAATCGCGGATGTTCTCAATTTTTATTAAATTGCGGTCAAATTGTATGACTGGCATCCGCGCCCATGGTGTCTGCCAGTTTGCATTGTTAACAGGGACAATCAATATCCACCATACAATAACCGGCAACGGCAACAGCAGTATAGCCCAAAGAATCCGTAAACTTTTTACGCGCAAATAGACCACTTCAACAATAACCGCCGACAGCAAATATAATGAGGCAAAAAACAGTGGCCACAGCGGAAAGTGAAAATAAATCACCAAAGCACACCACAAACATAGAGACAAATAGACAAATGATGCCAAAATTACCCCAATTTTGCCAACCAACGACTTCATCAATCCCATATCACACCACCTATTTGATTCTGCCATTTTTGCGCAAATGCTGGAGTAAAATTTTTCGAACTGCTTCGATTGCCGTTGGATTATCCTGAACACTATGACCGGATTGAACAATCAATTCACTCTGGGCAGAATCCAAATGTGAACTTCGATATGGTACAATACCGTCCGTGCCGCCAGGTACGCCGGCAATATTCTTATTACCGCAAATAGTATAATAATTAGCATCAGCAGAAAATTTTAATTCGGATAATGCCTGCAGCATTTTATTTTCTGGTTCCAAGTTATCCAGCCCAGTTTTTATGCGAAATTCATCGTTGTCATTCACTTTGGATTTTATCTGTTGCTGAATTTTAACCGCATACTCTTTGATGCGGCTTGGCAATGTTATCCATGATGATGCCCAGCGGACAACAACCCATGTTGCCATATCCGCACCTTGATGCGGTGTCGCCATAAAAACAACACTTTGCACATATTCGAGCCGCTCGAATACCAGCGCCTTTTCCAGTATTTGCTGTTCATCATGACTCAAAGATTTCATATCTACATCCGGTGGCAGTAATTTTTCTTTTAAGGTATTTCCGCTATTCATAATTGTTGTCTTTGAGAGTAATCCCCCCATACTGTGACTGACAATAACCATTTGATTAAAATTAGCAGCAGCCTCCGGATCGCTAAAATTAGCTTTAGCTTCCTGCAGCGCATTGCGCAGCAAATAGGCCGAATACAATACCGGGCTGCCGGTACTATAAGCAAATAACCAAAACTGATAATTGCGGCGTATATCCGGGTCGCCAGCCAAGATGTTCACCATTTGCGCCCAAGTGCGCGGATTAGACATTAAACCATGAACAAAGACTAATGGAATCTTATTTTTTACCAGTCTATCCAGTGCAAATATACCAAGATAATCAGGGCTTTCAGCGTTAAACATATAAGAGAAACCGTCAATTAATGGCGGGTTGCGCAAATCGTATGCTAACGGGGTGGAAAAATCCACGCTTAGCGGTGCCGTAATTTTATCATTAATTTTAATTGTATCAGTAATCATGGCACTGTATAACTCTACCCGTACATCAATATTGCCATCTGCAGCATCACTCATTCTCAGAAAAAACGTTGTGGGATATGAACGGTCTTTAATTATTTTAAATGGCTTTGGGTGTTCAAGCGGCATATTAGAGTGGGCAATTAACGGCACACCGACGCCAGGCGAATAAGAATATACATATAAGCCTTCTGCACTGTAATGATAACATGACAAAAGCTGCGTTGTTTTGTCAATCGGACATGACAACTCTAATAACGGAACGCCAAAGCGCAAATTTAAGCCGGCAACTGCCGGGATATTATAACAAGAGTTGAAGACAATTTTTTTATCATTTAGAAAAGTAATCAACGTATCTAGAGCACCATTGTAAAATCTGGCAACAATAAAAACATCCATATCATATGGTGGCGGCAAACTCGGCTTGACAGCATTTCCAAATAAATACTGGTAAGAGAAATATGCGGCGGCACTATGGAACGCTACCTTTTGGTCCTGTGAATCAGCATTCATTCCGGCGACATAACACAATTCAGCAAGGATAGTCAAGTAATGACGCTCGTGCTTAGAATTCAAATATTCCTGATAAATATTATATATTGCCACCTCAGGGGCATTGTCGTAAATAACACTCAACTCATTTGCCAGTAAATAATTCCTGCAATTGCTGCCAATCTCATTCGTCCGAACTCCCATACTGCCATTTTTTTCGAACCACTCATCCTTGGTAATTTTGTTGACACCAATACTGTTGCAACCGGCACACAACGCGGCAGCCGCTAACATCAACAATAATAATCTGAGCATGTACATAATTAACCTCTGTGTTGTTTAAGAATTGTCACTAAGGAACTGTCACAAGATAACCATTTATGTTTTCGATGTTCAATTCGAGTTGATGCCTGGAATGCTTGAGCGGAACATACCAGTGATATATAACTCAAAAAAACAAAAATCTCGGCAGGAACTGAAAAAGCACTAGTTATATGCTATAATTCCTAATATTTTAAATAACGTTACTAAATAATGTGCAGTCATCTGTAATAATTTCAATAACTGTATTAACAAATTCAGCAACATTTGCATGGCAGTTTTTGGTTTTAAGGCTTGCACTGTTAAGTTTTAATTGTATTGTTTCACGTTAGGTTTAATTTTACAAGAATTATTTATAAGGTGAATCAAATGAAGCGATACTGGGTAATTGCATTTCTATCAATTGTTTTTGTCGTGCAAGCCGCGGACATCAAAACTAATGATGGCACCGTCTATAAAAATGCCGTAATTGAAGCGATAAATCCGTCTGGGCTTGATATTGGTTATACCGATAACAACGGCAATTTTGTTCTGCGCGGTATAAAATTTGATTCACTCCCGGCAGATATTCAAAAGAAATATGGCTATAAGCCGGAACACGCCGAAAAGTTCGATAAGAAAATCAGCGAATATCAAGCCGTTGACATGGATACCGTCGCTATCAATGCAAAAACACGCGTCGAAAATATTATGAAAGAAATAAAGGCGAAACTCAATGGTGCCGACATCAACATCGCTCCGGAAGATATTAACTTCGCCACATTTGCCCTGCGCAGCAGCGTCAAATTAATGCCAACAAGCACAATCCGCCAAGGGTGCGTCGCAGAAATTCAAGAAGTTACCAGCGGCAAAACAATTACCGCAAAACAAATCATTCTCGATGGCACCAATCTGCCAAACGGCGTCTGCTGGAGCGGATTTATTTATCCGACTGGAATCAAGGCTAATTACCGTGGAGTTTCTGGAATACCAGTTTTCGCTGGAACCGCCCAGCGCGCAGTCGGCATTGTCAATAAATACCTGAATATTTACGGCAGTTACGCCGCTCAGCAATCAGCACCGCAAAATCAACCTGAACCACAAGATACCGCTGCACCCTCACAAATTGAAGTTCCTGATAATAACAACTTAGGGATTGTTGATGATGCCGGGACTCCGGATGACAAAAATATGCTTGAGACAAAACAACGCAGCGCAACTCCGCCGCAACCGGTCAACAACAATTTGAACATTGTCAGCGATGCCGGTGCCCGCGATTCACACCGCGACCAGACCGCAGCGGTAAAAACCTACTTCCTGCCCTATTACCTCGCGCCAGAAGACAACTATGAATATAGCTATTATCTTGGTTCATACTATCCTGTAGATTGGTACCGCAAAAATGACGGCGGCCGGCCAATGCCGCCTGCTGCACCGGCACAACAACCAGATCGCCAAGGCAAAGTCATCGGCGGCAACTCCGGCAATAATAAAGTTGGTAATTTTTACAAGACTAACAGCACCGGAGCAGTTATTCGATAAGCTGTCATACGTGCTGCACCGGCGGCAGATAGAATGCCGCCGTGTCCCGCTTAAATTTTATACTGAGCTGTACTCAGGAAAACAGTAAAATTGGCAGCTACTTTTTAATTTTCATTTGCGGAAAAAGGATGACATCGCGGATAGATTCGGCGCCGGTGAGCATCATTACGAGACGGTCAATACCGATACCCATACCGCCGGCCGGTGGCATACCGTGTTCAAGCGCGACGAGGAAATCTTCATCTACCTTGTCGGCGATGTTATCACCCGGCTGTTTTTCGCGCTCGAACTGCTCCATAAATCTTTTGCGTTGTTCAATCGGGTCATTGAGTTCGGAATATCCTGGAGCGACTTCCTGACCATTAATTTCAAGTTCAAACACATCAACGAATTGCTGGTCATCGGAACATGCCTTAGCGAGCGGTACGAGTTGAGCCGGCAGGCGGGTTACAAATGTTGGTTGAATCAAGGTGTGCTCAATGAGTTTTTCATAAGCTTCATTGGTTACTTTGAATTCCGGCATACCAGGTTCAATCTCAACTCCCATAGTTTTGGCTTTCGCATACTTATCCGTCAAAGATAACTCAAACCAGTCCGCACCGAGGCGCTCTTTCACTAAGTCAGTATAGTTAATCCGTTTCCATGGGCGCTGTAAATCAATGATTTTACCGTTACCATGGTCAATTTTGGTGGTGCCAAAAACTTTTTCAGCGATGCCGGAAACCATTTCCTCGATTAAATCCATCATCGTGCGGCAGTCGCCATATGCCTGATAAATTTCAATCATGGTAAATTCCGGATTGTGCCGGCGAGACATTCCCTCATTGCGAAAATTACGGTTCAGTTCAAAAACTTTCTCGAATCCTGCAACTAAAAGACGTTTGAGATATAATTCCGGCGCGATACGCATAAACATCTGGCTGCTCAGCGCTTCATAATAGGTTTTAAACGGATTGGCAACGGCACCGCCTGCCAAAGGCTGAAGCATCGGAGTTTCAACTTCTATAAAACCTTTCGATTCCAAGTAATTGCGGATTTCACGAATAATGACAAATCTTTTTTGGAATACCGCCATACTCTCATCGCTCATAATCAAATCCAAATAGCGCTGGCGGTAACGCTGTTCAATATTGGTCAGACCATGGAATTTTTCCGGCAGTGGGCGCAGTGATTTACACAGCAGCGTACAGCTTTTGACTTTTATGGTTAATTCGCCCATCTTGGTTACAAAAAGCAAACCGCTAATACCAAGTAAATCACCAATATCTAACTTTTTAAAGATTTTAAACGCATCTTCACCCAACTCTTTTTTATTAACAAAAAGTTGAATTTTGCCACTGCGGTCTTTGAGGTCGGCAAATATCGAACCACCCATTACCCGCATCGCCATCAGACGTCCGGCAATCATGGCGGGCTGTTCCTGCTCCGCGTCAGCCTCGGCATTATAACTTTTCCGGGCATAATCAATCAACGTGGCGCCGTCGAAACGTTCTCCGAATGGAGCGATGCCGCTAGCTTTTAATTCTTCAACCTTGCTGATGCGCTGGCTAAAAATATCCTCCTGACTGACGGATTCCTGCTGCGCCTGATCGTTTTGTTCCAAAGTCATCGTTATGCTCCGAAGTTTTAATTATTTGAATTATGCACAATAAATTAATACCAATAACCGTTCACTTAATATAACTCATTGATAGCTAAATACAACCGCGGCAAGCTCAATCAAACTGGCTTGAGTTTAGAATGCGGCTTGAATATTTTATATTGTATAACATCAATGGTTATGCTAGATTATTAGATGTTTTTATCGAAAAATGCGGTTACTATAACGATGCACGAATTGGATGTAATTTTTCTTAATAGACGATAGGAAGAAAAAATGACGACGTATTTGACAAATAGTTATCATAGACGTAACAAAAGTATAGAAAATAAGACGATTAACCACAGATTAACACGGATAGAAAACTAATAATGGTTACTAGTGGTTTTATTAGAGATAAAATTATTACGGATAGAAATTGACGTTAAAGAAAATTAATTTAATGAATTATCTGTGTCCATCCGTGTTTATCTGTGGTTTATAGATATCATAACATAGAGAATAACGACTTATGCTAGAAGATGATGCAAACTTGATAACTGAAAAAATAATCAATTGCGCATTTACTGTTTCGAACACACTTGGTTGCGGTTTTCTGGAAAAGGTTTATGAAAACGCGCTGGTAATAGAGTTGACTAAACAAGGGTTAGAAGTCGAACAGCAAAAGAGTTTGAATGTTTATTACGCTAATTGCCTTGTTGGAGAATACTTTTGCGATCTCTTTGTTGCGAAGGAAATCATTATTGAGTTAAAGACGGTAAAGTGTATTGATGAAATTCATAAAGCGCAATTAATGAATTACCTTAAAGCGTGCCGAAAACGCTTTGGGCTGATCATTAATTTTGCTAATCCAAAAATAGAAATTAAACGAATGCTGAACGGTTATTAAAAAGATTAACCACAGATGAACACAAATTAACACAGATGGAAAACTAATAATGGTTACCATGGTGGTATAGTGATAAAAGTTATTACTGACTGAAAGTTTATTGACTTAAAAGAGTTAACCCTATGAATTATCTGTGTACTTCCGTGTTTATCTGTGGTTAAATATGTGAACGAATGCTGAACGGTTATTAAAAAGATTAACCACAGATGAACACAAATTAACACAGATGGAAAACTAATGATGGTTAGTAGTGACTTAATTAGGAGTAAAAGTTTTTTACGGATGGAAATTGACGTGAAAAAAAATTAATTTAAATGAATTATCTGTGTCCATCCGTGTTTATCTGTGGTTAAATGTGTATTAATAAAAATATATGGGGATAACAACTATGAAAGAAAAGTCATTAGCGGTATTTGAAAGTTATAAAATCCGCCGTCATTACGATGATGCGGGCGAGATTTGGTATTTTTCAGTGATTGATGTTATCGAGGCGCTGACTGACAGCGTAAATCCGCGTGACTATTGGTTTAAGATGAAAACACGGGTAAAATCTGAGGACGGAGTTGAGTTGTCGACAATTTGTCGACAACTGAAATTGGAGTCATCTGACGGTAAGAAATATGCGACGGATTGTGCTAATGCAGAGGGTTTATTGCGGATCATTCAGTCTATCCCCTCGCCGAAGGCAGAACCATTCAAGCAGTGGTTGGCCAAGGTCGGCTATGAACGGTTGCAGGACATGAGCGATCCGGCGCGTTCGCTAGATCGTGCGCGCGAATACTGGCAGCAGCTTGGCAGGAGCGAAAAATGGATTCAGCAGCGGATGATGGGACAGGAGACCCGCAATAAACTCACCGATTACTGGAAGGAGCATGAAGTAACCAAAGAGGATGAATATGCGATTCTCACCAATATCATTCATCAGGAATGGAGCGGTATTCCCGTAAAAAAACATAAAACAATCAAAGGACTGAAGGCACAAAATCTGCGAGATCACATGAGTGAAGCGGAGTTGATTTTCACTGCACTTGCTGAACTCTCTACTCGGCAGATTGCTGAAAGCGTTGAGGCATCCGGTATGGCAGAGAATGCTGAAGCTGGTAAAAAAGGCGGAAAAATAGCTAAGAACGCGCGATTGGAACTGGAACAAAAAACCGGAAAACCGGTGATAACCTCAGAAAATTATCTTCCACCATCAAAAAAAATTAAGCAGCTGAAAGAAAAATCAAACAACTCTGGAGAATAAAAATGATTGCCGGTTCACTAGGCAATAAGGAATTACTTAAACTGCACAAAACCGCTTTTTTATGCAGCCGAAAAATACCGGCGACGGTAGTGTTAAAATGCTATGACTGGGCAATTGAACAACGGAATTTAGGTCATTGTGTGATTAGCGGTTTTCATTCGACGTTGGAACAGGATGTACTGCACTATTTATTGGCAGGCAAACAGCCGGTGATAATGGTTTTGGCACGAGGGATGAAATACACCTTTGAGCCGGAGTTAAACGCCGCTGTTGACAGCGGCAGATTGCTGATTATAACACCGTTTGAGCGGACAGTGCGGCGGATGACAACCGCGACGGCGGAACAACGTAATCGTTTTATGCTGGAGTTGGCAGATGAAGTGGTGATTGGTTATGCAGATCCGGGAGGAATGCTGGATAGACTGCTTGAGCATGTTAGCAAACCAATTACCCGTTTAAAAAACTAAAAGACGATAATCTTACAATATTTTGTCTGATTAACCGTTAAATATGTGAACGAATGCTCAACGGTTATTGAGGCGAATAACCACAGATGAACACAAATTAACACATATGGAAAACTAATAATGGTTACCAGGGTGATATAAAAATAAAATTTCTGACTGAAAGTGATGTTAAAATTTAATTTAATGTATTATCTGTGTCCATCCGTGTTTATCTGTGGTTAATCTGGATTGACGGAATTTAGGCAACGGCGACAATGGTTAACATAACTTGATAAAAACTAATGATATATAATATAAAACTTTGTTTATGGATTGTAATGCCATTGCTGCTTTTTGCAGCGGTGCTCATTTGCCGTGCAGATGATGCTGAAGAGTCGGTCTGGTATGATAAATTCAAGGTTAACAACCGGATTGATACTATCGTAATTGAAAAGCTTAAAGATAAGCGGATTCCGCCATCCGTCATATGCAGTGACGAAGTATTCATCCGCAGAGTTTACTTGGATGCCGCTGGAACCCTGCCGACACCGGGTGAGGTCAAAAATTTTCTGCACAACAGTGCACTGGACAAACGTGCAAAACTGATTGACCATATACTTGCCAGTGATGATTTTGCGGATTATCAAGGGTTATTGTGGGGCGATATTTTAAAAATCAAAGCGGAATTTCCGAGTAATTTATGGCCGCAGGCGGCACATGCCTATGACCGCTGGGTCAGAAAATGCATCCGCGACAATATGCCCTACGACCAATTCGTCTGCCAATTATTAACCTCCAGCGGCAGCAATTTTCATATTCCTCCAGTTAATTACTACCGGACTTTTCAAGGACGCAATCCACGCGACATTGCGGTAAGTACGGCACAGTTGTTCATGGGAGTAAATCTCACCGGTGGCGAATACTCAGAAAACCAAATCATGGAAATGGCAGCATTTTTTGCAAAAATCGGCTATAAGAACACCGATGAGTGGAAAGAAGAAATTGTCTATTTTAACGAACAAGGCAAACTATCTTGTCCGGTCAGTGGTAAAGTCATCAAACCAGTTCCACTGGATGGAATAGGGATAAATATACCTGCCGACAAAGACCCGCGGCAAGAGTTCGCGCGCTGGTTAACATCACCTAACAACCCCTGGTTCGCCAAAAACGCAGTTAACCGGGTGTGGTACCGTTTGACCGGACGCCGGATTGTCGCTGAGAATGAGAATATTAATTCTCCGCAAAGCTCGCCGTGGAGCGCAGAGCTTCTCAACTGCCTTGAACAGGAACTAATTAGCCATAAGTTTGATATCAAACATATTTACCGTCTGATACTGAACTCAACGACATATCAGCTTTCGTCCAGAACTAACCGTTACAATCTTCAAGATAACTCAGGATTTTCCCGTTACATCATACGGCGCCTCGATGCCGAAGTACTAATTGACGCGGTTTGTCAAATCACCGGCACCGGGGAAATATATTCCAGTAATATTCCTGAACCATATACATTTTTACCTAACGGCAAACGGGCGATTACAGTTGCAGACGGCAGCATTGAGTCACCTTTTTTCGAGTTATTCGGCCGACCGCCGCGGAATACATCATTTGAGTCAGAACGAAACAATAAACCAACGGTGCTGCAGGCGCAGTATCTGCTCAATTCGAGTAATATTCAGCGAAAAATCGAAAGCAGTGGGGTACTGCGGAAGTTGTATCAAACCCATAAAAATGGTGCATCAATCATTAATGAATTGTACCTGCTGATATTGTCCAGACCGCCAATGCCCAATGAACTCGATACCGCCATGGAATATGCCACCGGCACGGGACGCAAACACGGTGAACCGTTCAATGATATAGCCTGGGCGCTGATAAACACTAAAGAATTTTATCTCAAACATTAAGGTGTAATAATGTACTTACAATATCTTCTATCATTGACGGTGATAATATTTTTGACGGGGATTAACCTGATTTCCGCTGATGATGCCGCAAAGAATGCACCGGCCAAGGCGGTTATTCAAATTTGGCTGGCAGGCGGGTTATCGCATCTTGATACTTTTGACCCAAAGCCGGCGGCCGGCGTAAACTACTGCGGGCCTTATAATAAACCGCTGACCACCAATGTAGAAGGAATTCAAATCAGCCAAATGCTGCCGCTGCTTGCCAAACAGGCGGATAAATATGTTATTTTACGCGGGATGACCCATGGCAACAACGGTCATGAGACCGCAGCATATCTGGTTCAAACCGGCCGTAAACCGGTTGAAGGTGTGGTATTTCCCGGCATTGGCGCTACGGTTACCTACTTTAAATACAACCAGGATAATTACTCTGGTGAACTTCCCCCATATATAACTTTGCCGCGTCCACTAGGCAGATTTTCCGAATCTGGTTTTCTTGGTTCACAATATAAACCATTTTCAACCGGCGGTGACCCGGCACGGCCGGTATTCGCTGTTGAGGGCATCGTTTCTGAAAAGATTTCTTTGGAACGGCAGTATGACCGTAAAAAATTATTGCAGTCACTAGACCAGTTTGGCGCTGAAATGAATAATGATGCGACTGTCAAAGCAGCATCCAAAGCTCAAGAACAAGCCTATAAAATTATTTTAGGCGATGCCGGAAAAACCTTCGACTTAAATGAAGAAAGCAAGGAAACACGCGAACGTTACGGCGCCAACACTTTTGGACAATCGTGCCTGGCTGCACGAAGATTGGTTGAGCGCGGTGTACCATATATCGTCATCAGTTCACCGGGTTGGGACACGCATAAAGACCATTTTCGGGAAATGGCGCGCAAACTACCGGAACTGGACCGCGGCATATCAGCGCTGCTGCAGGATTTAAGCGATAAACAATTACTGGACAGCACTATTGTTTGGGTTAGCGGTGAATTTGGGCACACCCCGCGGGTGCAAACCGAGTCGCCGTGGAATGGCGGACGCGGTCATTACGGCAAGGCATTTTCGACGCTGGTCGCCGGCGGAGGATTTGTTGGCGGCAAGGTTGTTGGTCAAACCGATGAACGTGGCGAAAATGTTGTTTCACGGCCAATTTATCCGTGGGATTTAGCTGCCAGCATTTATATGCTGATGGGCATACCGCTGGACGCAAAAATTCCGCATCCTGAAGGCAAACAGTTTATTCTGTCCCCGCTGGCTGCGGCAGAAATACCGGCGAATGAAACAGGCGGAATACTCAAGGAAGTAATGAACCCTAAAGTTTTTCAAGCAAAACAGTAATGGTTAACTCAGCAGTTTATGGAAATTTGAATGTTATGACCTACATAATAAAGATTTTTGCACTCATGCGAAGCGCAGTTACGCAGCGGTGTCAATGCGCGCTGTTGTCAATTACGGTAATGTTCATTATGGGCAGCATTTATGCTGCTGACCCGCATATTGGTTATGTTTATCCTGCCGGCGGGACGCCTGGCAGTGAATTTACCGCGAAAATTGGCGGACAATTTATTTTCGGAGCGAAATCTGCCTATATCAACGATAAAAATATACAAATTCAAATTATTAACGCGACAGAGCCGGAGAACTACAAACCTAACCGGCAAAAAATGGCCATAAGCGAAACTATAACTATAAAAATCAGCATCGGCAAAGAGACTCTTCCCGGCAACCGCGAAATAGCGATTGTCACCGATACCGGCATTTCCAATAAATTAATTTTTAATATCGGACAACTGCAGGAAGTTGTCGAAGTTGAGCCAAATGATAAACCGTCAGTGGCAAAACAGCTGGCAGCACTACCCGTCACTTTAAACGGGCAAATTTTTCCCGGCGACGTTGACAGTTATAAATTTTCTGCTAAAAAAGGGCAACTCCTGGTAGTTGAGGCTTATGCCAGAGCATTAATTCCGTATTTGGCGGATGCCGTTCCTGGATGGTTTAAAATATGTCTAACGCTATCAGACGCGGCGGGGCGTGAACTCGCGTTTGCTGACGATTACCGTTTTTTGCAGGATTCAGTACTATTCTTCAAAGTTCCGGCAGATGGTGTTTACTTTCTCGCGGTGCGCGACTCAATTTACCGTGGCAGAGAGGATTTTGTTTACCGGGTTAATGTTGGTGAGTTACCTTATATCACCAATATTTTTCCACTTGGGGCAAGTACCAGTAACCAACCGGCGACGGTAAATATTTACGGTGTAAATCTACCCTCGGATAAAATGACCATAGATACCGGCAGGAATGCTCCGGATACCCTTAATATCAGTGTCAGCAACCGTGGACTTAATTCAAACCGGATGCCGTTCGCGGTTGATAACCTGCCGGAAATTTTTGCTTCTTCCGCTTGCGAATCCCGCGATAAAAAGCAGCAAGTCAAATTGCCAGTCATCATCAACGGCTGTATTAAAACCACTGGAGCCAAAAATTATTTCTGTTTTGAAGCACATAAAGGGCAAGTCATTGCCGCCAAAGTCGCTGCCAGAAAACTAAATTCACCTCTGGACTCGGCCATCACGCTTTACGATCAAAAAGGCACCGCAATAAAAGAAAATGACGACGCCAAGGATATCGGCGAAGGCTTTCTCACGCATCAAGCCGATTCAAATTTCATGGCAGAAATCCCCAATGATGGTATTTACACCATTCGCATCAGCGATACTCAAAATAAGGGCGGTGCTGATTACGCCTACCGGTTGACGCTTGGCTCACCATCACCAGATTTTGCGGTAATAATATCGCCAGCGGCATTATTCATCCCGGCGGGCGCCGCAGCCGCCATAACTGTCCATGCCGTGCGTTACGACGGTTTTAACGGCGAGATTAAAATTGAATTAAAAAATAAAACTCAGGAACTTTCTATCAGCGGCGGGGTAATACCGGCGAATATCAACAAAACCCGAATGACGCTCAACTGCGCTGCTGGCACTACCGCAAAATATATTGTGCCGGAATTAGTTGCAACCGCGATTGTTAACGGTCGCAAAGTTACGAGAACGGTGAGCACTGCGGAGGATTCAATGCAGGCATTTATATATCGCCATCTGGTGGCATCCGATGAAACTACGGTAATGGTGAGTAATAACACGCTATTCAGTATTACTACCGCGCCGATACAACAGGGATATTTCGATTTAGTCTGCGGCAAAGATATTGGCATAGTTTTTGAAATCAACCGTGCTGCCGGTTTTACCGATGCGGTTGTGCTGCAGTTGGTTGATCCGCCCAAAGGAATCAAAATAAAAAGCGCCTACATCCCGCCCAAACGAAACCGCGGGATGCTCTATATTACCGCCGACAATGAGGCTTCTGCCGGAATCAATAATTTGATTATTTCAGCTGTTACTTTCGTTGAATCTAAAAATGCAAATAAGGAGATGGTGCTCAATGAAAATAATAATGCTTCAGTAAATGCACAAAAAAATGAGCCAAAATTGCTAACGGACAGCGAAATGAAAAGTGTAAAAATGATTGAAGAAAATAAAAATAACAAGAAAAATGAGATAAAATCCAATATTGAGAACAATAAAAATGATAGCGGCGGCGTTAAGGTAGTTGAACCGGTTAAACCAAAACGCGAACGGGTACAATATGTAGTAGGTGCCATTCCAGTTAAAATTATTAAACCTTAAGGGTTATTTATGCTTTTAACAAGTACAGACAAGATTAATGATAAAAATATCTCGGAATTTAGATTTTCCTCTTTGACTGCTGGGTACATCAATTTGGACGGTGAATGCTGGCATCAACTTAGCGCTGAACTGCAAAATATGCTGGCTATGCGGAAGGCACATTTACTCAGTCAGTTTATTTTTTCCGGCGCCGCCGCAATTAAACCTTTTCCATTGGATAATAATGAACTAAATCCGCTGTGGCTGCACGGCGACTGTTGTGGCGGCGGCTCCAGTTATTCGACCCAGTCAATGATTATTTCCGGCGCAGTGCCGCGTCCGATAGTGCACCGTGATGAGATCGCCGGTTATATTTATGAAGACGAATATGCGGTTTACTGCAACCTTAGCGGAATCACCGCGGCCAATTTAAACGCATCACCATCGGAACAAACATCAGCAGTATTGGAGATAATTGAACTGCTCTTAAACCGTAACGGGTTTCAGTTTAACAACATTGTCCGCACTTGGTTTTTTCTTGACAGGCTGCTCGCCTGGTATCGTGAATTTAATGAAATCCGCACTGCATTTTACGGTGAACGCGGCATCTTTGACAATGTCATCCCGGCCAGCACCGGTATCGGTGCAGCAAACCAATATGATGCAGCGGTAATTTGTAATGTTTTCGCGGTAAAACCCAAAAACCACAATATGAAAATTGCAGCAGTTCCCTCCCCGATGCAGGATTCAGCGCTTAATTACCACAGCTCGTTTAGCCGGGCAGTCGAAATATCTTTACCAAGTTGCCGGCAACTAATGATTTCCGGCACCGCCGCCATTGACCGGCATGGTCATTCACTATACCAGGGCAACGCGGAAAAACAGCTAGACTATACCATGCAGGTTGTATTGGCACTACTCGAATCGCGCGGCATGGATTGGAGTAATCTAATGCGCGGCATCGCCTATTTTAAACATTATCATGATAAAATTTTACTGGAAAAATATCTCGCCAAGCACAACATTGCGGAATTCCCTTTGGCAGTTTCTCACTCCACGGTTTGCCGCGATGAACTACTCTTCGAGATAGAAATTGACGCAGCTGCGGAAAATCATTTCCAGCCAACTACTTGATAGCCTTTGCCGCGCAGCCAGGTATCAACAAAGTTGCGGAATACCG
>CAZITV010000034.1:0-12221 GCA_964542255.1 uncultured Victivallaceae bacterium
CGCCATTTTACATTTCATCCGAACGGTAAATCGGCTTATGTTATTGCCGAACATGACAGTACGATTACACGATTTGACTATAATGACCAAACGGGCAAGCTTAGTCCGGTACAAACTGTATCAACTTTGCCGCCAGAATACAATGGAAAAAATTGGTGTGCTGAAATCAAAGTTAGGCCGGATGGAAAATTTCTTTACGGTTCTAACCGCGGGCATAATTCGATTGCAATATTCAGAATAGACCAAACTACCGGGGCATTGACTGCTGCCGGACATCAAGGCGCAGGAATTAGCACTCCGCGCCATTTTAATATTGACGACAGCGGTCAATATTGCCTTGTGGCAAACCAGACCGGCAATAACGTTTCTCTATATAAAATAGATAATCAATCCGGACAGTTGATGGAAACCGCCAGGCAAATTAACATCAGTGCGCCGGTTTGCGTTCAATTTAAACCTGCGGTGATATATTAAAAGCACATAATATTCTCCATTGCGGAGCTAATAAAAATATGGAATCAGTATGAAAATTTCTGTAATCACCCCAGTCTATAACGGCGAAAAATTTATTCGGCATACGATTGAAAGCGTCTTGCAGCAAAAGGGCAATTTTGAGCTGGAATATATCATTTGTGACGGTATGTCAACAGACGGAACATTAAAAATCCTGGAAGAATACAAAGACCGTTGTACTGTTATATCGCGCAAAGATGGTTCTGCTCAGGCCGCGATTAACTACGGTATGGCACTAGCTACCGGTGATGTCGGGGGGTGGCTTAATGCCGATGACTTGTTTGAGTCAGGAACACTGCAGGCAGTCGCCACTGCGTTTGAACAGTATCCGGAGCGGCGCTGGCTTTATGGACGATGCCGGATTATTGATGAACACGGTGTTGAGATCCGCCGTCCAATTACAGTATATAAAAATTTGTTAGGTTTTTTTTACAGTAAAACAGTGCTGCTATGTGAGAATTTTATTAACCAGCCGGCAACATTTTGGCGGATGGATTTATGGCGGGAAACAGGCAATCTGGATAAAAAGTTTCGTGCGGCCTGGGATTATGAACTTTGGATGTTAATGGCGGGAAAATCGCGGCCTATACATCTGCGGAAACTGCTGGCGTCATTCCGCCGTCACGATGATTCTATCAGCAATAATCATTTTGAACAACAGTTTCAGGAAGAGCTTGATATTAGCCGTAAATATGGCAGCACCATAACGTCTTTTATTCATATGCTTAACGCTAAAAAAATAGTTTGGATATATAAACTGCTTGCGGTTATCGGGAATAAATCAAAAAAATAAAATGTGCAAAATAATAATAGTTTTGGCTGAAAAATGTCGTCTCTTTTTGGCAACATTAGTTCATCGCTGCCGTTGCTGGCACTTGATGGTTATTCTTTCCTTGCCGGTTCTTTGTCTTGGGATTATTGGGAACCCGCGTTTTAATGACGGCGTTTGGCATCTAAAATGCGTTCGCGCCTGGTGTGAACAAGGCACCCGTCCCATTCAAGTTGCCAGCAAAAATAACTTTAATATCTATCACGAGGAAAGTCCGCTTTGGTACGGGATCAATATGACGGTTTGTCAGTTGACTGGCGGATACAGCTATTATACCGTGCAATGTGTTCAGACACTATTTTTTGCGTTAATCTTGTGGCTGGTTTATCTCCTGACAAAACATTTTGCCGGCAGTTACCGTGCCAAATATGCCGTGCTCCTAGTTGGAATGACGCCAATTCTCCCGGTATGCGCAGTGCTTACTTTTATAGATTTGTTATGTGCCGCAATCATTTTACTTATTATTTTGCTGCTGATAAAAAAGCAATTTTGGTGGTGTGCGTTGGCAATGGCGGGGTTATGGTATTCCAAACGGACTGGAATGATTTTGTTGCCGCCATTTTTTCTGTTGTTCGCGGCTGATTGCCTAATGCATTACCGTCATAAAATAATTTATGCCGTTTTAACTATCAGCGGCAGTCTGCTGTTAATCTCGCTGCTGATAATTCCGGACTTGCAGTTCCGCGCGGCAAAATTCGGCAGTGACGATATGGTCGTCCGCGAATTGGTAAAACTGTCCACAAAAATTGGCGTTCAGATTAAATTGCACAATCCACCGCCGCCACCGCAAAATGACGGTGTCGTCATAAAGTATAAAAATGACAAAAACTCCGTCATTCCCGAGATAACCAATTACTACTATGCGGCCAGCAACCGTCCGGCAGCAGTAATTCCCTTGCCAAACTTCCTGCAATGGTTCGGATTTGCCTTGCCATTATTAACGGCACTGCTTTTTTGGCAGTTGTGCAGCAGCCGGTTGTGCCGTCACGAGTTGTGGCGGCGCTATATGGTTTTAGGATTGCCGGCAGTGTTGTTTTTTTTGCTTTGGTTGATTTTTGCCCGTCGGTATGGTAGATATCTAGTCGTCATTTTTCCAGTCTTCGCGGTTATTTTATCGGCGCTCTGCCGGTTTAACCGCAAGAGTGTTCTATTTTGCATTATTGCCGCCGTTGTGCTGATACAATATTGTGCTGTTATCGTGTTTATGGCAAAAACCGTGCCGCTTGATGCCGATGTTGCCCAGGTATTATCTTACCTCAAACAACAGCGGTCATCACCTCAGAGCAAAATTTTTTGGGAAGAGTGGGAAATGGCGTCGTACTATATTCCCGGCACTGATGCAACCTTTACTCATGAAATTTTTAGCAGTAACGCTATCGTTAGTAATTTACTTCATAACAATATTAACACAGTTATCGTTGCCAAACGGTTCAACTACAATTTTGCTGGTGCGATTAATGAAAAAGGGTGGCCGCGGCATATTCTAGAAGCATTTGAAAAATCTCCTGGCGTCAGCAGGGTTTTAGACAATCCGCAATACTCTGTTTATCAATTAAGGTAATAGCGCTTTCAGTTTGCAATACTTATTTTTTGCGGTAGTTTATAGCAGATTTTAAACTTACGAGCTCGGAAGTCGTGTCGACATTATTCAGATTTAATACTAACGAGCCATATATTAATTTTTGAAAGACCATTACAATGCTTGCAAAAACTTATTCCGCCGCAGTCGTCGGCATTGACGCGTTTATTGTTGAAGTGGAAATTAACGCAACACAAAAGGGCGAGCAGGATTTTGTAACGATCGTTGGACTGCCGGACCCGGCGATTAAGGAAAGCCGCGAACGGGTACGCTCTGCTTTGCATAGCTCCGGATTTCCGCACCCCGAGGGAGCAACAGTTATTAATTTAGCTCCGGCGGATTTAAAAAAAGAAGGCGCCGCATTTGATTTAGCTTTAGCGCTGGGAATGCTTGCAGGAACAGGTTTTATTGACCGCACTATATTTGCTGAAACCGCCATCATCGGTGAATTGGCGCTCAACGGCAATATCCGCAGTGTATCCGGAGCTTTGCCAATCGCAGCAAAAGTAGCAAATACTCCGGGTATCAAATCAATTCTTGTGCCGGTAAATAACGCCGGAGAGGCCGCATTGGCCGCTGGGAAAAATGTTGCGGTCTATCCCGTTAGCCATTTGCGCGAGGCCGTGCAGTTTTTTACTCAAGGCGGTTTATTGCCTTATCATGCTGATTTACAGCAGTTTATTGCGTCAAATACCGGGCGTGAGCCAGATTTTGCCGAGGTTAAAGGACAAAGCGCCGCGCGCCGGGCGATGGAGATAGCCGCTGCCGGAGGTCACAACAGCTTAATGATTGGACCGCCGGGCACTGGTAAGAGCATGATTGCTGCGCGGCTGGCAGGAATTCTGCCGCCGCTGACTTTGGAGGAAACCATTGAAACCAGCCGTATTCACAGTGTGCTGGGCATGCTTTCATCAGGGCAACCGCTCCTAAACCGCCGTCCGTTTCGTTCTCCACATCATACTATTAGCGATATTGGTCTGATTGGCGGCGGAAAAAATCCTTCACCAGGAGAAATCAGTTTAGCGCATAATGGTGTGCTGTTTCTTGATGAACTGCCGGAATTTAAACGAAATGTTTTGGAGGTATTGCGGCAGCCGCTTGAAAGCGGGCATGTTAATATTGGCCGTGCAGCCGGCAGCTTTACTTTTCCGGCCAAATTTATGCTTATCGCCGCGATGAATCCATGCCCGTGCGGGATCTTAAATCCATCGCTCGGCTGCCGCTGTAAACCCAATGAAATACGTAAGTACCGCGGCAAAATTTCTGGTCCGCTGCTTGACCGGATTGATTTGCACGTTGAAGTGCCACATTTGTCCCAGGATGAATTACTGGCGACTCCGTCAGGCGAAAGCAGTGCAGCAATTTTAACGCGCGTTGTCGCAGCCAGAGATATTCAATTTAAGCGTTACCAGGGGTTGGGGTTCTATTGCAATGCTAATATGACCAGCAAGGATTTGCATACTTTTTGTAAAATTGGCGCCGCGGCACAGGCGTTGTTGCGCCATGCCATTACCCGGTTTAACCTTAGCCCAAGAGCCTACGACCGCATCCTCAAAGTTTCCCGTACTATTGCCGATTTGGATGCTGCTCCTGATATCCGCGAAGAACATCTCTTCGAAGCCGTCAATTACCGCAATCTTGACCGTTCCGAGTGGTAATGCTAAAACAGGCGGATTAGGGATTAGTATAAAAGGCGTTTGCCGGTTATCCGTTGTCCTTGACAATATCCTCGTTGAGAGATCCCTGGCGGTAGCCTTCAAGATCAAGCAGGACGGACTTGAAACCGAGGGATTTGAGTTTATGGATAATTTCCGCGCGGTGAAATGCAACGCCCTCAATATCAGCATAATTTGATTCAATTTTTGCTTTGTCAGGAGCAATCAGTCTTACCCGGCAACCAATAAAACCGAGCAGGCGTAGAAACGTTTCAGCCTGGTCTATTATATTAAGCAAGTCATAATTCAGTTCAGTGCCGTATGGAATTCTGGAGGCTAGGCAAGCCGCCGCCGGGGCATTCCAGTTAGTCATTTTTACCTCTTTGGCGAGCTCGCGAATTTGTGCCTTGCCGAATTCTGCCTGCAAAAAAGGGTGCAGAATATCGAGTTCGTCCGAGGCTTTTAAGCCTGGACGATAGTCGCCCAGGTCGTCAAGGTTGACCCCATCAGCAAGATTGTCGTATCCATCCATTGCCGCGCTAGTTTTCAGAATCGTCATTAATGCTTTTTTACAGTGATAACAGCGTAGTGGGGAGTTTTCCCGGATATCAGCGTTAATCAGCGGGTCGATTGGGACAATGTTCAATCGCCAGCCGTGGTCAGCGGCCTGTTTTATGGCGAAACTGCGTTCGTGCTCCGGCAACAGTGGAGAGTCAACCAGAAGCAGCAGCACATTGTCTGCACCTAGTACTTTAACAGCGCAAGCCGCCAGCAGTGAACTGTCGGTGCCGCCGGAATAGGCGATGGCCAGTTTACCATAAGTTTCAATGATCCGGTATAGTTTAGTGATGACAGCTTTATCCATTTTTTTTGCTCAATAGTTGTGAATATTCATTTTCGAGTATATCTGCCATCATTCGCCAGTTAAAATTGGCGGCGGCAAGCTTTTTGCCGTTTTCGCCCATTTTTGCGGCGGCAACTGGATCAGAGAGGATGCGCAGTGCGCCAGCGATGACATCAGCAGTATTTTCTGGTCTGGCAATAAAACCGGTTTCACCGTTGACGATAACCTCCGGGGTACCGTCAAGGTCAAAACCAATCGCGGGTTTGCCCGAAGCGAGGGCTTGCACTACTGCCCGCGGCAATCCTTCCCGCAAGGAGAGATGCAGCAGTAAATCCATTTGTGCGATATAGCGGTAAACCTGGTCCGGCGGTACCAATCCGGCAAAATGAAAGTTTTCTGTCAAGCCCAACTCCGCAATTTCATCTTGCAGCAACTGCATCATTGAACCATTGCCGACAATTAAAAAATGGGTATTTGGAAATTGCTTGGCGACTGCCGCGGCGGCAGGAATAAAATATTCATAGCCTTTTAACGGAAAAAGCCGGGCAACTGTGCCGATAACTTTGACGTTGGGGGGGATGCCTAACTCCTGTCGTAATTGCGGTTCAGGGACGGAGTTGAGGAATTTATCGGTATCCATACCGCTATAAACCACTTGGTATTTTTCACGCGGTGCGATGTGATTGGTGACGCACTGTTCAATCATCGCTTGCGCGACGGCGTAAATCCGATGACAGCGTTTTGCCGCCCAGCGTTCCGACCAGATATAGAGTAAATTTTTCCATAGTTTTTCGTAAGGATGGAAGGCTTGACCGTGGACTGTATGCACCACTACCGGCACCCCGGCATTCCAGGCGGCAGCGCGGCCGACGATGCCGGCCTTGGAGCTATGAGTATGTACTACGTCAAAATGACGGGAAAGGAAAAACTTTTTTAGTTGCCAATATGCCTGAAGATCCTTTACAGGGTTAATTTGACGGACTAGTGACGATATTTCAACAACTTCGAATGCCGGCATATCGGCATTTTCCAATAACTTGCCTTCAGGTCCTGGCGATGGACCTGTAATGAGTACTACTTCGTGCCCTTTTTCAAGGTGACCGCGAATAGTGAACAGCGTATTTTCCTGGGCACCGCCGACGATCATTCTGGTGATAATATGACAGATTTTCATTTAAAACTAAAAGTCCTTTCTTCGAGTACACTGCTGTTGTAAATGACAGCTTCAGCAACAGGGTATTTATCAGTATTAACTGTAACGGTACGGCGTCCCGGATTTGTTTCAATAACCTTTCCAGTAATATGGAAGTTGGAGTCCTGATATTCAAACTGCCAATCATTATTTTTTGTGATAAAATTGATTCGTGCGTCGGCATTTACCGGAAAAAAATCATTGAATATTACCCGGGTTTGTGACGGATTTAACTCTTTCAGCGCGGCGACAATAAACATATTCCCGGCCGGTGGCTTTTCGATAATGATTTGGTTGACTTTAAATGCAGCAAGCAGTACTTTAATTCCGGCACAATAGTCTTTGCGTGTTCCGGCCAGAATTAGCTGGTCAATCCCGGTAATGCCGCGGCGGCGTAAAAGATTTATGGTTCGTTGTCCGGCTTCCCAGGATGGCGCATTGACGACAATAGCATCCATTCCCCGTGGCGGACATAATATTAAGCATATTTCCTGACTGCCGCCGCCGTTAAGCATGATTAGTTCCCCGCGTGACAGAAAAGGCAGAATGCGCCAGGACAACAGCAATACCGTCATTAGGGTCAACATCGTCCAAAAAACTCGTTTATTGCGAAATATAACCATTGCTGCCAGTGCGGCATAAAAGATCAGCAGAGCCCAAACCGGAGGCTGAATCATAGGAATATTTTCAAAATAATCATAGAAAAATGTACATATTTTGATAATAAAGCTCAGCATCAATTCAAGTAAATTCCCTAGCCAGTTATTCAGTGCGGCAAATGGAATCAACATTAATTTCAAACCGCTGATAATAAATAACCAGGAAACAAAAGGAATAATAATAATATTGGCAATGATAGATAGCGGGAAATAAATACCCTGATAATAGAGAGAAATACCGCTGCTGACCAGCCAAGCCAAAACACACCCAGCCGCCGCCATAAATAAAGCAACCACTTTTTTCCGCCAAAAAAACTGTTGATTAGAGCGGTATCCCGGCGGAATCCACCGCATCGTTTCGGTCGCCGTTAATTCCCATTCCCGCATAAATGTACCGGACGCAATCAAAAAAATGACGGTTATAAATGAATACTGAACGCCAATGTCCAGCAAATACAACGGATTTACTGCTAATACAATAATCGCAGCAATAAAAACAATGTTAAGCGTCGGCGTATAGCGCAGCCATGCCCGGCACCACGCCCACAGGGTAATCATCAGCAGCGACCGTACTGCCGGAGGTTCTGCCCCCGATGCGACGACATATATGGCGATCAAAAGAGGAATTAGAATATGCCGGGCGCGAAACCCTAGCGGTCGTAACAGCCAAAATAGCAACATTGCCAATATTACTACATGCATTCCTCCGACTGAAAAAATGTGAATAGTTCCGCTCCAGATGAAGGCGGCGCGTGTTTCCGGCTCCAATCCCTGACGGTAGCCAAACAATAGTGTGGCCAGCATTGCGCTCAGTTCATCCTGTTTGATACCGGCGGCAACGGCGTGCATAATTTTGTCGCGGCAATAGAGCACGGTTCCATACCTGCTCGTCTGGACATCAGTGCCAGTATGGATGGTTTCAGCAGAATAAAAGATGCGGGAGATGCCGCGTGCAAGCAAATAGTTTTTAAAATTAAATTCACCATAGCGCTCAAAACAAAATGGTGTAATTAAAGTTTTTTTATTCGAATTTTCAGGGTAAATATTGAACTGGCTTTCCAGTAAAGACCCTGCCGGCTGGCGAAACACTCCTTTTAGCGTCAACATATCACCATAATTAACCAGCGCAGAACCCCGGGGCATAACCACGGCTATCAATCCAGACGTTTGACTGGCAGTGTGACTGCCATTTAACCTTACCGAAAACAACTCAGCCTTAATTAACTTGGGATTTTTCAGCCAAGGCAATGTTTTGCCGGCACAAGAAGTATCGGCAATTTTTACTGTAATTTCTGCCCCGCGGTCGCCATTACCTAATAAATTTAAGTATTTATCCGGCAGCATCCAAAGATAGATAGGCGTTAAAAGAGCTCCCAACAGCAGCGCCAACAATGTGATATGACAGCGGCGCGGCAACAACAACAACACCGGGAGCAGTATTAATAGCGAATATGCAGCATTTTGCCAAAAACAGATTTCTTCGGCTAGTACAGCAGGTGCAATTCCGGCAACGATCCCGTAGAGTAATAATCCGGCAGGATATTTTTGATAAGCACAATTAGCCTGTATGCGTGTGGTATTGGCGATTATTGCCAAGCGGTGGAAAAAGGAGCTGATTTTTAATCCGCGCTGCATCAGTTAAGTCCATAAAAAAACGCTCACACGAGTACGTATGAGCGTTAATACATCAGGTTAAATTACTTTGCGGCAGGAGCAGCAGTTTTTGCTGCGGTTTCGCAGCAATTGCATACTTTCGCCTTATTGCATTCGCATTTGGTGCAATCTTTGGCGCACTTGCAGGCAGCGCTGTCTTTACAGCAGGCGCAGGCTTTGGTTTTGGCGCATTCACATTTAGTGCAATCTTTGTCGCATTTACAGGTAGCGCTGTTCACGCAACCACATTTACAGTTTGCATCTGGGGCCATTGGACACCAGCTTGGGCAGCAGTTGCATCCGCTTAACATTAACGCACATGCCACACTAACTACCGCAATTAAACACATTAACGACTTTTTCATCATCTCGCTCCTGATTTAGGTGTTATTATTATTACGGGAATGTCATTTATAGAAACAATAATACAGCAACTTTTGATAAAAGTCAATAGCAAGTAACAATAATCACCGATTTATAAAAATTGGTGCTATTTGGTCAAAGTAATCACGTGAATAGAGTTTAATTGCCGTTTGCCGGCGTGTTTGCTGCTGCCGGTTAGCAAAATTAATTTTTCGCCTGGGGTGGCTAGTTTTTTTGTTAAAAGAGTTGATTTAATTTGTTCGATTATTTGCGGGTGCGTCATCGAGGCAGTGTTTTCATTACTACTGAGCAGAATCGGGGTTACGTTGTTATATGCCGACATTTGCTGGTAAATCAGCGGTTGGAAGGTGGCGGCATAGATGGCGCTTTCTGGACGGCATTTTGCCATAATACGGGCTGTTTCTCCAGTTGAAGTCAGAACAACAGTGGCGCGTTCTGCCAGTTGGCGCGAAAGAAATGCTGCAGACTGGCACATCGCCAGAGTCATCATTTGGGTTTTGTCCAAAGTGATATTTTGGATAGTATCAGTACATGCTAATTTCTCGGCTTCTGCTGCGATTGCAGCCATTGAGGCAACGGCCTTGGCAGGGTATTTGCCAGTGGCGGTTTCGTTGGATAGCATAATCATATCCGAGCCGTCAATGACGGCATTGGCGACATCGCTAACTTCGGCGCGGGTAGGCAGCGGATTATCAATCATTGAGCTGAGCATCTCTGTAGCGACAATCGTAAATTTACCGGCGGCGTTAGCGGTTTTGATGATGTGCTTTTGTGCAGAGGGAACGTGTTCAAAGGAGATTTCATCGGCCAAGTCGCCGCGCGCAACCATGACGCCGTCAGCAACGGCTAAAATTTCCGGTAAATTATCTAAAGCTTCTGGTTTTTCCAATTTGGCGATGATGGGGATGTCGGCATGGTTTTTTTTGAGTAGTCTTCGGAGCTTAGAGACATCTTCACCGCACCGGACAAAAGACAGTGCCAGATAATCAATCCCGTTTTGGATGCCGAACACCGCATCTTTAATATCTTTTGGGGTGAGCGCGGGCAGTGAAATTCTGGTATAGGGCAGGTTTAAGCCTTTACCAGTGAGGATGGTACCGCCGGCAATAACTTTGCAGGCGACCTCGCGTGCTGCCGGATTGACCGATTCGACGCGGAGAATGATTTTGCCGTCAGCAAGCAAAATGGTTTTGCCTGCCTTGGTGTCGTCGGCGATATTGCGGTAAGTAGTCGGTAAATAGTGAGTGTTTTTGTGCAGAGAATTTCCCGACAAAATTAATTTATCGCCTTTTTTAACCTCTACTGGAGCGGCAAGTTTGCCAACCCGGATTTTTGGTCCTTGCAAATCTTGAATGATGGCAACCGGGTGTTGCATTTCGCTGCTGACTTGGCGGATTCGCGCGATTTTTTGTGCATGTTCCGCATGTGTGCCGAAAGAAAAATTTAACCGGCAGGCATTGACGCCGGCATTAAATAATGATTTTAGCCCGGCAACGGTATCGCATGCTGGTCCGATGGTGGCGATAATTTTAGTTCTTCTCATTTTAATGCCTTACTTCTTTGCGATGCGGAACCAGTTGGCATGATCATGTTGATCTGCGTCATATTGGCCTATTGCACAAATTTTATCTTTGGTTATTCCAAAACCAGTAAAAATAGTGCGGGAATAATTGTATTAATCCATATTTGACCGTTTGCCCGGGAATGGTTTGGGTTTGCTGCTGTTTTCAGCTTCGGACTCAATAAAGTCAACGTAATTATCCGGGATGACTTCAGCATCGGCTGAATGAACCACAGTGCCGTCATCGTTTATGTCAGACTTATAGGTTTTAAGGTCAATGTAGAGTTCATGCAGGTCGATAATGCCGCCCCAGAGGAACCATACCGTGGTTATCACCGTGAGTACTAGAGGAATAATAATGGCATAATAGTGCCAGTAATGCGCCCACCAGGAGACTGGCCACGGACTAAACAGATTCCATACTGTTACCACCACAAACACTATCCACCAAAACATGGTCCAACCAAAAACGCTGGTGGAAATAACTTTATCACTGTGGGTAAATTCCTGGTCTATGCCGATAATGGAACTCCATGACCACCGTTTCTCAAACTCAATTTTAACTTTATCATCTGCTATGGCATATTGGCCGCGGTGCAGCATTTTTTCCATATTAAAGTCTTTCTTGCAGGTAAGCAGCGAGACGACGAAGTATAAAATCAATGCGGTGGCCATCGCCCAAAACAACATTACCTGACCATTAATGGGAAATTTAGCGGCATTGTCTGCAATCAAAGACACATTCGGCAATATTTTCATCAGCAGCGGATGGATAGTTGGCCAGCACTGTTGAAGAACGATTCCGCCAACTGCCAGTCCAGAGCCGGAAATCATTGCAGACCAGGCTCCCGCAGAGGTACCTTTTTTCCAATATAACCCGCCGGCAATAACTGCCCCGGCACCACCAGTAAAAATTGCCCCGGTTACTGCAAAAAACATCAAGATATATTCGGTTTGACGAAAGAGCAGGCTGAAAAAGAATCCAAAGAGTGCAACGCCGACAATCGCCCAGCGCAGAAAATTAACATGCTGTTTGGGTGAAAGCGCTTTCTTGCGCAGCGGCAGCACAATGTCCTGAATAAAAATACTGCCCCAGGAGTGCAGGTAGGAGCTGTCGCAGGCTAAAAGACCAAACAACATCACCGAGCAAAGCATTCCTTTGATGGCGATAGGCAGCATCAGGTTGATGGCGATAGGCATCCGCATCTGATTTTGGATTTGCGGATCGGAAATAGTATTTAAAACGTCTTGGACACGAACTGCCTGAGCAGCAAAGTCAGGATGTTTTAAAAATGTTATCGCGCAAACAGCCAGGAGTGTTACCATAACTCCTTTTGAAACGTTACGCCAGG
>CAZITV010000034.1:12321-16326 GCA_964542255.1 uncultured Victivallaceae bacterium
TATATTATCATAATTATCGCAAAAGTCGGAATCGCGTAACTTAGAATGACCACATCTTGCGGCAAACCGCAAAAATAGACAAAAAATCTGGCGCTGACGGCAGGGAAAATACCGTAATTAACCACCCCGGACATAAAACCTAAAAATCCGGCAAAGAGCCGGAAAGATTTGCTGTATCTGATCTCAAAGAATTGTGCCAGAGTCATGGCTCTGGTTTCACGATAACGGTAATAAACATATCCCGTAAGTGCAATAAATAACCCTAGTGGAATGGTCATCATTTGCCACCAGCCGATGGTAAAGCCCGCTTCATAAAATAGTTCGTACATTGCAACCATGCTGATGACTGCCATGCCCATTTCGCCGCGGGCGTTACATACTAAATAACGTCCTCCAAGCCGTCCGCCAGCCATAAACTCTGCGACACCCTTGACGTGCTTTTGCGTTCTGCATGCGATAAATGCAACCGCCGCCAGCGGTATGGCAACAATCAACCAGTCTATCCATGACATCATTTTGCCGTTTCCTCTCTGATGAACAGCTATTTTACAATAATTAGACGAGTAATTCCATTATTCCTTATGAATCAAAATATCACAGTATCAGCAAATGTCCAAAATTCAAACCAATGAATGAGTTTTTGAGAACTTCTCATGGGGATTTTTTCATTGAAGATATTTCAATAAACACAAAAGTTTAAAAATTAAATTTTGTTTAAAAATTAATTTTTGCAATAGTATTTTTAGTGAATTGCTATATTTTAATGCAGCATTGAATTGTGCAGTTTTATTCATAAAGACAGTTTTTGAACTGAAAAAATATTAATTTTCTTAAATCCTGTTTGCGGTATATTGTTGCTTAAAATAAATAACTTAAAGTCTAACTAATTTAACGTTAGCTATCATAAAAACAATACAAAGGGTTAAAACCAAAGAGGTTGCTATGGATTCACGAGAACGTGTCAGCAGGGCGCTGACTGGTCAAAAAACCGACCGTATTCCAGCTGATTATTCGGCTCATCTTGCGGTGACGGAGGCATTGATGGCAAAAACTAATTCTCAAAACAGCGAAGAATTAATGCAGTTGTTGGGAGTGGATTTCCGCCGCGTTTCAGCGCCGTATGGCAAGAATCAGAAGGAACCGGACAGCGAAGGTTATTTTACCGATTTCTGGGGTATTGAGAAGCGGAGAAATCCCGCGACCAACCAGCTTGAAGAAATAAAATTGGCTTTTACTGAAGAGAGCACTATTGAAGAGGTTGATGCCCACCCGTGGCCTACAGAAGTTAGTTTTGACTACATAACCGAGACGTCATTTTTGCGTCAAATGCACGACCGCTACTACACCGTAGGAGCGCCGTGGTCACCGTTTTTTCATGAAGTCGGCTGGATTGTCGGGCAGGAGAATTTTTTAATGTGGATGCACACGCGCCCGGATTTGATTGAGCGGGTGATTGAACACGTAACGCGAATTGAGTTAGAGGCGTGCCGGAAATTTTTTGAAGCCAGCAGGGGTTGTTTGGACATCGCATTTTTCGGCAATGACTTTGGTACCCAGCGCGGCCTCTTTATTTCACCGCAGCAATTCAATCAATTTATTCGTCCGGCATTAAAGAAATTTTATGATTTGTCACATGACTACAATTTAATGGTAATGCAGCATTCGTGCGGTGCAATCGCGGAAATCATTCCGTGGCTGATTGAAGACGGTGTGAATATTATTGACCCAATTCAAAGCTCCTGCTCTAATATGAAATTGGAAGAACTTTACGCGAAATTCGGTGGGAAAGTCGCATTTCACGGCGGAGTTTGTACTCAATCACTCTTACCGTTTGGCAGCGCAGAAGAAGTGCGGCAACAAGTAATTGCATATCGAAAATTGAGTGAGGCAAACGGGGGCTATATCTTGACCGGCAGTCAGGAATATATGGATGACATTCCGCTCGAGAACATCTTGGCAATTTATGAGACTAATAAGTGTTTTTCAGAATAGGTAAAAACACAGCATACTGAGATTAAGCTATAGTGTTGATTGAATTGTACACAAATCACCCAGTCAGCCTCAATATTGGCGGTAATACAATAACCATTCAGGAAGTCCTCTAATTCAAGACGGCGTAAGTGCGACGGGAAACAGCATAGCAAAATGACTTTCAGCTCAAAGCAAGTTGGTGCAGCCAGTGGGGTGTTGGCCGCTTTTTTATGGAGCACCACCTATATTTCAGGTAGAGCGCTGTTAAAAGATGGCGGGGTTATTGATCCATGGAGTCTTTCTGCGGTTCGTCTTGCTATTGGCGGTATTATTATCTTTCTTGCCGCATATTTTATAGACCGTAAAAGATTGTTTGGTTTTTCTCCAAAACAATTGGTGATGCTGGCGGTATTCAGTTTGTTCGCCTATGTAGGAATGAGCTTCTTCTTATTCAAGGGCCAACAGTATTCCAATGCGGTAAATAGCGCGTTGATTTTTGCCATTTTTCCTGTTGTGGCAAGTTTTCTGATTGATTTTAAAAAAGGCAAGATTACCCGGCGGCGCAGTTTTGGGTTAAGCTTGGCAACCTGCGGCTGTTTGTTGGTCATTGGCATTATTGGAATTAACGGCTTTAATTACTCTGCCGCCAATATTAAAGGGGATTTCTTTACAACCCTCTCAGCACTGTGCTGGGTTATCGGCGCAGTAATCGGCGGAAAAGTCATAAAAACAGATGACTCTTTTGCCGCTACCGCCTGGACACTCTTATTTGGCGCGCTGACAATGCTTGCCGGGATGTTGTTTCAATTGCACGGCAATATTGTCCCTAATGACGTTGGCAACTGGGCGATAATTCTCTACATCGGGTTAATGCCGACCGGAGTAGCTTTTTTGGCGTGGAGCATTGCCTTAAGTCGAATTTCGTTGACACTGCTAAATACTATCCAATACCTTTCTCCAGGGTTTACCATCGTGCTGGCGTTTATCTTTCTCAGAGAACAAATAACGCTCCTAAACGTGATGGGAATATGCCTAATTACTTTAGGACTGGTAACTATGGAAATAAATTATATTCCGCTCCGGAAAAGAAAAACTTTCTGCACAGTTAAAAGAAATCAAGACGATAATATCACAAATTAGCGGGCCGGCATAAATTTAAAAAGCATTAACCTGGCCGCACAATCAACAGCGCAGTCAGCGTCATGGAGTTCTACTTTAAAGACACTTTGAAATCTGCACTTTCTTTAATTTCCTTCGGGAACAGTTTTTTCTATTGAAAACATAGAAAAGAGATATAAATTTGTAGTAGATTCGGATAACCAAATTATTCACGGAGATTTAAAAATGGAATTTTATGACGTAATTACAGCGCGTCGCAGTGTGCGCAGTTATACTGCAGACCCAATCCCGGAAAAATCGTTGGAAAAAATTGCCATGGCAGTTAGTTTGGCCCCGTCCGCATGCAATTTGCAACCTTGGAGTTTTCGCATCGTCGTCAATCCCAAAATACGGAAAAGTATCAGCGATATTTATCCGCGGCCATGGTTGGCGCAGGCGCCGGCTATCGCGGTTGCGCTGGGCAATAGTGAAACTTGCTGGAAACGTTTAGAGGGAGAGCCGGCAGTCGCGATAGATATCGGCATCGCAATGGAGCACCTGGTGTTGGCTGCCGCAGCTGAAGGTTTGGGAACTTGCTGGATTTGCGCCTATGATGTCGCAAAAATGAATGCCGCCCTAAATATTTTGGCACCTTGGAGTGTCTTTGCGATTACCCCGCTGGGGTATGCCGCAGCTGAATCAAAACCGCTTCAACGCAAACCCATTGACGAAATCTTCAAAATCATCCGATAGTTCGACTCCAAGGATCAACCGGGCGTCACAGAAGCAGCGCGGGAAAAAGGAGGACTATTTTTCTTCCCGCACCGGCAGGGTTGGTCTATAGTCAAGAAGACAAATCCTGCTTATACCAATTCGCTTTCATTGATTGATAAACGATTCTTTGGCGCCGATTTTTGCCATAAATCCTCGTACGAT
>CAZITV010000035.1:0-2223 GCA_964542255.1 uncultured Victivallaceae bacterium
GCCGCCAGCAGGGACGCCAGGAGCGCTATTCTTTTAGCGCCCGGGCTAATTTGCGGATAAGCTCGGTGCTGCGCTCAATGCCTTCTGCCGGAGTAGCCGCTTCATTCATAATCCGCACCAGCGCGCTGCCGACGACCACGCCATCGGCGTGTTTTGCCGTTGCCGCCGCCATTTCCGGGGTAGAGATGCCGAATCCTGCCACGACTGGAATCGGGCTCAGCGTTTTGATCGTTTGTAATTTTGCGGTGAGATCTGTCGAGACGGTACTGCGTACCCCGGTAACGCCGGCGACTGTGATATAATAGACAAAGCCTTTGGCACCGCTGACGATTTTGGCGGCGCGCTCTTCAGGAGTAGTGGGAGCGACCAGTGGAATCAGATAAATACCATTTCTATCCAGATATGGAAGAATTTCATTTTTTTCTTCGAGCGGCACATCCACGACCAGCCAGGCATCAATTCCCGCTGATTTACATTCCGCGGCGGCTTTTTCCAAGCCATACGAAAGGATGACGTTGTAATACGAAAAAAGCACCATCGGGACGGCGGAACGGTAACGAATTCGTGCTGCCATAGTGATAATATCATGGAGATTGGCGCCGGCTTCAAGCGCACGCATACTGGAGGCTTGAATGACTGGACCGTCTGCCATTGGGTCGGAAAAAGGCACGCCTAGTTCAATAATGTCGGCGCCGGCTTCAGCAGCGCGAAGAATTAGGGTTTCACTGGTTTTCATATCCGGATTGCCGGCGGAAACGAATACTACTAACGCTTTCCGTTTTTCTTCTGCGCAAATCCGAAACGTGGTATCAATGCGGTTTTCCATTAAATCACCTCAGGGTGTTGTTGTTTAAATTCAATTACGCTTTGCATATCTTTGTCGCCGCGGCCGGACAAATTGACCACCAGCATTTGTTCCGGTGTCATCTGAGCTGCCATCCGCATCGCTTCTGCGATGGCATGTGAGGATTCGAGCGCTGGAATAATCCCTTCAAGTCTAGAAAGCAAATCAAACGCTTTAATAGCCTCAATATCGTTAATTACAGTATAATTAACCCGTTTCGTGTCATTAAGCCAGGCGTGTTCTGGTCCAACGCCCGGATAATCCAGACCTGCGGAAACGGAATGAGTTGCTATGATTTGACCATCGTGGTTTTGCAGCAGATAGGTTTTGCAGCCGTGGAGTACGCCGACTCTGCCGGCGTTGATGCTGGCGGCGTGAAACGCGGTATCAATACCGCTGCCGCCTGCCTCAACCCCAATCAGTTTAACGCCGCTATCCGGGATGAATCCGGCGAAAATTCCCATGGCGTTGCTGCCACCGCCGACACAGGCAATCACCGCGTCCGGCAGTTTTCCGGTTTTCTCCAGAATCTGTGCCCGGGATTCAATGCCGATAATGGATTGGAAATCCCGCACCATTGCCGGGTAGGGGTGGGGACCGGCGACTGTGCCGATAACATAAAATGTATCTGATACGGTAGTTATCCAATTACGCAGTGCCTCGTTCATTGCGTCTTTTAGGGTGGCAGAGCCTGATTCAACCGCGGTAACTTTTGCGCCAAGCGTTTTCATCCGCTGCACGTTGGGTGCCTGGCGGCGGATATCTTCACTGCCCATAAACACTTCGCATTCAAAGCCGAATAATGCTGCAACGGTGGCGGTGGCGACGCCGTGCATTCCAGCGCCGGTTTCCGCAATTAACCGCCGTTTGCGCATGCGTTTGGCCAGCAGTGCCTGTCCGAGAGTATTATTTACCTTATGCGCGCCGGTGTGATTTAAATCTTCGCGTTTAAGATAAATTTTAGCGCCGCCGCAATGTTCGGTCAGCCGTCTGGCAAAGAACAACGGCGATTCACGTCCAATATAATCGCGCAAATATTCCTGCAATTCCCGGCGAAATTCCGGGTCGTCTTTGTATTGGGCGTATGCGTCCTCGAGTTCGTGCAGCGCCGGCATCAAGGTCTCGGCAACATATTGCCCGCCATAAATGCCAAAATGTCCTGTTTGCGTCATAGTTATATTCCTTTAATATTTTTTGTACTGGCAGTTTTATTAAGTGTTAACGGCATATTCTTTAGAAATGAGTAGTTTATCGCCAACCTTGGAGGGTTGACCTCCGTGTCAACCGTGTATTGATTGTTCTTTATCGGCTTTAAACAGCCAAACAGCCCGGCGGCGACGGAGCACCGCCCTCCCATAGCAGCCAGCAGCCCGGCGGCG
>CAZITV010000035.1:2323-16283 GCA_964542255.1 uncultured Victivallaceae bacterium
AGCACCGCCCTCCCATAGCAGCCAGCAGCCCGGCGGCGACGGAGCACCGCCCTCCCATAGCAGCCAGCAGCCCGGCGGCGACGGAGCACCGCCCTCCAGTTTGAGTGCATGAAAATATGCCCGATTTTGTACTGGCAGTTTTATTAAGTGTTAACGGCATATTCTTTAGAAATGAGTAGTTTATCGCCAACCTTGGAGGGTTGACCTCCGTGTCAACCGTGTATTGATTGTTCTTTATCGGCTTTAAACAGCCAAACAGCCCGGCGGCGACGGAGCACCGCCCTCCCATAGCAGCCAGCAGCCCAGCGGCGACGGAGCACCGCCCTCCAGTTTGAGTGCATGAAATTATGCCAAATTTTATACTGACAGCCCCATAAAAGCAATCGCTGATTAGTCTTTTATTAATCATGCCATTGTAAAACATTTATTTCTCCTTGATAAGGCCATTCATTCGCGTTTGTTACCAATCCTGCTCTGACGGGATTATTCTTTACATATTCGCATTTTGAACCATAATTCTCGCTTTTTCTAAGTTGCGTGTCCCAGAAATCAACCTGCCAAATTGGCAGATCCATGCTGGAAAACCAGCTTTTTGAAACCAGCGACTTCCAATACGATATCCAATGCTTTAAAGAAACGCCATTCCATTCAGTTGGTGCACAAAAAAAATGGATATGGTCTGGCATAAATACGTATTGCCCGACCGCCCATTTATCTGATTGCCGCCATATTGCGGCAATAATTTGATGAGCTCTTTCATTGGCAAATACTTTTTTTCGATCTTTAGCGCAAACAGTAACAAAAATAATATCAGTTCTGTTATGACGTGTAATTAATGGTGTGTGTGCAGGATGTTTTCTTTGAGATAATTCATCATTAACGAAATCAGAAATAACAATTTTTTGTAAAGATTGCTCACCGCTATAACTTTTACGTGTGTCGGTGATAGCAGGGTCTAATTGATTGTTTTTATAATGGTTTGTCATTTTTGTATTTTTTACATTATTTTTATAGGCAAAGATTGTAATTGCACCCATACAGTAACAGCCATAATGCTTAATCTATTTAATATTTTTAATCAGTTGAATAATTTTATTGTGGTCTTTTTGTCCCGGTTTCGATTCGATGCCGCTGCACACGTCAATGGCGAATGGTTTTACTGCGGCAATCGCGGCGGCGGCGTTATCCGGGGTGATTCCGCCGGCGAGAACCAGTTTGACTTTGGTGGCGGCCAGTGCGGCTTGTTCCCAATCGCATTTTTTGCCGCTGCCGCCGCGCTGTTCCGGGGTAATGGCATCTGCCAGAATTGCGGCGGCGGTAAATTCGCCGGCATTTTTAATATCTGCTTCAGAATTTAGCGCCATTGCTTTCCAGACACGTTCGCTGCCGATGGCAAGTCCGACTTCGGGTTTTTCATCACCGTGCAGTTGTGCGATATCCAGCGGTAAATCATTCATCAGTTTAATGATTTCCACCGCGGGCGTATTGACAAATACCCCGACTTTTTTAACGTGCGGCGGCAGTTGGCTGATAATTGCCTTTGCCGCAGCCACGGTGATAAAACGCGGTGACGGCGGATAAAAGATAAAACCGAGATAGTCTGCGCCGGCATCCGCGGCGGCAAGCGCGTCAGAAAGATTAGTTATTCCGCATATTTTCAGTTTGACTCTCATCAAGTTATTCTCCGGTTAATTCATGTAAAGCGGCGCCGGGGCAGGGATGGCGCATGATAGTTTCGCCGACCAGGAATGCATTGGCGCGGATATGGCGCAAATGCTTCAAGTCAGCAGTGGTTTTGATACCGCTTTCGGCGACAGCAATACGGTCGCCGGGGATTGCTGCCAGAACCTGTTCTGTGGCGCATATATCAGTTTTGAAAGTTTTTAAATCACGGCAATTAACGCCGATGATTTTAACACCGGTAGCGCAGACCCATTCTAGTTCGTGCTGATTGTGCACTTCCGCCAGTACTGCCAGCCCTGCCGCCGCGGCAGCTGCCTGCAGCAGACTAAATTGTTCCGGGGTCAATGCTGCGGCAATCAGCAGGATTGCGTCCGCGCCGATTGCGCGCGCCTCGATAATTTGATATGGATCAAAAATAAAATCTTTGCGTAACACGGGTATTTTTACCAGTCTGGCGGCGCAGCGGAGATATTCTGCCGAACCTTGAAAATAAAATTCTTCGGTAAGAATTGAGAGCGCCGCCGCTCCGGCGGTTTCGAGTTCCACTGCAAGTTCTTCCGGTTTAAAGTCAGCACGGATAATGCCTTTTGATGGAGATGCTTTCTTTAATTCAGCGATGATGTTGTAGCGGTCGGTGCGGGATAGCGCCGCGGCAAAATCTTTTACCGGCGGCATACTGTTGATACGGTGATGCAGCGCTGCTTCCGGGACAAGCTGCCGGCGTTGTTCCAGCGCGCCGCGGTTTCGTTCAATAATTTGGTCGAGAATAGTCATTGCCGGCTTGCCGTAATTAGAGTTTCCAGTTTATCGCCTGCCGCGCCGGAATCTATGGACTGCTCTGCAAGCTTGAGTCCCTCTGCCAGTGTATCGGCCAGACGTCCCACGACAATTGCCGCTGCGGCGTTGAGAAGGGTGATGGCTCTGGCGCCGCCGTTATTGCGTCCGGAAAGAATTTCGCGCATGATCTTGGCATTATGTTCCGGTTCGCCGCCCATAATTGACTCGGCGTTATAAGTTTCGCCGAGCAGCATTTCCGGGAATAATTCGTAGGTTTTGATTTCGCCGTCGCGCAGTTCGGTAATGCGGGTGGTGTCAGTGCAGGTAATTTCATCCAAATGGTCATTGCCATGGACAATCATTGCCCGTTTGGTGCCCATTTGTTTCAAAACATGAGCAAACATTTCCGTCAGTTCCGGTGCGTAAACGCCGATTACCTGACCGGTTGCTCCGGCAGGATTGGTCAGCGGTCCAAGCATATTAAAAATAGTTCTTACTTTTAATTCTTTGCGTATTGGTGCGACGTTGTGCATTGCCGGATGAACTTTTGGGGCAAAAAGAAAGCAGATGCCGTGTTCGTTAAGGCATTGTTCCATATTCAGCGGGTCCGTATCTAAATTGAACCCGGCGGCCGCCAGTACATCGGCAGAACCGCACTTGCTGGAAATACTGCGGTTACCATGCTTTGCCACGGTTACTCCGGCGCCGGCAGCGACAAACGCCGCTGCGGTTGAAATATTAAAGGTATTGGACATATCACCACCCGTGCCGCAGGTATCGACAATATTTTCAGCTTCGACGTTAATAAACGCCGCATGACGGCGCATCGTTAATGCCGCGCCGGTGACCTCGTCAATAGTTTCACCTTTCATCCGCAATGCGGTAAGGAATGCGGCAGTCTGTGCCGGCGAGAGGTGACCGGACATGATTTTGTCCATGACATCTGAAATCTCTTGAATTGTCAGGTTTTGCCGAGCCATAACTTTTTCGAGGATGCCGGTGAACATTACTTGCCTCCCGCGGTTGCAGTTTTGACGATTTCAATAAAATTCGCTAATTGCCGTTTCCCAGTTGGAGTCATAATTGATTCCGGGTGATATTGAATTCCCTCTATCAGAAAATCTTGGTGTCTGACCCCCATAATTTCTCCGTCCTCGGTGCGTGCGGTTACCGTCAGGCATTCCGGCAGCGTTTTTTCATCAATGGCGAGTGAATGGTAGCGCACCGCTTTTAGCGGTGAGGTCAGTCCGAGGAATAGTCCCTGTCCGTCATGGGTGACGTCAGAGGTTTTTCCGTGCATAACTGCTTTGGCGTGAATGATTTTTGCGCCGAATGCTTCACCAATTGCCTGATGTCCGAGACATATCCCCAGCAGCGGTATTTTGCCGGCGCACTGTTTAATCAGCGGAATAATGATTCCGGCATCAGCAGGACGTCCAGGTCCAGGAGAAATAACGATAAATTCCGGCTGCATTTCAATTGCCGCGCTAACACTGATGTCGTCGTTGCGGCAAACTTTTACTTCCTGATTGAGCATATAGAAATATTGCACCAGGTTGTAAGTAAATGAATCATAATTATCAATCATTAATATCATAGTTGTGACCTCTGTTATAATTCCATATTCTTGGCCGCCAGCGCAATCGCTTTAAACATTCCGCGGGCTTTGTGTCTGGTTTCATTATACTCAAATTCCGGATCAGAGTCGTAAACAATCCCGGCGCCTGCCTGCACCGAAATCTGATTACCGCTGACTTCCATCGTGCGGATAGTGATGGCAGTATCCATATTGCCGTTAAAACCAAAATATCCAACAGCGCCGCCATAAATTTCGCGCGGAGAAGGTTCCAGCTCATTGATAATTTCCAATGCCCGTATTTTTGGCGCTCCGCTCAATGTTCCAGCGGGGAAGGTTGCCTTGAACAGGTCAAAACCATCATATTCATCGCGGAGCTGCGCTTCGATGTTGGAAACTAAATGCATGACATGCGAATAACGCTCCACAGTCATAAAGTCGCGCACCTGTACACTCGCCGGTTTAGCCACACGCCCTAAGTCATTTCTGCCCAAATCAACCAGCATTAAATGTTCGGCGCGTTCTTTGATATCCTTGAGCAGCTCGTCGGCCAGGGCGCGGTCCTGTTGTTCATCTTTTCCACGCGGTCTGGTGCCGGCAATCGGTCTTAATTCTGCGGTGCCGCTATTCAACCGCACCATAACTTCCGGTGATGAGCCTACCAGCATCTGGTCTTTGCCGAATTTTAGAAAGAATGTATATGGCGACGGATTGACCAGGCGCAGCGCCCGGTACAACTGCAGCGGCGCAATCGCTAATTCAATTGAGAAACGCTGCGATAATACGACCTGAATAATGTCGCCATCGGTGATGTATTGTTTGGCGCGTTTTACCATCGCGCAGTATTCATCTTTGGTCATATTGGACTCTACCATATTTTCGTCAAAAATAACCGGTCGGCTGTCGGTTAATGTTGGTGCCGGTGATTTTAGCACTTGTTCGATGGCATCAATATCGGCGCACGCCTTGCGGTAAGCGGTTTCAGTATCAGGATGTTCATCCAGTCTGGCGCATACAACAACTTTCAGCGTGTGTTTAACATTATCAAAAATGATAACTTGACCGGTAAGAATAAAATTTGCAATTGGCTGTGCCAAATGCTGTTTCGGCGCCGGCAAACGCTCAAATTCGTTTACCATGTGGTGACCAACGTATCCAATGGCGCCAGCGAAGAAACGCGGCAAGCCGGGAATTTCGACAATTTTAAATTGTTTAATATAATCACGCAGTGCGAACAGTGGATTGCTGGAGTGGGGCAGCACTTCCTCGCGCCCGTCTTGACTCAATATTGCCTGACCGTCAATCACCTTGAACATTGCGAATGGGTTGATGCCGAGGAACGAATACCGCCCCCAGCGCTCGCCGCCTTCAACGCTTTCAAGCAAAAAAACGTTGTTGTTATCAATAAACCGGCTGAGTACCGACACCGGTGTGTCCATATCTGCCAGATACTCTTTGTAAACTGGAATAACGTTGCCTTGTTTGGCATATGTTTTGAATTCTTCAAGCTCAGGCTTATACATTTGCTGTTTCTCCATATTTGCATTTATAACCAAAATGCATTTTATCTTATCAAGTGAACCATCTTCAATTTTAAATTGAGTACCGCCATCGAAAAATCTGCAGTGTCGTTGTCATTATTGTTCTTCCTAAATTTTCTAAAAAAAAACTGCGGTATTGAATAGCTATTCAAACCGCAGTCATTATCCCAAATCAGGGCGTAACACAAGCTACGGTTTGAACCGTATCTGACGCCACCAGCCATTATTTTTAAAAATTACTGAACTCATCGCTAAATTCCTAAATAGTTGAGTATAACTTTAAACGCTGTCAAGTTTTACTCAAACAATAAAAGATACCAGTTTTGCCATTTGTCAAGCCGAAAAATAAAAATAATCTCATGGCGCTGTAATTTGATAATCGGTCAATCGTTTGTCTATCAATTAAAGCAAATTGGTATAAACACCATTTTAGAGAGCGTGGTTCAGTGATGTCCGGCATTGTTTTTTACCGGCACATCGGTGAATTCCGGGTTGGAGCCCGGCGGGGTATAGTGTTCATCGCCGCCAAGTTCCTTCCATGCACGATATAGTTTAAACAGAAAAAAAAGTCCCAGCAACAGGAACGGCAATCCCCAAACCGGCACCATCCTATAATAAAACTCTTTGCCCCAGGTATCTTCTGGAAACGCACGTTTCATTAAGTCAATATAACCACCGGCAAGCACCCCGCCCAGAGCACCCAGTCCGGCACTGCAGATGGCGTTAAATGAACAAAATTGACCAAAACGGTCTTTGGGCAGGATGCGCATGTGCATTGGCAAGCCCACCGCGAAGTAAATCAGCATCAGCGGCAGTTGAACCACCTGTATGGCGATGACAATACCATAATTGACAGTGGGCGAGAAACTGGTGAAAAGCCAAATCAGGTTGAGCGGGGCAATCGCCACCAGCCCTATTTTGATGAAAATCATCACGCGCAGCGGATGGAAACGGTCGGCAAGCATCCCGGCCGGGTACGCCAGCGCCATATAGGCAATTCCTACCGCCGCTGCGATTGAGCCGATCTGCTGCATCGTCAGCCCGAGCGATAAATTTAAAAACACAATGAAAATATTACATGAGGCGGAAAGGCTCCAAAACATATTATGCATAAAGAAATAGTGATAGATACGGTGCTGAAGGCATTCCTTTAAGTAGGTTTTAACTATTTGCGGTATATCGGTGCGTTTTTTTGAAAGTTTATCCGGTGGCGGATATTGCCCCTCTTTGACCAGCAGACACATCAAGGTAAAACCCACCAAATACAGCACCGCTACGGTAAGAAAAATAAAACGTAAATGAGTCAGGGCATATTGAAAAATAAAGTAATTATAGATTACTCCGGCGGATGCGCCGACAATACGAAATAAACTCAAGAACCGCGCCATCACACTTTGCGGCACCACATCGTTGAAAAAATACCAGAAAACTGTATTAACAAACATATCGCTGAATTTAAATAAACCCATTGCAATGGCGATAACACCGATGGTAACTGCAGCAGCGCTCAAGCCGGTAACGCCGCCGAGCAGCGGATGCAGCAGCGCACCAAGTTCTGTTGAGAATGCCATAAAGCACAGCGCCATCGCAACCAGCGGAACGGTAAAGAGCATGAACGGAATTCTTCGGCCAAATTTTCCGCGGTGGCGGTCACTGGCAGTGCTGATAATTGGATTCAGTGCCACATTGAGAATACTAGGTAGAGTTATCAGCACCAGTCCGATAATCCAATTGGGCGCCTGTAGTTCGCGCAGCCGCAGCGGAACAATGCTGGGTACAACAGTTTCAATCATGGTAAAGCAAAAGTCGCCCCAAAGCAGCCAGGTAAAGAGCCATGCCAGTCCGGCTTTGGAATAAACCAGGGTTCCAACTGAGAAACTTTTAGGTTCCTTGACTGGCGCCGCGTTGTGTTTTGACTCTTCGTGGAGTATTTGTTCGTACGTCTCCGCGGCGATAATGGTGCCGCAAAAGTCGCATTCCAAGTCAATAGACGACTGCACAGGATTGCGGTGAGTTTTTCCACAACTTTTACAAATAATTTCCATGTCTGGTTCTCCTGAGATGTTTTACAATACTTAGAGGTAGTATTTATTTATGAGTAATTGCTTTACTATGATTATTTATCCTTGCCGGCGATTACGGTTATAGCGGCGATTTTAGAATTAAAGTATTTTGCTGCAGCACCGTTGACTTCGTCCAAAGAAATTTTTTGCAGTTGTTTTAGGCTGCGCCAGGGTTCCATAAATCCCTGTCCGGAAAATTCATCATTTACCGCGATGTTCATTGTCGCGGCGGGCGAATCTAAATCCTGAATTCGGCTAAAGATTAGCGCATCGCGTGCCGCTTCGAATTCCGCTTTTTCCAAGCCGCAATTAGCGAGACGGAGCCGTTCAGCATTAATCAGCTCCAGCACCTCTGATTCTTTATCGGTTTTGGTCAATGCGATAATTGAAAAAATACCCGGATGTGAACCGGAGGAAAAGTTCGCGCCAACGTTGTATGCCAGCGCCGCGTCTTCTCTAATTTTTTTGAATAAATTAGCGGATAATCCGTTGAGTGCATATAGAATAACGGCTACTGCGTTCAGGTCTGGCGAGCTATGGCAGCAGCCGGGCAGGCTAACCACCACCGCCGATTGTTCCCGCGGCGAAACAATTCGTTCCAAACAATCCTTGCTAGGAAATACCGGCTGCTTGATAAGTCTATTCTCCGGCGTATCATTCCATTGAATCGCTTTAATTAGTTTAGTGAAAGCGCTAATAGCAGCATCGCAGTCATATTCGCCGCCAATACCGAAAACGGTTTTAGCGCTGACCAGGTGATTATGAAAAAAATGTTTTGCTTGAGCTGGTTTTAACGCATTGATGCTGGATATTCCGCCGTCTGCCGGGGTTGCATAAGGGTGACTGCCGTAGGCCAGCATTTTGACGCGCCGCATTGCCGCGTTCAATGGTGACAGTCCTGAGCTTTCAATATTCTTAACCGCATTGGTTTGTTTGCGTTTGAATTCTTTGGCGCTGAACGTTGATTCAGTTAAAATATCCTGGAGTATGTCCATAGTCAGTTTGAACTTGCCGGCCGGGCAGCTTCCGGCTATTTGAGTTGAATCAAGCGTTGTCGCGGTTGATAAAATGATGGAATTTTTTTCCATTAATTCGGTAAGTTTATTTTCGGTAAGTTTTTTTGTCCCGGCAGTGAGCATATCTGCCGCCAGGTCGTGGATACCAAAGGTGTCCGCGGTCGTTTTAATTCTTCCGCCGGGCATAATCAAGCTAAAATCTGTTAACGGCAGCTCGGGACGATAATAGCTGACCAGCCTTACTGCGCGCGGCAAATGGTGCAGTTCCGGCAAGGTTTGCTTGTTGCGCGTTTTTTTATGTGCAATGGTATTTTTTTGTTCGGCCGGCAACAGTCTGCATATAGTGAGACGGTCATCCTGCAAATAGCAATTAGCGGCGGTTTTTACCTCATCAAGGGTGGTTTTATTTAACCGGTCAATATATTTTTCGACGGCATTGGCGGTGCCGTTACTGGCGACGCCGCGTTGAACCGCCTTGGCGATACCGGCACCGGAGCGCATAATTTGTAAATAGGAAAAAATCAGTTTGTTTTTTTCGCGTTCCAGTTCAGGTTCGGTAATTTTGCCAGCGGCGATGAGTGCAGTTTCCTCACGCAGTACCTTTTCCATTTCTGCCATTTTTTCCGGCATGCATAAAGTAGAGAAATTCATCAATCCGACATTTCCCGCGGAAAAGCAGTAGGAATAAAAGTCTAATGCCAATTCTTTGTTTATAAGAATATTTTGAGCCATGCGTGAACTTAAACTTTCTATAACCGCATTTAACAAAGATACGGCCGGACTGTCCGGACTGTTGCCGTCGCTGATACGGTAATTATAGGTTATCCGTGCCAGTGGATCCTTGAAAAAATCGGTACGTTCACGCTGACAGCTCTGCAGCGGCTCAACCGGCAATGTTGGCTCCTGGAGGTTGCCGCGCTGCCATTTGCCAAATTTCTGGTTAATCAGGGCAAATGTTTGCTCCGGATTAATGTCACCAACAATGACGATAAAACAACGTTCCGGACTGTAGCGGTTGTGGTAGTAATCCATCAGGATATCTCTTGAGACTTTACTGATGTGTTCACGAAAACCGATAATGGGATAACGAATCGGGTGGACGAGAAATGCCTCGCGCAATGTTATTTCAGTAAGTAGCCGTTCTGGGCGGTCTCTAACCATATCCCGTTCGCGCAAAATTACTTTGAGTTCTTTTTTTAATTTGGCAGCGGGGAGTTCCGGCGAGGTTAGCATGGATGCCAGTGCGTTAACGCCATGACGCCAATATTTTGAGGGCAAATTAACCATATAGCGGGTGTCATCATAGGAGGTACAGGCATTGATATCACCACCTAATTTATTGATTAAATCACTGACCGCCTGATCCGGGTAGCCGGCACATCCCTGAAACATCATATGTTCGAGAATATGCGATAGTCCGTACCCGAGATATTTGCCTTCGTGAATGCTGCCGGTGGTAACACCAATGTGTATATTGACTGACGGCACATCGTGCCGGGATAACGCAAAAAGCCGCAATCCGTTGTCGAGAGTATAATATTTTACTTCTGACATCAGTTTAATATGCTGCATCGTATTCTTGTTCATGCTTAATTTTTTCCTGAGATAATTGCTGGTTATGCGATGATAACATTGGCACGCGGTGATTGTGACGGGCTGACCGTAGCCTGGCGCGATAGTTCGAACAGGTCAAAATCAACTTGGAAATCCGCCGGATTGTCGTTTTCACTAACAGAAAGGATTTTTTCATCAACCAGTTGAAATACTACTTTGCCAACATCTGACGCGGAATTTATGCCCCAGCTCCGAAATACATTTTCGGATAGACCGGCGAATTGTTCAAAAGCGCAGCGGCGGACGCACTTGAGCAGACTCAATGCGGAAATATGACCTTTGTCTTTGCCTGATCCGCCGCTGCTGGCGTTGACGACAACTGCGTAGATAAATTCGTAAGACTCAGGATGATAACTGTTGTCTGTGCGGGTAATGCGCAGTATGGCATCTCTCAATTGTTCTTCGTGCATTTTTTCTCCATGCAGCGTGATTAACGTTACAACCGCTCGCGGCCTTGCTGCAGTTTGACTGAAAAGACGGCTAAACCGCTGGATAAACTTTCGTTATGGCAAACTACGTCCGCCGGGGTTTTTAATTTTACCATAGTGAAATTCCAAATACCATAGATACCTGCCGAGACCAAAATATCGGCAATATTTTGCGCTTCCTGCCAGGGTACGGTGATGATGCCGATCGGGACGCCCGAGCTGCGGGTCATTTCACCTAATTTAGACAAATGATAGATTTTTTTGCCGTGAATTGACGTGCCAACTTTGGTCGGGTCAATATCAAAACCTGCCACAATTTTTAAACCGTTTTCTTCAAAAGGCTTATGGCCGAGCAGAGCTTGCCCCAGGGCGCCAACCCCAATCAGGTAGGCTTCGTGGGTCTTGTTCCAGCCAAGATAAAATTCAATCGCTTCAATCAAATCTTTCAAGCAGTAACCGCGCCGCGGTTTACCAGGAATACCCATAAATATCAAATCTTTGCGCACTAAAATCGGCTTGAAATCAAGCTCATCAATCAGCGTCGTCGTTGAAACAAATTCATGTCCCTCGAGCTCTAAACGCTTGAGAATATGCAAATATACCGGTAAACGCTTAATAGTTGGCAATTTTAAGATTTTTGCCTGTCCTTTTGTCATTTGACCTTCCATATTCCCTCGGGTTATGTTTTTAAACCGCATTACAATACTTTGGCAGGTGAATATTTAACACCATCTCCAAATGCTGATAGTATCAGCAAAACTTCTCAACCATTTGGACATCTTTAAACAATACCGCTTTTTACTGCCGCTGTCAAGTATTACCGTTAAAAATTTCAACCTTATAGAGTATAATTAGCTGGAGATATTCAGCAGAATGATTTTTATACGGCTCTTTAGCGAAGTGGTCAAATTAATGCGGCAATTTGCTGCATATAGGCCTGCTGGAATTCGCCGACCTTAGCGAGTTTTTCGCCGGCATTTTTTTCCAGATAGGTGCCGCCGACATAAAAGCAGGCGAACCCGCCGGACGCGCATCCCCAGGAACACGCTTCGATGAGGTCTAAGTTGCCCGGTTGCCGATGCTGAAGCTGCTGCGTGGTAGAAGCCAGCACTCCGCCGGCAAAATTATCGCCGCAGCCGGTGGTGTCGCCTTTAAGTTCAGGATTCCTGGACAACCGTTCGCCGACCAAACTTGAAACCGGCAGCGCGGTCAGTGGCTGCGGTTTAAAGAATGCGCCGTTCGACCAGAGATAATATGGTTCAGGACCGTGAGTGATGATAAATGCGTTAGCGCCTTTGCTGATAAAGAAATTTACCGCATCATCAAGCTTGTCCGCGGCGCTTAACCGCATCGCTTCCACCCAGTCCATAATCAGCAGGTCAATGAGTTGATACGAATCATCACTTTCACCCAGCGGCCACTGCCTGCCGGCGTGTTTTTTTTCGTTACGGAAATCGAATACCGTGGTAACAATATTGACGCAGCCGTGAGCTTTGCCTTTTTTTAGCAGCGCCGTTAGATTGTCATGGATTACCGGAACCAGTGCAGTACCGCCGAAAACAACGATATCGGCAGCAAAAAAGTTTTCCCCAAGTTGTTCCGGGGTGTATTGCCATGCTGCGCCAATGTTATTAATAAATGTGCGTTCACCCTTGCCGTCATGAAACCCGGGATCAGAGAGGACAACGGTATTCGGGGTAACGCCTTTAACCGGGCAGTAGTTGGCAATATCAACCGGAGTCTGCTGAAGAATATTGATTATTTTTTCGGTGTTTTCATCTTGCCCGAGATTGCCGAAAAAATTGAATTTAGCATCAGCGCCTGGGCATAATTGCGCGGCGTTTACCAGTGCGACAATAGCGGGACCACCGAGATTAAATGCATCCGGTGATGCACCCGGAGCAATTTCCGCAAGAATTTGTCTGAATTGCTTTCCAGCAAATTTTTCTAAATCTTCGGTAAAGACGAGGTGACCGGGATTCAAGCCGCCATCGCCATCAGTTTGTGACAGGTAATGTTGAAAGTCAACACTGTTAAAATCAATCTTGGCATAAACTAAATCTGCCAGTGAGCATCCGGTACATGAAACACGCATATTAACTCCCGTTGCATTGCAAGGCTGAATGCCTTAATAATTAATAATTTTAAGATTGGATTTTTCGCTTTCCACCGCCACACCGGTTTCAAGCGGATGCTTATCCAATATTTGCAGAAATTCATTGGCCCACATATCAACAATCTGACGAAGGTTGCCATAAGCTGTAAAGTCCTGCAAATTGACTATCGCCGCAACCTGTTTTTCACGGTCGGCAAAGGTGGCAACTATTTTTTTGGAGACGCTGTCCCGGATTCTGCCTTCAATCGCGACAGAAGCCTGCAGCGGACTGTCCGAAGCCGATTCAGCCGCGGCACGCACCGGCGCTACTGCTAATGCGATTAAATTGAATGAGCTGGCGATAGGGGTGGCCAGATTTTTGGCAGCGCCGAGAACGGGTTTTTCCGGGACGATTTTTACCAGAGCCAACTCCAAAATCAAAGTTTGCGGTCCGGGTTTATCAGTGAGCTGGTAATTTTTGCTCTGCTTAACTGCATTTCTGAAGGCCGTGGCGGTATATTCAGCGAAATCTTTAACATCCTGGCTTTCTTTGTCCATCCAGGTTCTGACATTGGACTCTTCCATCCAGGATTTATCTACTTGATCCTGGGTGAATACCGGCAAAACCATAATGGCATTGTATTTTGAAGACACAAAATCTTTGCTTTTCCATGCTTTCTGGAATGGCAGCAGGTCATACTTTTGCATTTTTTCCGGATTGGGAATGAAGCCGGATGGTTGTTCCGGTTCAGTCTGGCATCCCGCGGCGCCAGCAAATAACAGCGCGGTCAAACACAGCAGTGCTTCCACTCTAATACTTTTAATCGCCTTCATAATTTCACTCAGGTTATATACATTAAACTTCAACGACTTCCAAGTGCAGTAAAAAAATGCCGCAAAACGCAAGCTTGTCATAGCTGTGCAATTCTTGGTTCATACAGATTTCAGTATAATATATACCCATGCAATAAAAAATAAAGCCGATATCAGTAACCATCACCTGTGATAAAAATGTGACGTGGTATAAAGAGGTAATTGCAGAACTATTTTGAATTTAGCTCTTAAAGTAATTATAACGCACAGAGCGTTATACCAAATTGCTTACATTAATAGATGAACAATCGCTCTTTTAACCAATTTTTTGCTACAAGAGCTAATTGCAAAACT
>CAZITV010000036.1:0-16267 GCA_964542255.1 uncultured Victivallaceae bacterium
CTAGCAAATGAAACCAATCCTTATTATAGTAAACCGTATACATCGTTATTTGGTGTAGCGACAGTGGCACAAACGATAAATGTCAGCACAAGATTTTCTATGTAAATTTAACGTTTTCAAGAAGTATATGTGGGCATTTGACAAAACATTGCAGCTTAAGAGTTAATATTGAAAATAAAGATAAAAATCCTTCAACAGAATCCATACCGGATTTGCTGCTGCCGCGCTGTTGGTTTATTGCAGTTTGTTTGTTATTAACCGAAGTTTTTCTGCTTTTTACTACTACTTTTTTAGCGATTGATTCGTCCGAACTATAAATTTGCTTTCAACTTCCTTTCCACCTTTGGGTTTTGTTATTAAATTCCCGCTGACTGATCGTCTGTGCCAGCACCTGTAAAAAAACTAGTTCTTCTCAAACTTCCGTTATATGTCCATAAAAAAATGTGTATTTTTTTTATGGAATCTCTCTTTAAAACACCGCTGGTTGAACCTGAACTTCAAGAATACTTTTAGATTATCTTGTTAGTAGTGAGCCGTTGTGCTTCGCTCTTTAGTTTGATAGAGGCAATTTTTACCCGAATGACATTGGATATAATATTGAATAGTTTGCTGCTGCAGGAATAATCTGCCGGTGCGAAGCAGTCAATTCTTCCAGAATGCAACAGTTTACGGCATAATTCCTGAGAGCCATCGGGTGGATAGACAGCGAGCGCGTGTCCGTGATTTTGACGAGTTAAGACCATGCACGGTACATCAGTAAGGCCATCTCCAATATATAGAATATTCTCAAACGGAATTGGTCGTTCTTGTTCCGGCATATACTCATTGACGCTTTCGGCAATGTTCTCCACGCCTTTGTTAATCCTGAATAAAAATTGTGTTTTGGTAGTTTCATTCACAATCATTGCCGGGAATGTTGCCACCCCGCTCTCGTCATAAAAATATTCATTTGCAAATACATTATTAAATTGGTGAAAAATAGACGCACCTTCGATGATTTCTCTATTACCGGCTGAAATTAAGTAGTGACGCAAAATGATTTCTCCAGAACTCTCTTTAAAAACAAAATCATTAATCTGTTCGAAATAGTTTTCGACGCCATGAAAATATTTTATATTTTTCCCCATTTCAGTCCAGTCTGACCTGTGGAGTTTTTTCCCTTGTTGTTTTAGATTTTCCAAGAGCAACCGCATATACGTTAGTACGCCGTCAGCGCGGTTTTTAATTGTTTCCGAGTGCGTTTTTTTCCAAAAATCTGTTCCGGTGATTCCCAATTGAGGTAATAACGTATATTCCTGCATCGGCAATGGTGTCAAGGTACCGTCAAAGTCATATACAATTGCTATAACATTTTGCATTATAATTACTCCCGAACTAAAGATTGGTTCATATTTTTTTCGATTCAATGTGTACTTTTAGACGGTTTACAATTTTTGTAACTTCAGGCAGTTTTAACGGTATTTCGCTGTTCTGCAGATTTATCAAGCCTTCTGAAAGAAGTTCAAGACCGCGCGGTATGAATTTGATAAATTGCTTTTTCCCAGCCGTTAAGCTAAGAAACGCATATGCGCCAAGGGCCTGCATATTACGCTGCAACCCCGCAGCTATTAAATAATCTTCAAGGTTTTCATTGGCATATTCATTAGTCATTTCTTTAAGTCTTGAAATAAAGTAATTACGCAATCCGCTACGCTGGGCAACGTCAAAATTGATATATGGGTCATTAATAAGTGACATGATATCATATCCTATCGGGCCGCTGCGGGCTCCTTGGAAATCCACAAATCTGATGCGGTTATTGTGTAACATTATGTTTTGTGATTGAAAGTCCCGATGCATAAAAAGTCGCGGATTGGAATTGACATATTCTGCAAGTGCATCAAATTCATTGTTTAAACGATCACATTCCGTCGTGTCAATACCGCAGTATGCACAGATAAATTGCCTGCTGAAGTATCCTGTTTCCCAGCGCAAATAAGTTTTGTCAAAAGTCCGCAAGATTGGAGCATCGCTTCGTTTGAAAAGTGCGGTGCCGCGTAGTTGAAAGTCCAGCAGTGCATCAATGATATTGCGGTAAAGCCTATTGGTATCTTCGTACTTTTTTAGACTTTGCAAATGTTTGAAAATTGTATTATTCCCCAAATCTTCAATAAGTACTGAAAATTCCTCTGATGCGTATTCATATATTTCAGGAGTTGGAAAGTTAAATTTACTCAAAAATTTCCCAATATAAATAAATCTTTCAAAATCCTGGTCAAGTCCATCTGAGAGCATGAGTATCCAAGATTTTGCTGCCGTATTGACACGATAAAACCCCCGCGATGAACCTTGTTCCTGCAAAGATGATATTTGTCCGTTGTCAAATTTTCCACCTTCGAGAATCTTTAGCTTTTTCAGTTCCGAATGGTTTCGGTGAATAGTCAGATTAGGTGATATAATTTGATTGCAGTGTAATTCATCAGTGCCTATCGTTGTACCGTTCATAACAATACAGTTGCATAAAGATGTGCGGTCACCGATAATTGCGCCTGCGCCAACTGCCGCAAAGCCGGTGATGTCAACGTTTGAACCAATTATGGCATTATCAGCAATGCTTTTACTTATTAAATCTGCAAGCATGGGTAAATGTAGTTTACGCTCAATTAAGATGTCGCGATGTGCGTTGAAATATTGTTCCAGTGTTCCTAGATCATTCCAATACACATTAGGTTCGAGATAAGCTCCTACAGAACCCGGCTCTGCCGCTAACATATCGAGCAGTGCTTTGATAATTGAGCAATTTACTGGCGAGTCGGGAAGGTATTTAAAGATATCTCGAGGCATAATCATTATTCCAGAGTAGGTCATTTTATAGCTGCCAGCCGGATTTTTGCCTAAGGATTCAAGGATATCGTGAACCTGCCAGTCATCGGTAATATTAACTTTATTTTCAGGGCCACTGACAAGTGCCATAGTGAGCTTTCGTCCTGACGCAAAATGATGGTTTACCATCTTTTGCAAGTTGATATCGGTCAGAATATCAGAGTTATGGACGATGAAAAAATCATTTTTTGCAAGAAAAGCTTTAGCGTTTATCAGCGGTCCGCCAGTGCCAAGGATTTCCGGTTCATGGTAAATATGCGTAAAATCTTTAAATTTTGAGTTTTGAATATGTGCGTTAATCATTTCCGGCAGATAATGGGTATTCACTGCAAAGTCGCGAATCCCCGAATTATGGAGGTTTGACATGACAATATCTAGCATTGTATGATTGCATACCGGTATCAAAGGTTTAGGCATCATGTTAGTAAGCGGGCGAAGCCTCGTTCCTAATCCGGCAGCTAAAATCATTGCGTTTAACGAAAGTTTCTTTTCTGACATAATATTCCTGTAATATATAATTTTTCTTACACTAATAATTTACTCATCTTTGTTGCCGGAGCAAGTAATATTTCAAAATAAAATCCATAGGAATTATTATTTTACCGTTTTAAATGAAAAGTTGTATATTTGACCGATTAAAACTTGATTTTAGCATTATTTATTATAGTTTATTATATGTGTTATTTATAGGATTGTAATCGGTTTGGGCAGCACGTTTTTATCGTTCCACATTTCATCTACATTTAAGGATTTATAGCAATGGCTGGTTTTCTTAGCTTTGAATCAATATCAAAGAAATTCGGAACACACTCTGTTTTGAGCGACGTTTCCCTTTCAATTGAAAAGGGACAAATATTTTCACTGTTGGGGCCAAGCGGCTGCGGCAAGACAACTTTACTAAGAATTTGCGCAGGACTTGAGACACCGGACAGCGGCAGAGTTATACTTGACGGCAAGGATATTACCAATTTGGTGCCTAATGACCGCCCGGTAAATACCGTCTTCCAGAATTATGCGCTGTTTCCGCATATGACTATTTGGGAAAATATTGCGTTTGGCCCTAAAATTGATAAAAAACCCAAGCATGAAATTACGGCAGAGGTTGAAAGATTTTTGGACATGATTCAATTGGCAGAGCATGCATACAAATATCCATCTCAACTTAGCGGTGGTCAGCGTCAGCGTGTAGCGATAGCCAGAGCACTTATTAACCGGCCGCAGGTACTATTACTTGATGAACCTTTGGCAGCATTGGATTTGAAGTTGCGCCAACGAATGCTGGTTGAATTGGACGAATTACACGACCAAATAGGCACAACATTTGTTTACGTGACCCATGACCAAGGCGAAGCAATGAGCATTAGCGATAACGTAGCAGTAATGAATATGGGAAAGGTTGAACAAGTAGGTTCACCATCTCAAATATATGAGGCACCAACCAGCAGTTTTGTCGCTGCCTTTATTGGGGACACTAATTTTCTTGACGGCAAAGTTGTTGAACTTATCGGTGCAGACTACAGCAAGGTGGCAATTGATGGGATGGAAAATCAGCATATCTTGGTTTACAATGACCGCAAACTTAATATCGGAGACATTGTACATCTGAGTATTCGTCCTGAAAAAGTTGATATATCCTGCCATAAACCAGTTTGCGATGAAAAACGCAACATTTTGCATGGCAAGGTTGAAGATATTATTTACCTGGGCTCAAATACAAAATTTTGGGTGCGTGTTGAAAATCAATTAATTTCTGTTCAAGAGCTGCATACTTCATATTACTTAGGACAAAAACAAGTAAAATGGGGCGAAGATGCCTGGTTGACGTGGCATGCCGATAATGGATATGTTTTGAATAACTACCGCGATGAGGATCGTGCATTGCTACCAATGGCGAACCCCGAATCTAGCGCAAAAATGGAATAAGTTAAAGGATGATTAAGAAACGCATCAATGAAATGTTGCTAACAGCACCATCATTATTTTGGTTGTTGATTTTTTTTCTGGTGCCGACTGTATCTGTGCTGCTTGTTGCGTTTCATCCTGCCGACGCTTTTGGCAACATTTTATCAGGTTGGACTTTAGAGAATATAGATAAGTTCCATTCATCAGCCTACTGGACAATTATATGGCGAACACTTTGGATGAGCGCGGTCGCAACCGTGTTTTGTGTTATAATCGCTATTCCTGTAGCATATTATATGATTTTGTGCAGCGATTCGTTAAAGCGAGCATTATTGGTCTTAATTATAGTACCATTTTGGACACACTTTCTGATTCGCGTGTTTGCATGGAAAGCAGTATTGAATCCGGAAGGATTTCTGAGGAAATTTTTAATTTATATTAATCTTATTTCAGAACAGACGCTGCTGTTGTACAACCCTTATGTTGTGTTATTGGTAATCATTTACACATATATCCCTTTTGCTATCTTGCCGATTTTTGCGGCAGCAGATAAATTTGATTTTGCTTTGATGGAGGCGGCTTATGATTTGGGAGCAAGCCGCAGTAAAGCGTTTTTTAAGATTTTCATCCCGAATATTTCTGCCGGAATAATCGCTGGAGGATTGATGGTTTTTATTCCGGCATTGGGATCATATGTTATTCCAGAGATGGTTGGTGGAATTGGTAGTGAGATGGTAGGCAATATGATAGCTGAGAAAGTTTTTGTTGGTCGTAACGTCCCAGAAGCCTCGGCATGGGCATCAATTCTAATATTGGTGATTATTTGCTTATTAGCATTCCGCTTTACATACTCATTATTAACTGGAAAACCTAAGGCGGAAATTAGCAATTTATGAAGATAAGTAATTCAAAAATTCCTTTTTTCGCAACAGTAGGAGTACTGTTTTTTTTCTATATCCCAATGGTTGTAGTCACAGTAAACTCATTTAACAGTGCACGTTATAGTGGGACGTGGGACGGGTTTTCACTCAAATGGTATGCAAAACTAATTGATGATAACAATATTTTTTCGGCAATTATAAATTCATTGCTTATCGCCAGTGGAGCAATGATGGTTGCGGTAGTGCTCGGAACATTGTCTGCCTTTGCAATTCATATTTATAAAGATAAAATTCAAAAAATGCACCGGCTAATGTTGATTACCCAGCTGGGCATTCCTGATATTTTAATGGGAATAAGCTTGTTGTTATTTTTTATCTCTTTAAAAATTCAGCTCGGGCTTTTAACAATTTTTTTAGCGCATGTTACATTTTGTACAAGCTTTGTTGCCATGACGGTAATTGGGCGACTGCAGGATTTTGATTTTGCGATGGTTGAAGCTGCCCGTGATTTAGGCGCCGGATGGTCAGTAATCATCCGCAGAGTTATTCTTCCGCAAATTGCACCTGGTATCATTGCCGGAGGCTTATTGGCATTTACCATTTCCATTGATGATTTTGTTATCACTTTTTTTGTTACCGGGCCTGGTTCAACGACACTTTCGGTGTATATTTATAGCATGATGAAACATGGTACACCAGTTGTGATTAATGCATTGTCAGTAATTCTTCTGGCGGTAACTTTTTTAATGGTTTTGGCAATCAACAAATTAATGAGTGTGAAAAAATGAAATTTTGGAAAAATCTGTTTTTGCTTTGCGTGTGTTGTGCATTGTTATTTTCATTGACATCGTGTTCAGAAAAAAAGAAGACATTGTTCATCTACAACTGGGCTGACTACCTTGACCCGGAGTTAATTAAAGAATTTGAAACCAAATTTCAATGTCGTGTGACTATTGATTACTTCGACTCCAATGAATCAATGTATGCAAAGCTGAAAGCTGGTGTTTCCGGCTATGATTTGCTTTTTCCAACTAGTTACGTCGCAACTGTTATGCAGCAGCAAAAAATGTTGATGCCGATTGACTTGCAAAAAATTCCAAATGCCAAGCATATTATGCCGAATATCCTGGAAAAATTGGACGATCCCAAGATGGATTATTCGGTGCCCTATGCAGTTTCTTTTGCCGGGATCGGCTATAATTGCGAAGTAATAAAAGACTTAACTCCAACATGGAAAGTCTTTGGAGATAAAAAGAATGCCGGCAGGATGACCATGCTGAACGATGTTCGTCAAGCGTTTGGTGCAGCGTTAAAAAGTTTGGGATATAGTTTCAACTCTACAAATGACAAAGAGCTTGAAGCTGCCCGTGATTTACTAATCCAATGGAAGAAAAATCTTGCATCGTTTTCAGTTGATGATGCAAAGTTAGGCTTGGCATCCAAAGACTTTATGGTTATTCAGCAGTACAACGGCGATATCCTTCAAATCGCCAAGGAAAAGAAATATGTAAAATTCGTTGTGCCTGAAGAGGGGACTGGTTTGGCTATAGACCTAATGGTCATCCCGGCAACAGCCAACGAACCTGATTTAGCACATCAATTTATCAACTTTATGAATCAGCCGGAAAATTCTGCGCGTAATATGCAGTTTATCCATTATCTCATGCCTAATGAAGCAGGCGCAAAATTGATTCCTGATGAATTAAAAAATAATCCATCGTTCATCATTAAACCTGAAATTTTTGTAAAGTGCGAAGTTATTCGAGATTTAGGAGATAACACAAAAAAATATATTCAGTACTGGAATGATGTTAAGGCTAAATAACTGTAATTTATTGCATTATGGTGAATTGACAACAACTATTAAAATACATAACGTGATGATCTCTTTTTTGTCGCTGCAAAATATTAAAAAAACTCTATGAATTAATGTAAAATGTTAAAATCAATTGCAACTTTTTTTATGGATATTATTAATGGTGCCTTAAGTTGGATTTCAGTTGTTTGGAATCCAGGGGCGTTCCCTGAATGGTATTGGCTTTGGGTTACTTTTGTGCTTTCGGTAATTCTGCTTGCCAGTGGTTTTTTAGCGGCAACAATTGCTGAATTCAAGGGGCACCAGATGAAGTACCACTTTTTACTCGGCATCGTTGCACCGTATGTTTATCCATTTATCTTATTTGGCAATATGAAAAAACAAAAGAAAATTGAAATTGCTGAATCTGACGCGGACAAGATGCGGTCAACTCAAAGCTATATCCTTGCAGCCAAATTGATGCAGACAACTATCGCGCAGGAAGCGGAGAAACAGGCAAAAATGGATGCAATCAATGAAAAACGCGGCTTTGCCGTACAACCTCGAGAAGAACCACTTGTTGAGCCAGAGACTATGGCAGTTATTAATCCCGCCAATGCAACTGTTGATTCTGAAAAATTTAATCGTTCATTTTTTGAAAAACTATCTGTTGATGCGAATGGCAATAGAGTCGGCCCTTTCCAGTTAACGCTAAAGGACCGCAACTGTTTTATCACCGATAAGATTAAAGTGGTTCAGGATGATTTAGTTATATTTGAAATGTCCGACAAAAATGGAGAAATTAAAAATATCCGTATCAAGTTTGTTAATATTGAATCTTGTGAACTCATACCGCAGTCAGGAAATTAATAATGTTCAAACCAGTCAGCAGTCAACCAGTATTCCCAGCTTTAGAATGTGAAATTTTAGATTTTTGGAAATTAAACGATATTTTTCAGAAATCGTTAAAAAACCGTCAAAATTGTCAAGAATATGTTTTTTATGATGGCCCGCCATTTGCTACCGGATTACCACATTATGGACATTTGCTTGCTGGCACTATCAAAGATGTCGTGCCGCGATATCAAACCATGCGCGGCAAATATGTAAGTCGCACATTCGGATGGGATTGTCATGGACTGCCTGTTGAGAATGAAATGGAGAAGGAGCTTAATTTATTGAGCAAAAAAGATATCGAGGCATACGGTATTGATAAATTTAACGAATCATGCCGCGGGATTGTTTTGCGCTATACTGCTGAATGGGAGCAAGTTGTGAGTCGAATGGGGCGGTGGGTTGACTTTAGTCAAGGTTACCGCACTATGGATTTGAATTATATGGAATCAATCTGGTGGGTATTTAAACAGTTGTGGTCTGCCGGATTGATTTATGAGGGTTATAAAATATTGCCATATTGTCCGCGTTGCGCGACTCCGTTATCAAATTTTGAAGCCAATCAAGGTTACGCGGAGGTTACTGACCCCGCCATTACCGTAAAATTCAAAATTGACGGCGAAAACTGCACATATATTTTGGCGTGGACAACAACGCCGTGGACACTGCCTTCAAATATGGCGCTTGCAGTTGGCCCGGATATTGATTATGTCAAAGTAAATGATGGAGATGATTTTTTGATCCTGGCCAAATCGCGTTTGACTAGTTACTATAAAGACAACATTCCGGAAATAGTTGCTGAATACAAGGGTAGCGAACTTTGCGAGATACGTTATACACCTCTTTTTAACTATTTTGCTGATATGTCTAATCAAGGGGCATTTCGTGTTATTGCCGCTAACTTTGTCAGCATTGAAGACGGTACCGGTATTGTCCATATCGCGACTGGTTTTGGTGAAGATGACAGTGCTGCCGGTAAGGCTTGCGGCGTCCCGGAAGTATGCCCAGTTGATGAACAGTGCTGCTTTACTGCTGAGGTTACAGATTACTGCGGACGTTTTGTAAAAGATGTTGACAAAGATATTATTCGGCGTCTAAAAGACGAAGGTAAACTGGTGCATCGCGGTACAGTTACTCATAATTACCCGCATTGCTGGCGTGATGATGTCCCGCTTATTTACCGCGCTGTTTCAACTTGGTTTGTCAGGATTGACCTCATAAAAGAAAAAATGCTAAATGCTAATGCACAAATTAATTGGATGCCGCCGCATATAAAAGAAGGACGGTTCGGCAAATGGCTTGAAAATGCACGCGATTGGGCAATCAGTCGAAATCGTTATTGGGGAACACCATTGCCAATTTGGCGTAATCAGGATACCGGTGAAACTATTTGCGTTGGCTCTGTGGAAGAACTAGAAAAACTCACCGGAGAAAAAATCACCGATATACATAAACATTTTGTTGATAAGATGCAGATTGATTCTCCGACAGGACGCGGGAAACTTACCAGGGTTACTGAAGTTCTTGACTGCTGGTTTGAGAGCGGTTCCATGCCTTATGCGCAACACCATTATCCATTTGAAAATAAATCGCATTTCGATGCAAACTTCCCTGCAGATTTTATTGCTGAAGGGTTAGACCAAACCCGCGGATGGTTTTATACTTTGGTAGTGCTTGGTGCCGCCCTGTTTGATAAACCGCCGTTCCGTAACGTTGTCGTAAACGGATTGATTTTGGCTGAGGACGGACAAAAAATGTCTAAACGCAAAAAAAATTATCCGGATCCGATGCATATTATTAATACATATGGTGCAGATGCGCTCAGGTTGTTTATGCTCGGGTCTCAGGTTGTCAGAGCGGAGGACCTTAAATTTGCCGAAACAGGCATTAAAGATGTTTTACGCGGCGTAATACTGCCATTATGGAACTCTTACAGCTTTTTTGTTACATATGCCAATGTGGATAATTGGGTGCCTCAAGCGGGTGCCGCAGCACCAGTCAGCCCTGGCAATCCTTTAGACCGCTGGATTCTAAGCTCGTTGACACAAATGGTTGAAGAGATTCAGCAAGAAATGGATCATTATAATCTGCAGCGCGCAGCGAACAGATTTGAAAAATTTATTAATGATTTGACTAATTGGTATATTCGCCGCAGCCGTCGCAGGTTTTGGAAAAGTCAAAATGATACAGATAAGAATGAAGCTTATCAAACCCTGCATCACGTGCTGTTGACATTCTCAAAAACAGCGGCGCCATTTATACCATTTACAACCGAGATGATATATCAAAATCTTAAGACACCTGAGATGCCTGAATCGGTACATTTATGTGATTATCCTGATTTAAATATTCATCATCGCGATGAATATCTAGAGATTCAGATGGAAAATACTATGTCTGCTGTATCTTTGGGACGTTTTCTCCGTTCTCAACATTCAGTAAAAGTGCGGCAACCTCTAGCTTCAGCGGTGATAGTCATTAATGATACTGTTATTCGAAAAATGCTGGAGGAAACTTCAGGAATTATTTCGGAGGAACTCAATGTTAAGAAAATTGAATTTCGCTCTGACGATGAAGCTTTGGTCAATCGTAAAGCTAAAGCTAATTTTAAAACTTTAGGACCAAAACTAGGGCCATTGATGAAAGATGCCGCGGCAATTATAGCGCAGCTGCCTTCAAAAGCTATTAGTGAAATAACTGCCGGAATGCCTTATGCGGTATTATTGTCTGACGGCAATACTTTAAATATTACGGTTGATGACTTAATTATTCAACGTGAAGAAAAATCAGGCATGATTGTCGCAACCGAATCAGGAATCACTTTGGCTCTCGATTTAAATCTTACCAGAGAATTGGAAGAAGAAGGTTTCGCCAGAGAATTTGTAAGTAAAATTCAAAATATGCGAAAAGAGTCCGGATTTGAAGTCTCAGACCGGATTGACATCTGCTATTCTTTGGATAGCTCATTCAAAACTGCTATAATCAATTTTAATAGTTACATTTGTAACGAAACCCTTGCCGTCAATATTACTGAAGTAACGTCTTTGGGCGAATCTGATGCAGTTGACATAAATGGTGTTTCATGTCGCTTCTCAATCGCCAAAAAAAAATAGTAGTAGATACTTTGCAGGAATAATATGACAGAGAGGAGATTTGTTGTATTTGGCTTGTTAACTTCCATTGTACTGTTGTACCTCATCGCCTTCTTTCAAAGAATCGCAATTCCAGGAACAATTTTTAACGATTTACAGGCTGATTTTTTGATTACCGCGGCAGATGTTACCGGGATTGGCGCGATTTATCTTTTTGTTTACGCTATAATGCAGCCATTTTCTGGCATTCTTACTGACCGTTTTGGCGGTGTCAAAATTACAATTGCAGGCGGCGTAATTTTAACTATTGGAACCTTTTTGTTTCCTTTATCAAATAGCGGCAGCAGTCTTTATTGGAGCCGAGCGCTTGTTGGTCTTGGCTCCAGCGTGATGTATTTGTGTGTTGTAAAGGAGACTGATAGATATTTTAAGGGACAACTGTTTACTATATGTCTTGGCATTTTTACCGCTATTGGTTACTCAGGCGGACTGCTGGGGACTAAACCTTTTCGACTTATGGTAGAGTCTATAGGCTGGCGAAAATCTTGTGTTTTAGTAGGTATTCTGACCGCATTAACTGTATTATTGCTCTGTTTTTTTGCTAAACGTCAAGCTGTTCATGAAGAACGACGCAGTAATCGTACGTTCTTAAAAGGTTTTTTTATTTTTTTCACCAATAGACTAAATTACCCAATCCTGATTTGTTGTGCCGTTTGCTTTTCGGTCTATTTTAGTATTCAAGCAACGATAGGTCCAAAATTTTTGAGTGATTTCTGCGGAGTAACTACATTGCAATCTTCAGCAGTTACTTTTATTATGATATGCTGTGCGATAAGTTCAATATTGTGTGCCGGCTTTATCTGTAAATTGCTGGGCAATAGACGGAAACTTTTTCTGCTTACTAATTGTTTTGGAACAATTATTGCCTTAATAATGTTGATTGTTGGTATTATTTTTATAGCACCGCTGAATTGGTTTTTAGTCACATACATCATCCTGGCAGTTGCTTCAGGCGCCGGCCCGGTAATGGTCAGTATGATTAAGGAAACCAATGACCCGAATAATGTTGGTGCTTCTGTGGGGTTACTAAATACTTCTGCTTATTTGGGGGTTGCATTGGTGACCTTTTTCATTGGAAAGATTCTGGATCTATTTAGTGCGACAATTACTGCTGACCATATTGCTGTTTATCCAGCCTCAGCTTATCTAACGCTGTTTACTGTATTATTGCTGTTGACAGTTTTTGCAACGATTATTGGCGCATACAGCCGAGAAACTTACGGTAAAAATCTTGTGATGCAGTCTTCACCAAAAACTTGAGTGTTTTTTTGTAAGGCGTTACCGTAGTTTTTGCTGAAATAATTTCAAAATACATAACTGAATTCTTAAATTTTAAAATAATCAACTCACAATTTCAAAAAACATTCTAAATATAACCGAAATTTGATATTGATTTTTTTAAGTTGAACACTATCTTAATCTTGTATTTGAGATGGTCGACATTTACTTTTTAAGCAATATAACAATGGTGTTACAAATGAAAGTCTACAATTTTAATGCTGGTCCGGCTATTTTACCGGAAGAAGTTATGCGTAAGGCACAAGCGGAATTTTGCGATTACAAAGGTTCCGGGTGCGGTATTTTAGAATTATCTCACCGCGGTAAAGAATTTACAGAAGTAATTGAAAAAGCTGAAAGTAATATTCGTGAGCTGATGAACATTAGTTCTGATTACGAGTTGTGTTTCATTCAAGGTGGCGCGAGTCTTCAATTCGCAATGATTCCAATGAACTTGCTGCCCGCTGGAAAGGTCGCAGATTATGCTGACACCGGCACCTGGGCTTCAGCAGCAATTAAAGAAGGCAAAAAGTTTGGTCAAATTAACGTTTGCTGTTCCAGTAAAGAAACCAATTATGACCGTATTCCTGAAGTGCGTCATTGGAAGACTTCGAACGACGCGGCATATTTACATATAACCAGCAATAATACCATTTATGGCACCCAATACCACTCTTTCCCGGAAAGCGAACAGGTGCCGATTTTTGCTGATATGTCTTCAGATATTATGTCAAGAGTTGTAGATGTAAATCAATTTGGCTTAATTTATGCCGGTGCACAAAAAAATCTAGGTCCGAGCGGTTTAGCGCTGGTTATCATCCGTAAAGACTTGGCCGCTAAAGCTCCTGACAATATTGCCACAATGCTTAAGTATAGCACCTATATTGAAAATAAATCTCTCTATAACACCCCGCCTACTTTTGCGATTTATATGCTTGGTTTAGTTACAGAGTGGATGAAATCTGTTGGCGGTTTAGAGGTCATCGAAGAGATAAATGATTCTAAATCTGAAGCATTATATGAATTGCTCGACCGCAGCAGTTTTTACAGAAACCCAGTACAGCCTGGCAGCCGCTCCAAGATGAACATTGTGTTCCGCCTTCCGAGCGAAGAACTTGAAGAAAAATTTATTAAGCAGGCAAGTAAAGCTGGTATGATTGGACTTAAAGGGCATCGGTCGGTTGGTGGCGTACGTGCCAGTATCTATAATGCAATGCCACTTGCCGGTGTCGAACGTTTGATTGATTTTATGAATTGCTTTGAGACTGAAAACAGCTGACTATAGTGACCTTATTCAGCTAATCAGCATGGGATAATTATGACTTTTGAATCAATGCGGCTGCAGACTGCGCGTTGGTGGCAAGTCACCAGTGCAAATCAAGTAAGATGTTTATTGTGCCCGCGCCGCTGCGTCATTGATTCAGGGAAATTCGGTTTTTGTGCCGTCCGGGAAAACCGTGACGGCACGCTGGTTTCATACACTTATGGCCGTCCGGTTTCAGTTAATATTGATCCTATTGAAAAAAAACCATTAGCAAATTTCATGCCTGGCACTAAAACTTTTTCTTTCGGAACGTTCGGGTGCAATCTCAATTGCGTTTTTTGTCAAAACGATTCATTGTCACGCGGTCACTACCGTCCGCAGGACTTAGTCAATTATGTTCCACCTGACGTTGTCGTCCAAAATGCATTACGCTATAAGGCAGATTCAATTTCATTCACCTATAACGAACCAACTGTATTTGCTGAATATGCAGTTGATGTTGCAAAATTAGCAAAATCTGCCGGATTGCCTTTAGTGCTTGTTTCAAATGGCTACATTGAACATCTTCCTGCATCGGAACTATATCCATTAATTGATGCAGCTAATATTGATATGAAAGGGTTTTCGGAATCGTTTTACTCAAGGATGACTTCATCACATCTGGCGAATATTTTGGAAAGCATCAAATATTTATACGCATTAGGGAAGCATATTGAAATTACTACTTTAATAATTCCAGATGAAAATGATAGTATGGAAATGATTGAAGAGTGGCTTAATTGGGTGGAAAATAATTTGGACAAAAGCGTTCCTCTGCATTTCTCTGCATATCATCCCGCCTACAAATGTGCTATTCCTGCTACATCTAGTTCGACAATACTTGAACTAAAAAAATATGCTGATTCACGTGGATTCTGCGCTTATACCGGCAATATTTAAACCCAAAAGCTAATTTCAAAACTCTTTTGCGATTTTTGCGTTTTCTCGTCTTTGCTAACTTTTAGATTGCTACTCAGTATAATGATTGCAAAACTGTATCAGATAAACAAAATGAAAATTATAAAATTCCGCACTTTTTCATCGCTGCGATTAATTTATCTTTTGCTCCTGGAGTCATTTCACATAGCGGCAACCGGAATTCTTCTTGAATGATGCCTTTTAATGCCATGGCAGTCTTAATTGGAAGCGGATTGGTTTCTACAAATAAGTCTCGGAAGAGACAATAGTATTTTTGATGTAATTCAAGTGCTCTAGCCAAGTTGCCCGCAAAAAATGCATCAACCATAGCTTTTAATTCCGCCGGGATAATATTAGATGCGACACTTATAATGCCCACTGCGCCAACCGACATCATCGGAATCGTCAGCACATCATCGCCGCTGAGAATACTGATGTTGCATAAATCTCTGATGGCGGAGACTCTTTCGACACTGCCGCCCGCTTCTTTGACAGCAATCATAAGCGGGTTGCTGCTCAAACGAGCAATCGTTTCTACAGGGATAGGCACTCCACAGCGGCCAGGAACATTATATAGAACTATCGGAAGTCCAGAACGTTCCGCTACTGTAGAAAAGTGGCGATATAGTCCTTCTGGTGTTGGTTTATTGTAGTATGGCGTAACTTGTAATGATGCATCAGCGCCAGCTTTTTTGGCATGAATTGTTAGCTCAATTGCTTCTTCAGTAGAATTTGCCCCGGTGCCGGCAATAACTTGGCATCTGCCGTTTGCCACTTGTATGGCGGTTTCAATAACTTTTAAATGCTCGGCATTTGACAAGGTAGGCGATTCACCGGTAGTGCCAACTGGAACAATTCCCGCTACACCTGCATCAATTTGCATATTCACTAGTTCAGCAAATATTTTATAATCAACTTTGCCATGATTAAAAGGCGTTACCAAAGCAGTATAAACACCGCGTATTTCCATTGTTGTGACTCCCTGATAAATTAGAGTTTTGACTGAATAAAAACATAAAAAAAGAGTTGTTTACATGCATAATAGTCATTGCCAAAGTATCTGCATACCGTAGAATTTTATGTTAAGGACATCAATACTTGTACCACTGTTGCCTCATTATATGGGCAGTAACACATCGTATTGTTATTCAAAATCATAAAGCTACCAGTATAATCTGCAGAAACCATCCCAAAGACAATTTCTGAAACAATATATTTAAGATAGTGTTTAAGTTGAAAAAATCAATCCTGTGATATTGTTTTAATGTAAAAGATTATTCTC
>CAZITV010000037.1:0-16033 GCA_964542255.1 uncultured Victivallaceae bacterium
CTCTGTGTCCCTCCACAGGCGGGTAAATCTCTGTGGTAAACCTGTCTTAGCTTTAACCTCCCGTTTCACGAAATATCTTTCCCATCCGCCCGTCTCAGCCGATTTCCCCTTCTTTTCGCAAATGATAAAAAATAGCAAAGCTTGTCTATTTTAGGGCAATTATTATCTTGCATTTTGGTTTTTTTGAGCTACCTTATTTGCATTACGTATTTTTATGTTTCTAATCTAATTATGTAACGAAAAATTAAGATATAATATAATAATTTTGGGTGTCAGCGCGGTTCACCAGAACTAAAGTTGCCCCAAAACAAAACAGGAGACAGCGGTTATGGCAGAAGAACTCCAAGGTTTGTTGAACAAAATAAAGCAAGATGGCATTGATAAAGCCGATGCTGAAAAAATTATCATTATTCAAGCGGCTAAAGATGAAGCCGGTAAAATTATTCAAACAGCTAAAGACGAAGCAGCTGAAATAGTAAAAAATGCTCAGACAGTTGCCGCGAATGATGAAAAACGCGGTTGCGCGGCTGTATCACAGGCCGGACGCGATATCGTACTGAAACTGCGTCAGGAACTGCAAAACCGCTTGAGCAGCGTCGTTAAAGATTGTGTCGGCAAAGCGATGAGCCCCGAATTAATGGCAAGTATCATCAAGCAGATGGCAGAAAAGTATCAGCAGAGTAACGGCAAAGTGACAGCATTGGAAGCACTGGTTGCGGAGAAGGATAAAGCCGAATTGGACGCAGCGCTGCGCGGCGGCATTGCCGCGGATTTACAACTGAATCCGCAAGTGCTGGCCGAAAAAGGCATCAGCGCCGGACTTAAAGTGGGATTTAACAATGGCGACCTGTTTTTTGATTTTACTGATGATGCGGTTGCCGACATTATTTGTGCTTATGTTGGACCGCGTTTGGCGGAAATGGTCAAAGGTGTTTGATTACTGATTGATGCGGGTGTCCCTGCAGGGATTTTTGAATATGGAACAGTATTATTATTTGATTAGTTCACTGCCGTCGCTGCGCTGGGGCGAATCCTCAGGGATTACTTTGGCGCAGTTTATGGAACTGTGCCGGCACCATTTGAACAGCAAAGATTTAGCGCGCTTAGAAGCGCTAACGCTGCGGCCTGATGGAAAAATCGTTTTCCCGAAACATTCAACCGCACTGACATGGCGGGAATGGGATGCGGAATTGCGCCACTCGATGGCGGAAAAACGCAGCCAGGATAAGGCCGCGCACCGCAGCCAATGCCAGCCCAGTCAGGAAAACAAACTAAACGTTGCTGAAATCTATAATCACAAAAATCCGGCGGCGCGGGAACAAGCTCTGGATGGCATCCGCTGGAAAAGAATTGAAGAACTTGAGTTTGGTCACTATTTTGACTTGAACCGGTTGTATCTCTATAAATTTAAACTGTTACTGCAGGAAAAATGGCGGCTGCGCAATGTCGAAGCCGGTTATCAGAATTTTGACCGGATTATCAGTGCGGTGACCCCCTCGGAACCGCCAACCGCAACTTAATAATTAACAATTAATATTGTATATTTCAATACAGGAGAACATTTAAATGCAAGACGCCGGAACAGGTCGAATTGTTGGCGTTAACGGCAATATGCTGACAGTAGAATTTGATCAGCACGTTACTCAAAACGAAGTTGCCTATGCCATTATTGGTGATGAACGGCTGAAAAGCGAAGTCATCCGCGTGCGCGGCAACCGCGCCGATTTGCAGGTGTTTGAAAATGCAAATGGTTTGCGGGTCGGCGACAAAGTCGAATTCACCGGAGAGTTGTTGAGCGTTGAACTCGGACCAGGCTTATTGAGCAATGTTTATGACGGATTGCAGAATCCGCTCGATGAGTTAGCTGAACAATCCGGATTCTTCCTGAAACGCGGACTCTATCTGCCCGCGCTGGATTATCAGCGTGAATGGGAATTCACCCCGATGGCAAAAATCGGCGACAGTCTCAGCGCCGGCGATAAAGTCGGATATGTCATGGAGGGTATCTTTAAACACTATGCAATGCTGCCGTTCTCCTGCCATGGCGAATGGACGGTCATCGAAATCCAGGCACCGGGCAAACACCGCATCGCCGACTGCATCGCCAAAGTAAAAAATGCCAAAGACGAAGTTAAAGATGTCACAATGGTACAGCGCTGGCCAATCAAAATCCCCATCACTGCATACAAAGAAAAATTACTCCCCAGCACAACGCTGATCACTCAGCAGCGCATTATCGATACATTCTTCCCGGTTGCTGTCGGCGGAACATTCTGCACCCCGGGACCATTCGGCGCCGGCAAAACCGTACTGCAGCACGCGCTGAGTCAGCACGCTCAGGCCGACATCGTGATTATCGCCGCCTGCGGCGAGCGCGCCGGTGAAGTGGTTGAAATTCTGCGCGAGTTTCCGCACCTTGAAGACCCGCGTACCGGCCGTACGCTGATGGACCGTTCCATCATTATCTGTAATACCAGTTCTATGCCGGTGGCAGCGCGCGAGGCGTCAGTCTATACCGCGGTGACTATTGCCGAATATTACCGCCAGATGGGCTTAAACTGCCTGCTGCTGGCGGACTCTACTTCACGCTGGGCTCAGGCGCTGCGTGAAATGTCCGGACGTCTGGAAGAAATTCCTGGTGAAGAAGCATTCCCGGCCTATCTGGAGTCGCTGATTGCCAGTTTCTACGAACGTGCCGGTTTAGTAAAACTTAACGATTCCTCACTGGGTTCGGTAACGATTGGCGGTTCAGTCAGTCCCGCCGGCGGTAACTTTGAAGAGCCGGTTACTCAGGCGACGCTGAAGGTTGTGGGGGCGTTTTTAGGGTTGTCGCGTGAGCGTTCCGATGCCCGGCGTTTTCCGGCCATTCATCCGCTGGACAGCTGGAGTCATTACCAGAGTATTGTGGATAAAAAGATGGTTGAAAAGGCGCGTTCCGTCCTGCGCCGCGGCAATGAAGTCAATCAGATGATGAAGGTTGTTGGTGAAGAAGGCACGCATATTGACGATTTTATGCTTTATTTGAAGAGCGAATTTCTGGATTATGTATATCTCCAGCAGAACACCTTTGACAGCACTGATGGTGCGACCGATGAAAAGCGTCAGAATTTTGTTTTTAAACTGGTGGTGGGGATTTTGGAGACGAGTTTCAAAATTACCAATAAAGACGAGGCACGCAGCTATTTTATGGATTTGCGCCAGCTCTTTATTGACTTGAATTACACCGCACTGGATTCTGAAGAATTCAAACGTATCCTAACTGCCATTGATGATAAAGTGAAGGAGCAGAGTAATGCGTAAAGTTTATCACCGGATTATTCAAATCGCCGGTAACGTTATCACCGTCGAGGCTGATGATGTCGGCTATAACGAACTCGCCGAAGTCACCAGCGCCAGAGGCGTTTCCCTCGCGCAGGTTATCCGTCTCCAAGATAAAAAAGTCTTCCTGCAGGTATTCGCCGGCAGCCGCGGCGTCAGCACCAATGACCAGGTGCGTTTCCTCGGCAGAGAAATGCAGGTGTCGGCCTCCGACGAAATGCTCGGCAGAATTTTCAACGGCCGCGGTGTTCCGCGCGATAACCGCCCGCCAGTCACTGATAAAATGATTGAAATCGGCGGTCCGTCAGTTAATCCGGCCAAAAGAATTATCCCGAAAAAAATGATTCGTACCGGCATCCCGATGATTGACGTATTCAACTCACTCGTCGAATCACAGAAAATTCCAATTTTCTCCGTTGCCGGCGAACCCTACAATCTATTGATGGCGCGTATCGCGATGCAGGCCGAAGTTGATGTCATCATCCTCGGCGGAATGGGACTCAAATATGACGATTACCTCTTTTTCCGTAATACCCTGGATGAGCACGGCGCACTGCCGCGCACGATTATGTTCATCCATACGGCTGCCGACCCGGTAGTGGAATGTCTGCTGGTGCCGGATATGGCGCTGGCCGTCGCAGAAGCCTACGCACTGCAGAAAAAACGCGTTCTGGTACTGTTGACCGATATGACCAACTTCTCTGACGCGATGAAAGAAATCGCGATTACGATGGAACAGATTCCGTCAAACCGCGGCTATCCCGGCGACCTGTACAGTCAGTTGGCGTCACGTTATGAGAAAGCCGTGGACTTTGATGGCGCCGGTTCTATTACGATTCTCACGACCACCACCATGCCCGGCGATGACGTAACCCACCCGATTCCGGATAATACCGGTTATATTACTGAGGGTCAGTTCTATCTGCGCCATGGACATATTGAGCCGTTCGGTTCTTTGAGCCGCTTAAAGCAGCAGGTCAACGCCACTACCCGTTCTGACCACCGGGCGATTATGGATACGATGATTCGTTTCTATGCCGACTATAAAGAGACTTTGGAAAAGCAGTCCATGGGATTTTCAATGAGCGCCTGGGACAATAAACTCTTGAAATACGGAGTGTTGTTTGAACAGCGGATGATGGATTTATCAATGAATATCGCATTGGAAGATGCGCTCGATTTAGGCTGGAAAACTTTGGCGGAGTGCTTTGATAAAAACGAGACCGGTATTAGAATGAGTATCTTAAACGAGTATTGGCCAAATTAATCGCCGGAAGTCATTATGGCAAAGCTTAAATTAACCAAAAATTCTCTAAAAGCGCAACAGGACGCCTTGAAGCAGTTCAAGCGGTTCCTGCCAATGCTGCAATTAAAAAAACAACAGCAGCAAATGGAAATCCGCAAGAGTCAGGAGCGCCTGGACACTGTCAGAATGGGAATGCAGAAGATAAAAATTGCCCTGGCCACCTGGGTGCAGCTGTTCAGCGAAGAACACGCGGTGCAATTGCTTTCCGGTCTGATCAAGGTTGTGGCGGTTGAACGCGGTCATGTCAATATCGCCGGTATTGAAATACCCGTCTTCAAAGATATCAAATTTGCCGTGGGCGAATATGATTTATTTATGGAAGACCCGTGGATTGACGATGCCGTGGAGACGGTCAAAGAGTACATCCGTCTAATCGAAACTTCAAAAATTATTGAAGAGCAGTACCAGATTTTATCGCGAGAACTGCGTACTACCACTCAGCGCGTCAACCTGTTCGAAAAAGTCAAAATACCCGGCTGCAAAGAAAATATCCGCACTATCCGGATTGCGCTGGGCAATGCCGATACCGCCGGCGTCGCCAGAGCCAAAATCGCTAAACGCAAAACTTTGGAGGCGTGCGCATGATCGTCCCAATGAAAAAAGTAACGCTGGTCTGCCTGGAAACTGAACGCGAAAACGTTCTGACCAATCTCCGCGAGCTTGGCGTGATGCATATGCAGCCGGAAAGTCACTCCGTAACCCCGGAGTTGCTGGGAATTATGGACAATTGGTGCGCAATTCAGCGCGGTATTAATTTTCTCAGCAATATTAAGCTGCCGCAGTCATATAGCACCGGAGCGCTGGCAATTTCAGGGCATGATATGCACCGGGAAGTTTTGGCGCTGATTGACGAACAGCATAATTTAAATAAGCACCTTTCAAGTCTCCAGCATGATATCGCAGTGGTTGAACCATGGGGACAATTTTCAATAGGAACAATGCACGCCCTGGAAAATGACGGCGTGTTCGTTTATCCATGCTTCAGCGCGGTCTCAATGATGAATGAACTGAAGCAGCGCTATAATTGCGTATGTGAAGTTATTGCCGGTGATAAACATAACGCGCACTTTATTTTAATCTCCGATCATGCGCTTGATTGTGCCGCATTGCCGCTGGTTACATTTCCGGAACTCAGCGATTTAAGCAAGTTGCGGGAAAACGAGCTGGAGTGTCAATCCAGGCTGAATACGGTTGATGCCAGAATTATGCGCATGGTCAGCAATAAACACATTTTGGAACAATATTTCGCAGAAACCACCGAAGCAGTTGAATTTCTAACTACCCGTGACAATATGTCGAGCCATGATAAGCTCGCCTATATCAGCGGTTTTATCCCGGCTCGCGATGAACAAAAACTCAGAGATGCCGCCGATAGATACGGCTGGGGACTGCTCATCAATAAACCCGCCGCAACTGACCCGGTGCCAACACTCATCGAGCTGTCACCAAAATTCCGCATGATTCAGCCGTTATTCAAATTCCTCGGACTAACAACCGGGTACAATGAAGTTGAAGTTAGTGTCTGCTTCCTGATCTTCTTCTCGTTATTCTTCGGCATTATTTTTACTGATGCAGGTTACGGCGTGCTGTTCTTAATCATAGGATTGTTTTTGAAATTCAAGTTCCGTCAGGAGCAATTTCGTTTGCCAATAAACTTGTTTTTATTTCTCAGTACTGTCACTATTGTCTGGGGCGCGATGTGCGGTTCCTGGTGCGGCATTGAATATGGCGGCATTGAATGGCTGAGCGAACCGCACAATCCGGAGCTGAAAAATAAGCATACCGAACTGGTCTGCTTTATCATTGCCGCTATTCATCTCAGCGTGGGACACGGTTTGCAGATGCTTAAAAAGCCCACAATTAAAAATGTGCTGGGGCATCTAGGCTGGGTTTTCGTCCTGTGGGGCAATTTCCTGCTGGCAACCATCCTGATTATCTACCCGGAAATACCGTTCCCAACAGCAATGTTTTATCTGTACGGCGTCGGCTTCCCGCTGATTCTGGCCTTTTTTATTCATTGGCACGAACCCGCGGAAGTATTCAGCTTCCCGTTGGAAACACTCAGCTCGTTCGTGGATACGCTCTCCTATATCCGTCTATTCGCCGTCAGCGTAGCGGGATATTATATCGCGGTGAACTTCAATGAAATGGGTATCAATCTCATCAAAACCTCACCGTGGTTGATTTTGCTGGCAGTGCCAACCATCGTTGCCGGACATCTGCTCAATATCGTTTTAGCGCTGCTTGGCGTGCTGGTCCACGGCGTCCGGCTCAATACCCTGGAATTTTCAAGTCACGCTGCAGTAAAATGGAGCGGACTCCAATTTAAACCCTTTAAAAAGAATTTACCAAAACAAGAAACCATAACATGATTACATCTTGAAAGGAGCTATCATGGATCCGGAATTATCAAAATCATTGGCGACGGTCGGCTGCTATGCCGCCATCGGGTTTGCCGCAATCGGTTCAGTCCTCGGCGCGTGCGCCACAGGTAACGCCGCTATCGGCGCATGGAAAAAAAGCTATCTGCAAAACAAACCGGCACAGTTCCTGATGCTGGCTTTTGCCGGCGCACCGCTGGCGCAGACCATCTACGGATTGATTCTGATGATGGTTATGAAAACTAAAGCCGTTGCCGCACCGCAAATGTGGCCGCTGTTCCTCCTCGTCGGCTGCACCGCCGGTTTCGTCATCGGATTTTCCGCCTGGTTCCAGGGTAAATGCGGCGCCAGCGCCTGCGATGCCTTCGGTGAAACTGGCAAAGGCTTTGCTAACTATTTGATGGTTATCGGTATTGTTGAAACTGTGGCGATTTTCGTTATGGTTGCCGGTCTGCTCATCATTGGTTAATAATATAACCTGATGTCATTAGCCTGACTGATATGGGGTATCATTAAGATGGTACCCCTATTTTTTTTCCTTGCCGCCGCGTGCGCTTGTTGACTATTGACTATTGTGGTTTATATTGAAGAATTGGTTTTAAAAGTATTTTTTCTATAGATTGTTACAAGAGTACACAACATGCGACATGGGGTGCATTTATGAGTGCAGAGATTGGGGACTTAGGCAGTGATATTCCAATCCTTAAGGGTTTGAACAGCGACGAAATCAAATTCTTGGATTCGGTTTCAACGCGGATAGAAAAAAAATCCGGTGAGATTATCTTTAAAGAAGGCGACCCCGGCGGTAGTCTTCAAATTATTATCAGCGGCAAAGTCAAAATTGTAAAAAAAATCTTGGCGGATGTTGAACGCACAATGCTTACGCTCCAGCGCGGCGGAGTATTTGGCGAACTATCCGTGCTTTCCGGTGAATCGCGTACCGCCACCGCAGTTGCCGTAATTGACACACTGCTGCTCTCTTTGGAACGCGACGCTTTTGTCAAACTCACCGAGTCCAACCCGTTGCTTAGCAGCAAACTGCATTTGAACCTGCTCAAAGTTGTCGGGGCAAGATTGCAGACTACCACGGAACAGTACCGGCAGGCAATAGGCTGGGGACTCGAAATCAGCGGCGCCGTCAAACTCAACTATCACCAGCTCATCGCCGACCACACTGGCGTTACGCTAGAACTTATGAACGGCAAAAATGTCAGTGGTCAACTAATTAAAGCGGATATGAATGAAACCGGCACAGAAATGATGTTGAAAACTGAAGACGAACGCATCGTGATTGTTCCATTTCATGCCATCGCCGAAATCTCTTTCTTGTCCCGGCAGACTGCTGCTCCAAAAGAAACTAATTAAGAGGAGAATTTATCATGGCAGGAATAGATGTTTTTTTGGAATTTATGGTAACAGAGCGTGCCTCTGACTTGCACTTGGGCAGCGGCAACCCCGCCATTTACCGCATCGACGGCAGCATTGTCCGTACCGAAAGCCAGGCGCTATCCTCTGACGATATTCAAGGTTTGCTTGAGGAAATTATGCCGGAACGCAACAAACTGCAGTTCGGCACCACCCACGACACCGACTTTGCCTATGAAATCTCCGGACTCGGCCGGTTCCGGGTAAATGTTTTTATGGATTTAAATGGCGTTGGTGCCGTTTTTCGCCTAATTCCGGCAAAAATACGTTCATTTGATGAGTTGGCGCTGCCTGATTCCGTGCGGGAGTTATGTAAGCTGAGCAAGGGGCTGGTTTTGGTAACTGGTCCAACCGGCAGCGGCAAGTCCACCACCCTGGCGGCGATGATTGACTATATCAACGAAACCCGCAATGAACACATTATCACCATTGAAGACCCGGTCGAATTTGTCCATCAGAACAAAAGCTGCCTGATTAATCACCGCGAAATCCACCGTCATACTGAAGGCTTTAAACCTGCGCTGCGCGCCGCGCTGCGTGAAGACCCCGATATCGTGCTAATCGGTGAAATGCGCGACCTGGAAACTATCGAAATCGCCATCGAAACCGCCGAGACCGGTCACTTGGTCTTTGGCACGCTTCATACCACTACTGCCCCAAGCACAGTCAGCCGCATCATTGACCAGTTTCCGGCTGACCGGCAGTCACAAATCAGAATGATGCTCTCTGAATCACTCAAGGGTGTTGTGGCGCAAACTCTGCTCAAAAAAAATGGCGGCGGCCGTGTCGCCGCGCTCGAAATTCTGATTGGCAATTCTGCCCTCGCTAATTTGATTCGCGAAAACAAAATTCATCAAATCCCGTCGGTGATGCAGACCGGTCAAAAGTCCGGAATGCAAATGCTGAACTCGCATATCTTTGATTGGATTGAAAAAGGCGATGTCGAAATCAGCGAAGCCATGCTTAAAGCAGTCGATAAAGAAGACCTCCGCCTCCGACTGAAAACCAACGGCTACGATATCCCGTAAAACAATCTGTCAGCCTGCTGTCACAACAGGCTGACTTTGCTTATTTTGCGGTTAGTTCGATGCAGAGTCCGCAGAAATCGCTCAAATTGCTGATTATAAGAGTGCTGCCGTTTATGGAAACGTTGATGCAGTCCTGCTTGAACATTTGCTTGATTTGCCAACTGCCACTCAATTCCAGCGTCATTTCTTTGCTGGATTCGGCAAAGGTATGTGCTATTACCACCATCTTTTTGTCGTCACCGGATGTTCTGGTAAAAATCTGGCCGCCCTTGGCGTGAAGATAGGAGTGGCTGTTTAACCTGCGGTCAATGTGATTGACTCCGGCAGACTTGAATATCGCAGAAATTGAATGGTAAAATTTAACCGCTTCAGACATAATGTCGAAACTCGCTGACGGCAGCACGGCAATGTCACCGGAGAGACAAAATCTTCCCATAAATCCGGCGCTGAGCGAATAATATAAGCGTTTTTCCGAGTCGTTTGTGCGCAGTACTGCCCAAACCTGATTGTGTGTCATCGGAATCAACTGCGCGGTATTGGCGGCAATAATCGGGATTTCGATGCCTTCGTGGGCATCGGAAAAGCTGCCCATATCGCCGATGCGCATCCAGCCTGGTGAAAGCCGGTGACCGCCACTGGAACAGATTTCCACAACCAGTTCAGGCAATTCCTGACGCAAGTGCAGAAAATATTTTTCTACTGCGTTTTGATACTCGCGCAGAGCTTCTGCCTTGTAGGTATTGCCGTCGCAGATGGCTCCTGTCGGGGCGTTGTAGTCAACTTTCAGATACGAAAAGTTATTATCTTTGAGCATTTTTATCAGTTTATTGTCCAGATAGTCAATGACCTCGGGTTTACGGAAATCGAGGAAAACGCGGTTGCCGGAAAGCAGTACTTTGCCATCGAGATGCAGCAGCCAATCAGGGTGTTCATGGTAAAAAATTGAATCAGTGGTAGCAATTTCAAATTCAAACCACACGCCGGGCAGGAAACCGTAACTCCGTATTTTGTCCGTAAACGCTCTTAAACCGTTCGGATAATTGGCGATAGGAATATTCCAGTCGCCTATTTTGGTGAATCCGTTATCAGCATCATTGAACCAGCCGGCATCAAGCACAAAATAGGTTACTCCGCAGCCCTGTAAACGTTCTAATATCGGGGTCAGTTTGGCTTCTACCGGGCGCCCCCACGAAGAACACCAGTCATTGAATATCACCGGGAGCGATTGCTCGGATTCCGGTTTGTGTGCACGCGGCTGTGTTTGAAAACTGCATAAACGCGACAATAGTTCATCCAGAGAACCGTTGACGCAGCTGACTGCCGCAGTCATCGTGGTGATTTTTTCTCCCGGCGCCAGCGTTTTGCGCCATTGTCCATATTCACGGTCAACCATACCGCCGGAAATATTGAAAAAGTCTTTCTGCCGCGACAATTCCAACTGCCAGGAGCCCAGCGCCTCAAGTTCAACCCCCCAGACCACATTGTGTTCGCAATCCTCAAACGCCAGCATCGGGAAAAAGCCCTTGGTGACCATACTGCCCTGTTGACCAAAACGCAGCGACCGCTCGCCAAATCCCGCCCAAGATACCTCAAGATTGTGTTCTTCAATAAATTTCGATTCAATCCGGCCTTCATGGCTCCAGTTGGAGAGCCAACGGTGCACTTTATATTTTTCCGCCCCGTCTTCAGCCTGAAACGGCGACAGACAGCCTAACGAAAAACTGTACAGCATATCCAGCACAAATGCTTCACTGCCGCGGTTGCATAGCGTCGTCGTAATGGTGAAAAATGTCTGACCGGACTGGTAAACAAAATTTTGTTCCAGCCCCAGCCCCCGCGCCTCATCTTCAAATGTTACCGTAAAATTACCCGGTGAGTTCTCGCGGAACGCTTTAAATTTCATTTTTTCGCAGCTTTGGCTGTTGCGCAGTGTGGTTCCGGCTGAGAATCCGCCAGCATAACCATCACCGGCAATTTTTAGCTGTGCCATAGACTCGTTATGCAGTGCCGGAATGTCAAATTTGAGCGCCTGACAAATATCCCGGCATGACGGCAAATCATTCAACTTCCGCCGGTGTTCGGCGATTTTATCTGCCATCGCCGCCGGAATAACTGTAAATGAGACGGTTTCGCCGTCTTTGAATAGAATGCCGCGCATATCGCCCAGCTCAAACTCATTAATCACTTCAAAAATCTTCACCATTCACCTACTTAATTTGTTGTTTTTAACAATATTTGACAAACCCGGAAGAGTTCGGTGGCGCCCCAGGCTTGTGCGCCGCAGCCGCGCCACTGATGCGGATAATCTCCATCCATTATCTCCGGAGTGTGACCAGGCACACCGCAACTGAGCTGTTCGGTCGCCGACATAAGAATCGCGGCGGCGCGTTCACGGCAGGGTTCGCCGCCGGCGAGGAACAAGGCTTCGCAGTATGCGGGGAAAGGCCATGACCAGGCGGTGCCGTTATGATAAGCTGGTTTGCGGCGGGTATCTTCATCGCCGCGGTAATGTCCCCAATATGGGTGAACCGGATCATTGAGCAGTGTGTTGTTGAAATAAACCGGCAGCGGGTAGGTTACCGGCAGTGCAGCGAGCGAGCGGATTCCGCCCGGAATCAGCAGTTGTTCGCAATCGGTCAAGATTTCAATCATCGATTTGGTATCGGTAATTAATCCGAGGGTAACGGCAAAGAGCTGATTGCAGCGGCAGGCGTCATCTGGAATGGCGTTTTGGGCGGGAACGCCTGGTTTGGCGTGGAGACAGTCGCTTAGTCGTTTTAGATGATTGAGATAGAAGAGTTTGTGTGTGCTTGTCTTTACCTGTTTTGCCAGTTCGATCCATTCGTGATTGGCGGTGATTTTGCCCATAAAGCGGAGTGCGGCGAACCACAGCGCCTGAATTTCGATGGGGTAGCCTTCGCGGGGCGAGCCGGCAGGAAAATTTGTGTCCATCCAAGTGTAATGCGACGGACTAAAAATCAATCCGCTATTTTTGTCCATAATGATACCGTTCGGAGTACCGCTGGAATAATGTTTGACTATAGATTCCAGTGCCTGGAGCAGTGTGCGGCTGCCGCATTTTGCGCTGAGAATATCTTTTCCGGCGCGGCTGACGTAATCCGCAGTTGCGACAATAAACCATAACGGCGCATCGCTGGTATCCCGGTTGGAATCATCATTGCCGCGAATCATATTCGGCAAAGTTCCGAAGCGCTCAAATTTAGCAAATTGGCAGATAATATCTTTAACTTCATCCATAAAGCCGGCGGCAATCATTCCGCGCAGGCAGATAAAAGTGTCACGGCCCCAATCCAAAAACCACGGATAGCCGGCAATCACCGTTTTGAATTCATCGCGTTTAACGATAAAATGGCGGATAGCATTGCGCAATACTGTTTGCGGCGCGATTATTTCCGGTATTGGCGCAATCTTTTCCAAATTGAGATTTACCGGACCATTGATGGCGGCGCCCAGTACAAATTTATCGTTACCGGCGAGGCGCGCACTAAAATATCCGGGACTAAACAAATCAGTATGGCACTCCATCCCGCGTTCTGACTCCAGTGGCAAAAATTCCATGTAGCGCCATTCCTGCTCCTGGACAAACTCCCCTTTGGATGTGGTTAATGCCAAATTGCGTTTCCCCGAAGGATTAAAGTCGAAACCATCGTGCCGGCTGACAACCGCGGCACGGAAGGCATTTTCCGCGCCGGTGATTGCTTTGGTGAGTTCGTGGCAGCTGCGGTCTTCGATGTCCGGGCGTAAAATAATTGTTATCTGCTCTTTATCGTCCAGCGCGGTGATGCCGTCATCGGCGGCTGGAAGCCGGTGAAAAATGAATTGCACTGAGTTGTTCTCTGCCGCCATTTTTAATGTTATTTGCAGTTCAATGGTTTTACCCTGACCAACCGGAATGGAGAAATGCCACTGCGACTGATTATCGAAGCCGGTGGAAAATTGTTTGGTGCACGCCGGATTAATTTCATGGGAGTAGTCGCGGTATACCAGCCAGCCGCGGCAGCGGGTAAACATCACTTGACGGTCAACCGGAAATACCGGATTGCAGTTGCCAGCCAAAACCGCGTCATATTTGCTGTTCAATACCCCCCATGCCCCGCAGGTCTGACTCATTCCGCCCAGATTGTTAGTGCATAGCGAATAGAGCAGTTTGTGCCGGGTCTCAGCTCCGCAGAAGGTTGTTTTAAAAGCCGCCGAGTCCGGATTGGCAAGCAGGAGCAGCGGCGCATCGTAACGTCTGATTTTATCCGGAGCGTAACTGATAAACCGCAGCTCCATAGATAAATGCTGCTGCGGTGTTTCGGTGAACGAGGCAATGGCGAAGTGTCTGCCGTCTTTGAGCGGCAGGCTGTCGAGCGCTGATTTGGTGACGGCGCCAACTCTTATTTCCGCGCGGAACGGGTGTTTTGACCAGACAATCAAATGCTGCTGTGGTGGAATCATTACCTGCCGGTACCGGTCAACATCATCATGCCAGTTTACTACCGGCGGTAAATCTGCCGCAAAGATATCCATGCAGGCATTTAACGGCGATTTTATCATTAGCGTAATGAGCCGTTTTATCTCGTCGTGATCATCCGTTTTAACGGTCGCGTTTGGCGCGATGGATAATAATTTCAGCACGAGGTGGCGCAGCCGCTGCTCAATAACCCGGGTTACCGGCAGCGCTTTGGCGTCAAGCGCCGTTTTTAGTTCTTCCAGGTCGTGAGCCCGCGCCGTCAGGCAATAAACTTGTCCTGGAGGCAGCTGGCAACTGATGTCACCGCCATTCGTCTCGCAAAAAACTTTGCCGCCGGTGAGTAAATCAATAAAACCATCCTGCGGTATCTCTATCCGACGCTGCTGCCAGGTGACAGTATTGGCGCTGTGCTCATCCAAATTGACCAGCACCAGCAGTTCCCGGCGGTGTTCGGTGGAATGCCGCCGCAGTGCTAAATTATTGCCGCTGCCGGTTTGAATCAACTCCAGTACGGCGTCAGCAAAAAATACCGGATGTATGGTGAGCAGTGTTTGTAAGCGGCGAATCTGTTCAACTTGATTATTTTCCGCATTCCAGTTCAGCGGTTCGCTGCCGTGGACATCAACTTTGTCTATGGCAAACCACTCTAAGCCATTAGTGATGCCAAACCCGCCATTTTGCGAAAACAGCGCACACAGCGCGGTACGCATCGCGGCATAACGCGGATTGCGCGCTGCCAGGCGGCTGTTGTCATGTGTTTCAGCGAAATGCACCTGCAGACCCTTGCTGTAGGCGTTGCGGATAACCGGCGGTAAATAGCTCTCAATCTGACTGCGGTCATAATTTTGAAAAAGTTCCGAATATGCCCAGTTCAATCCGGCATCAACCAGCAGCCGTTCCGTCACTGAAACTAATCCGCCTAAACCTTCGAGTAAAAATATTGTTTCCGGGTACTCGCGCCGGACTTTGGCGACGATGTATTCCCATGCTTCGTAGGGCAGCATATAACCGGCATCGCAGCGGAAACCATCCACACCGTGCCGGCACCAAAACAGAAACACATCCGCCATCAGCGCGTGTACTTCATGATTTTTATAATTGAGTTTGCAAAGGTCTTCCCAAGTTACCCCCCATGCCCCCGGACTGACAAAGGTTCCATCTTCGTGCCGGACAAACCATTCCGGATGTTCAGTTTGCGCCCGCGATGCCCAGCCGGTATGATTGACCGGAATATCAATAAACAATCTGGCGCCGCGCGCATGCACCGCGTCAATTAGTTCAATAAATTGCTCCATTGGCGTAGCTTTTACATCAAATTCCGCATACGCCGGATTCACATCAAAAAAGTCCATCGCCGCAAAAGGACTGCCGAAACTGCCCATTTTGCCGTAAGTCGTCGGCTCCGGATGAATCGGCAGCAGTTGAATAATTCTGCTGCGCAAACTGCCGACAATGAAGTCCAGATGCCGCACTAAAGCGCGGAAAGTGCCCGATGGCGGAATAACCGTATAACCCGCTCGTTCAAGTTCATTCAGTTTCGTTGGATTGAGCAGTGGTTCGTGGTGATGCTCCAGCTGCGGTCCGAATTGCCGGACAAAAGCCGTGTACATCGTATTGGCGCATACCCCAAATGATGGTTCAACTTTAATCTTGGTGTTTTCTCCATTCACCCATAACGGCTTCTCTGAGCCGGTCGGTAGAAACCAGGCTTTCGCTGCGAAACACCCTACCTCAAGCAGCGGCAGACATAAACGGTAATGACCAGGCCTGACTTGATGCATCGGCAAATCATGCCAATCGCGCGCCAGCACTGGTTCATCCTTTTCGGTGTGCGCGATAATCTCCTCGCGTTTGACCGCGGCGCTGCCAATATTGGTGCGCAGGAATGCTGCACCGCTGCCGCTAAATCCGGTTTCCAATTCAAAGCGGAGTGAGTCGCCGCAGTAACGTAAAATTTCTAAGCTTGAGCTGGGTGTCTGTTTCAATGCTTTTGTCCTGTTAAATTTTAAACTGTTGAAAGTTACCGCGTTTTTCGTAATTTGCAAGCGTGACATTACCACTCAACAGTTTTCTCTTTATCGGCGCAACGGACTGCTGG
>CAZITV010000038.1:0-15341 GCA_964542255.1 uncultured Victivallaceae bacterium
TAGACAATAACGATTAGGAATTTGGCGATGGATTTTGGTTATAAACCGCAGGGCGGTATAAATATCGGACGAGGATTTATGGCAAAAATCGGCGCCGAAGATCAATCGAGAGTCTATCAATGAAAGCAAATTGGCATCAATTACTGATTATTATCGCCGGAGCTCTGCTTGTATCAGGATGTGAACGAGAAGAAATCAATCTCCCAGTTCCAACTGGCTTTGGCGAAAACTGTTTAAAAACTGTCAATTCACTGGTGGCATTTGGTCAGCGTTATGCCGGCAGCATCGCCAATCATAATCAAGCACGGTTTATTGCTGAAACAGCGCAATCCGCCGGGGCGGCAGTAACCACCGACAACTTCACCGCATTGACCCCTGATGGAACATTGTCAATGCAGAATATTTCTGCAGAAATTATTGGTAAAAGTTCTAATTTCATTATTGTAGCCTGTCATTACGATACAAAAAAACTAAACAATGTTACTTATTTCCAAGGTGCAAATGATGGAGCATCCGGAGTCGCGCTGCTGCTGGAGATGATCAAGGTTATCAAAAAATCAGGCATTGTTCCAGCGTACACCTTAAAATTTGTTTTTTTTGACGGCGAAGAGTGTATAAACAACTACACCGAAACCGATGGATTGTGGGGAAGCCGGCGCTTCGTTGAAAAATTACGCAAATCAAGATTAAGCGCAGATTGCCGATTAGCTATAATCGTTGATATGATTGGCGATGCCGAATTGAGCGTAGCAATTCCGTCCAATACAGACCGGTACTGGACGGGACAGGCGCTTGCAGTCGCGGAACAGATGAATTATGCCGGATATATTCGTGCAGGTGCGGTTGAAATGATTGATGACCATCTGCCATTTTTTCAGGCAAATATCCCGGTGATCAATCTTATCGATTACGAGTATGGAAATGCCAATGCATTTTGGCATACAAATGGAGATACCATCGATAAGTTGAGCGCATCAAGTTTTGCCATTATGGGTCATTTTATGTTAAATTTCATCTATAACAACGAAAAATACAAAAAAAATTAAACTTTTTTTTAAAAAACACTTGCATTTATTTTTGAGGGGAATAACTTAACTTCAAACCTTAACTTAAACAAGGGGGATTATATGGATTTTATGTTAGTTCTAATTGGGTTAGTAATGTTCGCAGCGTTAATCGGAATGATAGTTTGCTCTAAAAAGCAAAAAACAAACCCTAACGCTCAACCTGTAGCAATAGTGCTGTTGCTGATTGTTGTAGCCTGCGGCGGTTATATGATGTACCGCACTGGCATTTTCGGCGATAACACCGCCGATAAATTCGTTCAAATTGAAAACCAATACCAGGCGGCCCAAGGTAATGTTCTTGGTCAATTCATAGACAAGAATTTTGCTGGTTCCAAAGTTTTGGTTATTGCTGACACTAATTATGCCAAAGATCCGCGTACAAGCATTTTAGTTGAGGCAATTAAAGCTGGAATGGGTGGCAAAGGAGATATAACCGTTGACACTATTGAGCCGAGCAACCTTCCAAAGGCACCGGTAGCGCCAGCACCTGCAAATGCACCTGCAGGAGCGCCAAAAATGCCGGTACCCGAGATGACTATGCCTCTTTTTGAGACAATGGTGGCAAAAGACTTTGATGCAGCCATTGCTAAAAATGCTAGTTGCACAGTTGTTATAACCACTGTCGGCTTACCGCGCGATAGCGATAAGATGAAGCTTTGGACTATGCCTGCAGACAAGGCTCCGAAGTTAATTCTTTTGGGCGCAATGGATACCCGCGGCATTGGCGAAAAAATTAAGAAAGATAAGGTCGCCGCAGTGATAAGTGTCTCTCCTGATGCTAAATTCACCGAAGATGCACCGCCGTCTGACCCGCAGAAAGCCTTTGATTCAAGATATATTTTGATTACCAAAGCGAATATTGACAAATATGGCAAGCTGGTCAATTAACAGCGCTTGTTAATCTGTGTTATAAGCCCCGCTGCATCATGGCGGGGCTTTTTTATTTGTTGAATCCGCGACGGTTGATCTAGTAAATAATGGAATTGCAATGCGATATAACCTTGCCGCAAAGTTGCTAGTGAAACTATATAAACCATCGTTGGGTGGTATTGTGGTTAATTACATCATCATCATTGTTACCGTATTGCTATCAGTCTGGCAGCTGCGTGCCGCGGACAGTATTAACCCGTCCGGCGATGCCGCGAATGATAACCGCAAAACAGTGGTTATTAGTGCTGATACCGCCGAACCTGCGTTAAAATATCGTCTAATTCCGTTAATGACGCTGGATTTTCGAATTATTCAACAAGTTTGCGGTGAATGGCTCTCCCACAACGGCAAACTTGTCTATGAAGAAAGAAAAAATTCGGTGTTGGTTTATGACTCGGAAGAAACGATTGCCAAAATTGAACAATTCATCAAATCGGCTGACCGTGAAGCGGTAAATATCCGGATAGATATCGATAAGATAGGTGGCGCAATAGATGATAATTCAAAGTTTAAAATTAAGCCCAAAAAGGCTGGAACTGTCATTTACCGCAATGGCAAAAGTGTTGAAATACCTGATGTTCAACAAATTACCGTATCTGACAGGCGCGTCAAAAACGTCAATAATGTATCACAATTTATTGTTACAAAGAGCGGTTCCCCAGCGGCACTGTGGTCGGGCAAAACCATAATAGATCCAACGTGGCTGCGCTCGCAAAAGAACTCCCCGGATATAATTATCGTTAACGGCAACAGCATAACCAAAATTGATGGATTGGATAGTGACATAAAATGGGTTGAGGTCGGCGTTGCATTGATGGCTGTCCCGCGCTTGCTCGAAAACGGAATGATTGAAGTTGAAGTGTATCCGGAAATCAGCCGTGTATCCGGTCATGGCAAAAGGCAGACGATAAGGGTTGAGAGCCTCTCTTCACGACTTACAGTTCAGCCGGGCTGCCGCATTCCCATTGGCGGCACAGTGTCAAACAAACGCAGTCAATATACAAATCTGTTCGGCCCCGATTTTTTCAAAAGCAGCGAGGCCGGAGAGATGATGGAAATATATTTAACTGCGACAGTCCTTGCTCCAGCCAAAAGCGGAACAAAATCCTGGATACCGCGATAATTATTTTAATTTGATACTATTCCAAACAAACAGGTCAGATTCTTTAACATATTCTATCATGGAAATAGTCCCATTTCTCGTGACAGACCCGGCGCAATATTCGCCACGGCCGGTTTCATCAACCTGACAAGAAGGCTTGTGTACATGTCCGCTTAAAGAGACGGATAGGTTTTTTTGTTCCAATAAGCGCACCGTGCTATTTTGTCCCCACAGGCGGTGCCGAATCCGCAACCAGGGATGATTCTCCAGCAACGGATAATGACCAATTAATATTTTTGGAATATGCATGTCCCTGCGGCATTCTGCGGCAATAAAATCCTGTGATTTCTTTTTGAGATAGCCACATGAAGAAATTAAGTTTGACGGCCAGCTTTCATTAACCATCAAAAACCGTACATCTGCAATATCTACAACTGCCGGCAGTTCGTCAAAATGCAAGCGCCCCTGATTCATTGTCTCGAAGACTTGTTTCATCGCGTTGACACACTTTGAGCGGTAAACATAACAATCATGGTTGCCGGGAACAAACAATAACGGAATTTTGGATTCGTATAAAGGTTTCAGAATCTGCATTGCCTGCGCAAATTCTCCAGGCTGTCCGGTAGAAGTTAAATCACCGGTGCAAACCGCCACATCTGGTGAAACGTCCAGAATATAGTTGACTGCGAGCTTAAGTAGTTGCTGGTCATGACGAAAACGGCGGCGGAAACGATAGTTAAAAACTCCCACCCAGCGTTTGTCCAGGTACGCCATCCAATCTTCGGCCGGTCCGCCCGCATGAGGGTCAGAAAAATGAATTATTTTCATATTGTTACTACGTCTTCGGAATATTGCTCAAAGCTTTTTTGAAAGATTCCATGTTGCCAAACCTGGTTTCCAACTCCTTCTTTTCTGCCTCTGAAGCACTGCCCAGCTTTTCTTTAAAATATAATAATTCCAAATTGCTCAGCTCTTTTTTCCAAAATTCATCGGGTGCCAGCGCTGCCAATTCCGGGCTAAAATTACACGTGAACACCATATAGAAAAAATAGCCATTGATGATTTGTTGTTTCTTTTCAAGGCGCTGAATAAACTTATTCAAAAAGAAACTAGGCAAATCGGATATTTTTATCTCTTCCTCGGCATCGGCAGACATCATTATTACAGTTATCGTTCCACCTTCTATTTTCTTTATTCTGCCTAGCGAACCAACGCGAAATTCGATTTGCTGTCCTTCTAACTCGGTGCCGCTGTTCGTCAATAAAGTATTCATTTTCCAACCGATGGCAAATCCGGCCTGCAATTTTTTTGCGTAATCCACCAACTTTGCGGCCTCATCGCGTTCCCGCGCCGAATATACCCCAACCAACCTGCCTGGTTCGCTAATTGCCTCATTAAAAGCTGCTTCTGCAGTAACGGCATCATTGTTTTTGGCACAAACCACGAAAACTTTAGCTAAATTATTCATTTTATTTTTTATAACTTTGACATAATCGGCAATTCTTTTTTCATTTTGCAGTTTTTCCTCGGCATTTTTTCGTTTGCGTTCTTGTTCTTCTGCCTCCTGCCGTTTTTTTACTTCTTCTTGTTTGCGGCGTTCCACAAGTACAGCCTCAGCTGCTTTCTTGTTGTTCTGTATTTGCTGCAGGTGGTCATCGCGCAATTTTTTTCGGATTGCATCCGCCCGTTTTTCATCTAAAGGTGAAAAAGCCTGCATCAACTCATTGAATTTATTTTTTTGCACCGCTGTGTCTGGTTGCGGATTTTTTTCGATAAAATCAGCAGCAGCAGCAAGCAGTTTAGCTCCATCTCCTGGAACTTTGCTATATTCCTGGAGAATTTTATCAATTTTGGCGGCATATTCGCTATCTTGTATATTAATTTTAGATTCGGGCTTGGCTGCCGGAGTTGATGCCGCATCAGGTGATTTTGGCGACGCCTTTGAAACTTTAATCAGCGGGACAACAAAAAACCAAATTGCACTACCGGCTGCCACAACAAACAACGCAATGACTATCAACAGCCAAACCACGCTTTTCTTCTTCGGTTTCGTTCGTAGTCCTTCATCAGTTTTACCGCTAAAAATCAATCCGCTTGATGTCGTCGTCGTCGCCGTGTACAGTGGTTTGAGTGATCCTGTTGTTGTTGTTGGCACCTCGGGCATTTGCAGCGTTCCGGGTGAAAGCGGTGCCTTGCCCGGCAAACGCAATTCCGCCCGCGGTACCGCTTGTGTATGGGTTGAAAAGGCCTTGGGCATGGACAGTCCTGAAGTACCTTTACCACGGCTAAATAATTTTAAATCATCAACTAGGGCTTCTGCATCCTGATAGCGTTCAGACGGATTCTTTTTCATCATTTTCATAATGATATTGCTTATTGCTTCCGGTATCTGCGGATTTACTACCTGCGGCGGTACCAATATCCCGTCCAAATGCTGCTTAGCTATTTCGTTGGCATTTTTGCCCTCATAAGGGAATCGTCCGGTCACAAATTGGTAAAATGTTGCGCCCAGGCTGTAAATATCACTGCGGACATCCATGGGGGCACCAGTCAGGTGCTCCGGACTGATATATTGCGGTGTGCCCATAACTTCATCATCATCTTCGTCGTCAACCTCGCCGGCGATTCTGGAAAGTCCGAGGTCGGCAAGTTTGGCGCGCCCGTTTTTAGTCAGCATGATATTGTCGGGCTTAATATCACGGTGGATAAGTTTTTGTTCTTTCCAGGCGCAATCCAGGGCTTCTGCAATTTGTTGAATGATGGCGACGGCTTTATCTATGGCAAGAATTTTTTCCCGCCGCAGTACATTTTTCATCGTTTCGCCGTCAATATATTCCATGGCGAAATAATAGATGCCTTCATCCTCTCCGACAGCATAAGCCTGAACAATATGCGGATGGTTCAACTTTGCCGCGCAGCGTGCTTCTTTGATAAAATTTACGACAAACTCAGCATTACTGGCATAATTATCCTGCAAAATTTTCAAAGCTGCCTGGCGGTCCAGGGAAATTTGGTGCGCCATATAGACAACACCCATTCCTCCACGACCAAGCTCTTCAATAATGATGAAGTCGGCGATTACTGCACCTGACGCTAAGCGCGAGGCAGGCACAGTAATCACTTCATCACAATGACCGCACTGCACGTCCTGTCCTATGCGGGTGTTGTCAACTGCCACGATTCCGCGGCAAAATGGGCATTGAAAACGCATTGGCTACTTTAAATCCACTTTATAATGATTAATACGACCGTTAGAGTTCCGACTCTCCATAAAACTGTAGGCCCAGTATCTGATTTATTAAGTTTAGATGATCAGTTCATATCCCAAAAGAGATCAATGAGGCCGCTTGACAGACATGAACCAAAACTCCTATCGCTCAATTTACCGGAGGATGCAAAATCCCCAATCCTATCAAGTACACACACCGTAATTTGAACCCCCGCAGATATCCTAAATTTGCTGCCGGCAGCAATTTTTTCAAATTTTTAACGGCTCTGTCTAAATATATATCTGCTCTGCATCTTTTTAAAACGTTTTTCTACTATTTTTATGCATTTTACTGTGCTTTATCAGCGATTCCGAATGAATGCTATTGTTTATAAATTTATTTTTTATGATCTGCTGAAAGACAAAGCTCTGTCCTCCGTATAAATAACGGTTTTAGTTGAATTACGATTTTCAAGATAAATTGAGGTAATTGCAAAACTGTTTTGAATTGATGTTTTGCAGGATTTTGAGATGGAAGTTAGCTAAAAATTGCAGCTTGACATTAAAGTGCTGTCTGTCCACAAAAATTAGCGCCTCGTTCTGGATTATTTTGCGAATATGCATAAACATTCCCAGCACGAGGCGTATAATCAAAAATATCGAGAATATTACTTCTCTCTGCTTTCGGCAATATCGGCGAACGCGATCTTAATCCCGCCAACAACCAGCAATGCGACCACCAATCCAGTTAATATTGACATAATCCTACCCCCAACGTTTTTAATATATTATTCTTCCTGCAATAACCTTGCATAAACTAAAATTACAAGTTATTACATTTTATTATCCTAAGTATACCGTTATTTTTAAAATTATCTATCTCAATTTTATCTTTGAATTGCTCTATTTTAATCTATATCATAAAAATATAACTTGCGGCATATTATCACGCAAAGAATAAAAAAGGCTTTGTTATCACAACATGGCAAAAGGGAGAATACATTATAAGCCAGTACTCTGTAAAACTAAAAATTGCGTATAGATTGCGAAGATTTTGAAAGTTGGTTTGTATTCTGAGAGACCGCCGATACCGGGGTATCGAAGGGAATCTAAAGGTACTAATCCAAAGACCACAATTCCACAAGGGCTGGTCAAGGTTCTTCCAAAGTTTATGCGACATAATTCCATCATCCGGTATTTTGACGCAATATGGCAATCTTTTATAACAATTTAAATTTGACTTGATTTTTGTTACAGACTTGCAATTTCGGTTAAAACCTGTTAAATTTTAGCTTAGAAAATATTAATACCGCCCCTTTGCCGGGATAATCTGCACAGGGTGAACTGCAGGGTAATGTTGATTAAAAACTAATTACCGGCGCTAACCGCCGCATAAACGGACTAATGTTATGGCTGAAAAAAAGAAAATGTTCAAGGTAATTATCAAAAAAGATGAGTGCAAGGGCTGCGAACGCTGCGTAAACGCCTGTCCGAAATCAGTATTAAAGATGGTGACGGAATTAAATTTTATGGGTTTCCCGTCATCATCCTATTCAGGTTCCGGCTGCATTGGATGCGGCGCCTGCTTTTATAATTGCCCGGAACCTGGAACAATTACTATTATCGAAGAAATTGATGAAACTGCTGCCGGCGAAATCGAAGGCAGAAAATGACAGGAACATCTATTATGGAACATACAAATAAATTACTGCTGAAAGGCAATGAGGCAGTCGTTTACGGCGCACTACTGGCCGGTTGCGACTCATTTTTCGGCTATCCGATTACACCGGCAAGCGAAATCGCGCACGCCGCGGCAGAATATTTTCCGCGGCTAAAACGCGTTTTTCTGCAGGCTGAATCTGAAACAGCGGCCATTAACATGGTGCTGGGCGCGGCGGCGGCGGGACGCCGGGTTATGACCGCGTCTTCTGGTCTCGGCATTAGCTTGAAACAGGAAGGAATGTCATATTTGGCGGCAAGTGAATTGCCGGCATTGATAGTTGATATTATGCGCGGCGGGCCAGGCTTAGGCAATATTGGACCGGAACAGTCAGACTATTTTCAAGTGGTCAAAGGCGGTGGACACGGCGGGTATCGCTGCATTGTCTTAGCGCCAAATTCTGCACAGGAGATGTGTGATTTTGCCTTATTGGCATTTGATTTGGCAGACCGTTATCTGATTCCTGTTTATATTTTGACCGATGGTGTCGTCGGGCAAATGATGGAATTGGTGGAACTGCCGGAACCGGCAGGACGCCGTCCCAGTCCGCCATGGGCGCTGGATGCCGCCGTCAATCCGCGCACCAATATGATTACCTCAATTTACCTCGAACATGACGAATTAGAACACCGCCGTTCACTGTTGGAAGCTAAGTACGCGAAAATTATGAAAAATGAACAGCGTGCAGTTGAATATAAAACCGACGATGCAGAAGTAGTTATTACTGGTCACGGCATTGTCAGCCGTTTGATTATGTCAGCGGTTGATATACTCCGCGAAGAAGGAATCAAAGCCGGGATGATTCGTCCAATCACCCTGTTCCCGTTCCCCGTCACCGCATTCGAACGCGCGGCCAAACAGACCAAACAGTTTTTATGTGTTGAAATGAGTAACGGACAAATGTTTGAAGATGTCAAATTATCTATCAATTGTTCACGCCCGGTCAAACTGTTAAGTCGAATGGGCGGTAATATTCCCAGCGTTGACAGTATCATTGCCACGGCGAAAGAACTCGCCGGCAGCAGCAAGCGGCGTTCAGGAGGCAAAAATAAATGACAAGCAAAGTAAAATTTGGCAGAAGCAGTGGTTTTTTTGAAACTTTTGAACGCCGCCCCGGAGCGATCAAGAAAAATATGCATTTTTGTCCGGGCTGCGGTCACGGAATTCTACATAAAATAATTGCCGAGGCGATTAGCGACTTTAATATTCAAGATAAGACGATAATCATCGCGCCGGTTGGGTGCTCTGTTTTTACTTATTACTATTTTGACTGTTTCGGTATTTCGGCACCGCATGGCCGCGCTCCGGCGGTTGCGACAGGATTGGTGCGCTCCAATCCTGATTCTATCGTTGTTTCATATCAGGGCGACGGCGACTTGGGAGCAATCGGTTTTAACAATTTTATTCAAGCTGCCAACCGCGGCGAAAATATTGCGGTATTTTTTATAAACAACGCAATTTACGGCATGACGGGCGGTCAGATGGCACCGACCACCTTGCCGGGACAAAAGACTGCTACATCGCCTTTCGGACGCTCGGTCACCAATGAAGGCTATCCGCTCAAAGTGGCGGAAATGGTCGCAACCTTGGATGCCCCGGTCTATGTTGAACGAGTCGCAATGAGTTCAACCAAAAATATTATGAAAACGCGGCAGGCTGTAAGAAAAGCATTACAGAATACTATTGACAAAAAAGGTTTTTCGATTGTTGAAGTACTGGCCGGATGCCCGACCAATATGAAGATGGATGCCAAAGAGATGAACGAGTTTATCGACACGCGGATGATGAACTATTTTCCGTTGGGATGTTTGAAAGATATCGCCGAGAGCCGTGACCCCATCAAGCGCCCGGAAGGAATCTACGATGCCGAACAAGTCAAGGAAGTGCTTTATCCGATAAAAATAACCAAGGGCGTAAGCGCTGACTTTAAAAACGAATCCATGATCTTTCAGAAAGAACGCCGGATAAAAATGGCCGGATTTGGCGGTCAAGGCGTTCTTAGCCTGGGAATGATGGTGGCGACCATGGCAAAATTGCGTAATTTTAATGTTACCTGGCTCCCCTCTTATGGGCCGGAAATGCGCGGTGGCACGGCAAACTGCAGTGTTACCATCAGCCGTCAAAGCATTGACTCGCCAATTATTGACAAGGAATGCAACCTGCTGATTGTCTTAAATCAACCGTCAATCGACCGGTTTTTGCCGGAATTGAAACAAAACGGCGTACTAATTTATGACAGCTCAACCATTATTTTACCGGAATGCTCCGCTGATAAGATTATTTATGCGGTAAAAGCCTCCGATATCGCCAAAAAAATTGGTCACCTGCGCTATGCCAATTCAGTTATACTTGGCGCTGTCGCGGTGGTGATGGAGGATTATTTCCTCAGCGGCAATGACCGCAAAGATTTTGACTGCGCAGTTGAAGAAGCCATTATGGACTGTTTTGCCGACAAGCAAAATGTGATACAAAAGAATATTGAAGCGTTTTATGCGGGCAAAAATGCTGTTGAGGCGTTGCGTTCCAACCCAAAACCGTGATAACGCGATAAGGCACGAGATGTTAGCAAAACGAATTATACCCTGCCTGGATGTTACCGGCGGCCGCGTTGTCAAAGGAGTTAATTTTGTAAATTTAGTTGATGCCGGCGACCCCGTCGAGGCAGCCATTGAATATGACCGGCAGGGCGCCGATGAAATTGTATTTCTGGACATCACCGCGTCCAGCGACAACCGTGAATCCATGTATGACGTGGTCAAACGAACCGCATCGCGCGTTTTTATCCCGGTTACGGTTGGCGGCGGTATCCGCTGCGTTGACGATATGCGCCGAATGCTCAATTCCGGCGCAGATAAAGTTTCTGTCAATACCGCGGCAATTCTCAATCCCGAATTAATCACCGCCGGCGCAGAACGCTTTGGCAGTCAATGCATTGTTCTTGCTATTGATGCCAGAAAAGTGCCCGGCACCACCGGCCGCTGGCAAGTCTATACTCACGGCGGCCGCAAGGCCACGGAACTCGATGCCGTGGCATGGGCCAAACGCGGCGTTGAACTGGGTGCGGGTGAAATTCTACTTACCAGTATGGATGCAGATGGCACCAAAGATGGCTATGACTGCGAACTTACCCGTGCCGTTTCAGAGGCGGTTCCGGTTCCGGTTATTGCTTCCGGCGGCGCCGGCAAACTTGAACACCTGCTGGAGGTATTGGAATGCGGCAAAGCCGATGCAGTTCTCGCCGCCAGCATTTTTCATTTTGGCACTTTTACGGTACCGCAAACCAAAGAGTTTTTACGTGAACATAATATTCCAGTGCGGATTTAAGTTGCCGGGTCATTGAAAAATATCAATTTTTTAGTTACCGTCAGTACTTTTGCACTACAACAATATCAACATCTAAGGAGCAATATTTTGAATAAGCAGGAGTTAGAACAAGCCAGTTTGGAATATCATTCAAGTCCGGTTCCGGGTAAATTTGCCATGCATTCATCGAAACGATGCGCGACGCAGCTCGACTTGTCGCTGGCATATACTCCGGGAGTAGCAAAGCCATGCCTGGAAATTAAAGCCAACCCGAAAGATGTCTGGAAATATACATCGCGCTCAAATTTAGTTTCTGTCATCAGTGACGGCACCGCCGTGCTGGGCCTCGGCAATATCGGCCCGGAAGCCGGAATGCCGGTAATGGAAGGCAAATGCGTTCTCTTTAAAAAATTTGGCGGCATTGATGCTATTCCTATTTGTCTAAAAAATGTATTCAACGCTGACGGCAAAACCAATGCTAAGGCTTTGATTGAAACTGTCGAGCGGCTGGAGCCAAGTTTCGGCGGGATTAATCTGGAAGACATTGCCGCACCAGCCTGCTTTGAGGTTGAGCAAACTCTGAAAAAAACGATGAATATTCCGGTTTTTCACGATGACCAGCATGGCACCGCAATTATTTCTCTCGCCGGTATTATCAACTCATTGAAACTGGTGGGCAAAAAGATTGAAAATTGCCGTTTTGTCATTAATGGCGCCGGCGCCGCCGGCATTGCCTGCAGCGAATTTTATATCTATGCCGGAGCTAAACGCGAAAATTTTTTACTGTGTGACTCCAAAGGAGTTATCACAAAGCAGCGCAATGACTTAAATCCGGAAAAAAGCCGATTCGCCGCCGATACAACAGCAGTAACTCTCGCTGATGCAATGACGGGCGCGGATATTTTTATCGGTGTTTCTACCGCTGATTGCGTCACCGGAGAAATGGTGCGGAAAATGGCACCCGGCGCGATAATTTTCGCGATGGCTAATCCGGCTCCGGAAATTTTTCCTCAAGATGCGTTGGATGCAGGTGCAGCGATTGTCGGCACCGGCCGGACAGATTTTCCGAATCAGGTTAACAATGTACTTGGATTCCCCGGAATTTTCCGCGGCGCCCTCGACGTGCGCGCAACGGATATCAACGAAGAGATGAAACTCGCTGCCGCTCAAGCTCTGGCTGCAATCGCCGAAGAAAAAATCCCTCAGGATGTATATACAATTTTGACAGAGGCCTATCCCAAAGATGCCGCCAGTGGAATGTTTGAGCAAGACGGCAAACTGCGCAGAGATATGGTTATCCCGAAACCTTTTGATCCGCGGGTAGTGCCTAGAGTGGCGCGCTTTGTCGCGGCGGCGGCCATAGCTACCGGAGTGGCACAGCTGCCTATTGCAGATTTAGCAGAATATGAACTGGCTGTTGCCGCCAGAATTAAGGCACAGAACATTTAATCTGAGGTTTTCTGAAAGGCGCTAATATGGATGAGACTGGAAACTGGTTTAACACCATAGCAATTTGGGGTAATCTTATTGCCTGCATCCTGTGCGCCATCCAATTTCTGGTTTGCCGCTTACACGAGCGCCCCAAACAGGACCACTGCGAAAAGTGCCCGGTGCCTTGCAATCCTGAGACACCCGGCGAAAATCGCGACCAAGAACAATAATTTTTGTATTAATTACGCGGATTTGTATCAATGACAGCAGAACTTTTTAATAAGATCACAGCAGATGCCGTTCTCTCCGCGGATGACCTGCGGCAAATTTTATTGTTAGATGATGCCGCAGACCTAAAAAAACTGTTTCAATGCGCCTACCAAACCAAACTCAAATATGTTGGCAATCAGGTTTATTTGCGGGGAATTATTGAAATCAGCAATATTTGCGGTAAAGATTGTTTTTATTGCGGCATCCGCCGCGGCAACTCCGCGCAACAACGTTTTCAATTAACCCATGACGAGGCCATGACTGCGGCATTGTGGGCGTATCAGCGCCAATACGGCTCAATTGTAATTCAAGGCGGCGAACGCCATGACGCTGCATTTCTTAGTTTTATCACCGCACTGATAGATGATATCAAGCAAAAAACCGACGGCAAGCTTGGCATAACATTATCTTTAGGCGAACAAAATCCGGAGGTTTACCGTGAATGGTTTGATGCCGGCGCACACCGCTACCTGCTGCGCATCGAGTCTTCAAGCCCGGAGTTATACGGAAAACTGCACCCTCCAGACCACTCCTGGCAGCAGCGTTTGGACTGCCTGCAGTCGCTGCGCAGCACCGGCTATCAGCTCGGTACCGGTGTAATGATTGGATTACCGTTTCAAACTATCGCCGATTTGGTGCGCGACCTCTTATTTTTCCGCGAACTTGACGTTGATATGGTGGGAATGGGACCATATTTGCCCCACCATGAAACACCGCTTTCAGCCAGTATGCCTGAATTTAACAATGAGCAGCAATTACAACTGGGGCTGAAAATGATTGCCGCCGCCAGATTATTGTTAAAAAATGTCAATATCGCTGCCACTACAGCACTGCAGGCGCTGGCTCACAACGGGCGGGAACAAGGGTTGATGGCGGGCGCCAACATAATTATGCCGAATATCACTGCGGTTGAATACCGCTCTATGTATCAATTATATGACAATAAGCCATGTCTTGATGAAAATTCTGAACAGTGCAAAGCTTGTCTTGAAAATCGAATCAAATCCATCGGAGAAACAATCGCCTGGAATCAATGGGGCGATTCGCCACATTTTAACCACACAAAAACGAGGTAAACAATATGCAGATTATATCCAGTCAAATTAAAGATTTTATGGGAAATTCATCCTTTATCCGTAAAATGTTTGAAACCGGCATTGAACTAAAAAAACGTTATGGGGCAGATAATGTTTATGATTTCAGCCTCGGCAATCCCGATTTACCCCCGCCGGAAGATGTCGGCAGCGCACTGGGACTCGTCTCCGGCAAAATGAGTAAACCGTTCGCTCTCGGATATATGAATAACGCCGGATATCCGGAAGTTCGTGCCGCAGTGGCCAAAAGCCTGTCCGAAGAACAGGGCGTAAAGGTTGAAGCTGACAACATCGTATTGACCTGCGGCGCGGCCGGCGCAATTAACGTGTTTTTCCGGGCAATACTCGACCCGGGCGATGAAGTTATCTGCCCGGCGCCTTATTTTGTCGAATATGGGTTCTATGTCAGCAATTTCGGCGGTACTTTGCGGCCGGTTAAGTCAAAACCGTTGACATTTGAACTAGATTTTGAGGCGTTAGAGCAGGCGTTTACGCCAAAGACCCGCGCCGTGCTGATTAATTCACCTAATAATCCATCCGGACAAATTTATTCTCGCTCAGACCTGGAAAAACTTAGCGCTTTATTGCAAAAATATTCTCAAATATACGGCCGCCCAATATATTTGGTTTCCGATGAGCCATATCGTTTCCTCAATTATGATAATCTGCCGCTGCCATCTGTATTTGATTTATACCAATTCAGCGTCATCGTCAGTTCTTATTCAAAAAAACTCTCTCTGGCCGGCGCCAGAATCGGATACTTCGCCGCCAATCCCGCCATTCCGGCAATCGAAGAATTAATGAGCGCGGTGATTATGACCAACCGCATCCTCGGATTTGTCAATGCTCCGGCTATCGCACAACAAGTGCTGCTCCATACCATCGGCAATGCCGTGGATATCGCTATTTACCGTGACCGCCGCAACGCTATGGCGGAGGTTCTGGATGCAGCAGGAATAAAATATGCATTGCCGCGCGGTGCTTTTTACTTTTTCCCGCAATCCCCTATCGCCGATGATGTAGCATTTGTTCAGGCGTTACTGGCGGAAAGAATTCTCGCAGTACCGGGTTCAGGTTTCGGCTATCCAGGTTATTTTAGGCTGGCGTTCTGTACTGATATTCAGGTAATCCGCAATTCCAGAGACGCTTTCGTCCGCGCCGTAAGGAGCTGTCAATAAATAAACTTGACAAGTCTCGCGAAATATCCCGAAGAGAT
>CAZITV010000039.1:0-14928 GCA_964542255.1 uncultured Victivallaceae bacterium
CCGGACTTCAGTCCGGTGTATAAAGATCAATAAAAACAGTAGCTCCATAGGAGCGGTACATATCGCCTTAGCTTGATAGCTATGGGGCAAACCTTCATGGTGAAAAGGTTTTCGTTTTTTCCTCTGTGTTATATGCGTCAGCCGGCACTGTTTGACAGGTTTACCGGAAAGGTTAAAGCGTGCCTTTGGTGGATAGTACACCTTTGACGCGCTCATCGTGCCTGACCGCCTGTTCCAGCGCTTTCGCAAAAGCTTTAAAAATTGCTTCGATGCAGTGGTGGATTTCTTCACCTTTGAGCAATTCAATATGTAAATTCATCGCCGCTTTTACCGCTAAAGCTTGAAAAAATTCATGAAACAGCGCTGTGTCTAAATCTTTAATCATTGCTGCCGGCGGCAATACATCATATACTAAAAATGGACGTCCTGATAAATCCAGCGCGACCTGAACGAGCGCTTCATCCATCGGCAGCAGACATGAACCATAGCGCCGAATACCGCATTTATCACCGAGCGCTTTGGCTATTGCTTCGCCAATGGTAAGCCCTAAATCTTCCATTGTATGATGATAATCTACTTCAATATCTCCCTTGGCGGTTACTGTCAGGTCTATAAAACTGTGTTTTGCAAAAAGCTCCAGCATATGATTCATAAATGGGATGCCGGTACAAATATTACCCGTCCCGCTGCCATCAAGATTGATTGTTACCTGAATTTCGGTCTCTTTAGTCTTCCGGTTATTATCCGCAATACGTTTAATAGTCATTTTATCTACCCTGTTTTATCCGGATTCTTTACTGCCTTGCGTTGTTTATTATAAAATGTATATTAAGAAATTAAAAAAACTAGCGGAAAAAACGTCAATAACCGAGATATTTTCCCGTTTTGCCACCCCTCGGAGGATTGTATGACCTTGAAAAACATTGTTCTGCTCGTACTTGGACTGTTTTGCTCGTATAAGGCTGTGGCTTGTTTTTATACCGCGCCGAACAGCGCCGGCAGTATGGTTGCTGGTTACGCCGCGGCAATGGCAACAGTAATAATTGCTTTAATCTGGGCAACATTCGCCGGACTCTGTTTTGCCAGTGTTGCGGTGCCGCGCTTCAGTTCATGGTTCAGCGGTTTTCTTTATTTGCCCATTGAATATCTCAAATCCCCACCGGAAAAAATCGCGCCAATTAAGGGTTTGATCGAACAAGAGAATTATGAGGAAGCAATTGAACGGTTGAACCAAATTCTGGCACGAAAACCATTCGAAACAGCAGCGGTACTGCTGCTGGCAGAAATTTATTTTGAACATCTTGCTGCCGGCGAACGCGGCGCGGAGTTGGTGCTGGGTTACTTTGGGCGGCAGAAATTACCAGCAGCACCGGAAAATATTGAACTCTTAATGCGCTATTGTGATTATGCTTCACAGCAGGGTGTTTATGATACTGCGGTTCGACTATTAGAACAGGAAACTGCCCGGCGCGGTTATACTATTCCTGAACAGAAAACGCTGCAGTTACGAATGGAAGCCATTAAAGCTAAACAGTAACTCCGGCTCTTATCGGTATTGCTGCAGTTATTGACCCATGAATTGTCCGATTGGGCTGACCACCAGGTTGAATGCTGCCAGGGTTGGAATGATTTTCTTGACGTAAACATTGTATTCTGACAATCCTCCCTTAGGCACAAAAACCACATCGCTGGGCTCAAGCGGGAAATCCAATGCCTGCCCCTTGAACACTTTATCAATATTGACTTTGTACACCTTCGGGTCTTTAAGATTGCCGCGGACAATCAAGACGTCCTCGGATGCGGTAACCAGCAGACCACGTGAAAAGGCAATCGCATTTGCCAGGGTCATATTATCCTTGAACCCCAAATAGCCGGGAAATCCCACTTCACCCAATACATAGACGGTTTGATTCATTGAAGACGGAATATAGATGTAGTCACCGTTACGCAGATAAACATTGTGTAATTTATCGCCTTCTTTAATTGCTTTAGCAAAATCAACTGGAACAGTTTTGCCGTCGCGGACAAGGAATGCGTTTTTCAGGTCTGCCATTTCTACGGTGTCGCCTTGGTGTTGGCCGGTGGATAGTCCCTGCGCGATCGCAATCGCATCCGCCACTCTGGCATTGTTGCGCAGCGGATAACGGCCGGGATTGATAATTTGTCCGCAAATGGTAAACGTTGAACTTTGTATTCGTGTCGGAATTAACGCAATGCGCGGGTTGGCGATAAACTTTTTGTATTTTTCCTGCAGCATATTTGTGGCTTCGACCAATGTCAAACCGCCAATCTTGGCTGAACCGATTAAGCCGAATGAAACAACGCCGTCTGGTGCCACCATTAAAGCGGTAGCATTCAACTCCTGATTGTCGAAAACCTTGAAGTCAAATCTGTCACCCGAACTAATGCGGTAAATCTCAGGCGGCAATTTTTGCAGTGCCTTTAGCTCCTGCTCAATCTCCTTTGGACTTTGTTTTTCGATTTTTATTTCTTCAAATTCTGCTTTTTTCATAGTTGGCGCCATCGCCATCGGCGGTGGTTTTGATGAACAGCCGAGCAGGCATAAACTAAGCATTAAAAGAAGTAAAAATTTATAATTCATATTTCAGCCCTCCTAGGCTAAACTATTAATTTTTTAGCTATTTACATCACTAATAACAACCTTAAAAAACATTCATAATGATAATATCATACCATATTTAAAAAATGCAATGTCAAGAGCTGGTTTCAAATGCCCACTTTTATAATAAATTAGAAGAGTGTGCTAATTTCAAAACGCTTTTTTTTGCGTTTTTTTCTAGTTTTTGGCGACTTAAGTTAATCTTGCGTAACGCTGCCGCACTTGATTTCGCTTAAAATCGTCAAAAATTCCTGCAAAACATCAATTCAAAATAGCTTTGCAATTTGCGCTCTATATTTTTTATTAAAAATCGAGAATTAGGGTTTGAAAAAATGATTAAAATGGATAGACTGTCAAAGTGTCAATATTGATGCGGTTTTAACTTTAATTTTACCGGGATAATTGCCGCGCAGATTATTTGTCATCGGCGCGCAATTTAAATAAGGCGAGGATAATATGGCAGCGGAATTTGTACATTTACATTTGCATTCTCATTACAGTTTACTCGATGGCGCATGCAAAATCGATGATTTGGCGGCAATCGCGTTGGAATATAATATGCCGGCGGTGGCAATTACTGACCACGGCTTTATGGGCGGCGCTCTTGAGATGTACTCAGTATTCAAAAGTAATAATTTAAATCCGATTATCGGGTGTGAGATGTATGTGGCTCCGGGAAGACGCGAAAACCGCGATTCGAGCCATCCGGACATTCGCGGTTACCATTTGGTTCTACTGGCTAAAGATACTGCCGGCTATCACAGCTTGTGTAAATTGATTAGCGAAGCAAACCGAACCGGGTTTTACTACAAACCTAGAATTGATATGGACTTGCTTAGTACATATCACAACGGGTTGATCGGCATGAGTGCTTGCATCGGCGGTCAGGTTCCAAAATCGCTACTCGCCGGAAGAAAAGAGGATGCTGCAAAAGAAGCAGCGGTTTATGCAGATATTCTAGGTAAAGATAATTTTTATTTGGAGCTGATGGATCACGGTTTGGATGAAGAACGAATTGCCAACCGCTGTTTGATTGAGCTCTCTAAAAAAATGAATTTGCCATTGGTGGCGACCAACGATGTGCACTATCTCAAAAAAGAACATGCCAAAGCACATGAAATTATGCTTTGCATTGAAACCCACGCGAAAATGAACGAACCACATTTTAGCTTTAAAAATGATGAATTTTATTTCAAAAGTCCTAGTGAAATGCGCGAATTATTTAAGGAAACCCCGGACGCGCTGACTAATACTTTGGCTATCGCAGAACAATGCCATGTTAAATTCGATTTTTCCGCCAACCATTATCCGGCTTATAAAATTACCGGCTCCGACTTGCCGGAAAACCTTTATCTCCGCAAGGTTTGTGAAAATGGATTAATGAAACGCTTCGGCTTCAACTTAGCCAATCCCGACTCGCTGGATACCAAACAGCGTGAAATCGTCGAACGGATGGATTTCGAGCTCCGTGTAATTGAAAAATCTAATTACTGCAGCTATTTCCTCGTGGTCAGCGACTTTATTAAATATGCAAAATCTATAAAAATTCCAGTTGGACCCGGGCGGGGCAGCGGCGCCGGCAGTCTGGTGGCATATCTTACCGAAATAACCAATATCGACCCGTTGCGCTATAATTTGCTTTTTGAGCGGTTTTTGAATCCCGAGCGGGTTAGCCCGCCTGACTTTGACGTTGATTTTTGCGAAAAACGGCGCGGTGAAGTGATCGATTATGTCCGAAATAAATATGGCAATGAGAGTGTTTCGCAAATTGCCACTTACGGCACCTTGAAACCCAAAGCTGTAATCAAAGACGTCGCCCGTGTATTGGGAATGGACTTCGATAAAAGCAACAGTATCACCAGGTTAATTCCAAATGAATTAAAAATTACCTTGAGCAAAGCCAAAAAAGATTCCAAGGAACTGCGTGACTTGATTGAATCCAGCACGGAGATTAAAAATGTATTTGAGTATGCCGAAGTTCTTGAGGGGTTGAACCGCCAACTTGGGGTACACGCCGCCGGAGTCATCATTTGCGACCAGCGTCTGGATGATTTTATGCCGCTGGCCCGCAGCGCCGAAGAAGATGTCGTTACTCAATTTGCCGCAAAGGGCTGCGAAAAACTTGGCTTCCTAAAAATGGACTTCCTGGGGCTGAAAACACTGACCGTTATCAACACCGCACTGATGAATATCAAAAAAAGTTACGGCATCGACATTGATATCGACACAATCCCGCTCGATGACCCAAAAACTTTTGCCCTGCTCAATCATGGCGACACTATCGCGGTATTCCAGTTGGAATCGTCCGGAATGCAGGATTTGTGCCGAAAATTCGGTGTGGAAACCATGGAGCATATCATCGCGTTAATCGCAATTTACCGTCCCGGTCCAATGCAGTTTATCGGCGACTTTATTGCCCGCAAAAAAGGCATTCAGCCGATTATCTATGACCATCCTTGTACTGAACAGTATTTGTCTGAAACCTACGGCATTATGCTCTATCAGGAACAAATTATGCAGGTGGTGCAGGTAATGGGCGGCTTTTCGCTCGGCACCGCAGACACCCTCCGCCGCGCGATTAGCAAAAAAGACGAAAAAGTACTCAGCGAACTTAAACCAACTTTTATCAAGGGATGCGATGCAATCTGCAGCATCAAGCAGGAAGATGCTGAAGAAATTTGGGAAAAAATCTTCATGTTCTCAGGTTACGGATTCAATAAATCGCATAGTGCAGCTTACGCCGTCGTTGCGTATCAAACCGCTTACCTCAAAGCCAACTATCCACTTTGTTTTATGGCTGCGGTACTCAGCAACGAAATTAATGACTCAGAGCAAATTGCTTTTCTAATTAATGAATGCAAGGCGATGAATATCGCGGTATTACCACCGGATATTAATCAAAGCGATTCGGATTTTACCGTCTTCGGGCAGACTATCAGGTTCGGTCTGGTCGCGATTAAGGGCGTGGGAGAAGCCTTAACCCACGAAATTATTAAGGATCGCTTGCAAAAAGGTCCATTTACCGATTTTATGAATTTCTGCGAACGCGTCGGCGATAAAGTTAATTCGCGTATGCTGGATGCGTTCATCCGAACCGGCGCGCTGGATAGTTTTGGCTTAAAACGTTCACAATTGCTGGCTGTTGCCGAGGAAACCCTGCGAGCGGCAAAACGTAACCGTGAAGATGCCGACAGCGGGCAACTCTCCTTATTTGACCTGCTTGATGAGAGTTCGCGCGAACAAGTTGTTTCAGTACAAATTCCGGATATCCCGGAGATTGACGAAAACGAAATACTCAAATCAGAAAAAGAGCTGCTGGGTTTCTACGTTACAGGTCATCCGCTGGGCCGGTATATTGATGTCATTAACACTTTCTCCACCGTAAAATTACGCAATATCGCGGAGTTGGCGGACAATGTCGGTATTCGAATCGGCGGTATCGTCAAAAGCTGGGAACGGAAACTCATCAAGTCATCCGGAAAAAATATGGCAATTCTTGAACTGGAAGATTTGGACAGCACCATTGAATGCGTGATCTTCTCAGAAGTTTTGGATAAGCTGGGCTCTGCCTATAACCTGGAACTCGATACTCCGATTTTTGTTTCCGGTTTTACCAGTCAGCGCGAAGAAGGTGAACGTATGAAAATTGTGGTCAATGAGCTGATTCCCATTGAGGATATTATTCAGAAATACACCGATGAGATTCATCTTCACGTCTATGAAGGCAGTACCAGCGCGGCAGAACTGCAGCGTGTTGAGGAAATCTGCCGGCAGCATCCAGGCAGCGTGAAACTTATCTTGTGCTTATCCACAGTCACCGGAGAAATAGTCTTCATCGAATCCAGTAAATACCGTGTCGCAATCAATGACCCAATGCTCAGACTTATTCAAGATTGCCTGGGTGAAAAACGCTACCGCCTCAAGGCAAATAAACGTGTCCCCGAAGCCAAACCGCGCTACAATAAAAACAATAACGGCAATAACCAGAGACAGCCAGCTGCCGCCAGTCAGAGTTAATTAGGCATGATTACCAAATGCATAGATTTGCGTGAAGCAGATAGAATTATTGCCGCCGGCAATGATGCGACGCTGATTGAATTGCTGCTGCAGATTAACCGTCATTGGAAATATCTTCCGCCTGAAGTTCTGGCGTATTTGCCGCAGGTTACCGCTTTTACCCCGGCGCAAATCACTGCGGTTGCCTCGTTCTATCCGCGTTTTCGGCTTAAACCCGGTGGAATTCATAATATTCAGGTCTGTGTCGGCACCGCGTGCCACGTCAAAGGCGCTGATGAGGTTTTTCAGGCATTCCGCCGTTATCTGCATATCACTGAAAATGATGATACCGATGAAGCCGGTTTGTTTACGGTGGAAAAAGTCGCATGTCTGGGGTGTTGTATGCTGGCGCCTGCCGTGAGAATCGACAATATCATTTACGGCTGGGTTAAAACTGACAAAGTTGGAGGAATTTTAAGTGATTTTCTGGCCGGCAGCAATTTTCAGGACGCGGCAGCCGACAGCAGCAGTGAATATAGCGGAGAGGTGCGCCTATGCAGTTGTTCAGCCTGTGCCGCTGCCGGCAGTGATGCCGTATTGAATGAATTAATCCGGTGCCGCCTGCAGCTGGCTATTCCGGTTAAGATAATCGAAGTCAGCTGCTCCGGCAACTCCGCGGTTACGCCGCTGGTGGAAATTCATGATTACCGTTCTCAACGGAGTTATTATTACGCCAACGTCACCGTTGATACCGTTGGAGGAATCCTGCTGCGGCACTTCCGCCCGGCGCGGTTAACGCGGCGGCTTAGTGCTAATGCAATGAAATTTGCCGCCATGATCATCGGCAGCAGTCTTGACGCAATGGTTTGCCGCTGCTATCTGCCGGAATATGAAACATTCAGCAGTTCCGCTGAACAGCGCCAATGCCGCATTGCTACTGCCGGGGCAGGGAAGCTTATGCCGTTGAATTTATCCGATTACCGCGCTAATCAGGGCTTTGACGCCCTGTTGAAAATTCTCGGCAAAACTCCAGAGGATATTATTGCGGAAATTGAGGATTCCGGCTTACGCGGCCGCGGTGGCGCCGGCTTCTATACCGGAAAAAAATGGCGGTTTACCAGTCAGGAAAAAAATCCGCGCAAATATGTCGTTTGTAATGCGGACGAAGGCGACCCTGGCGCATTTATGGACCGGATGCTGTTGGAATCTTTCCCGTTTCGGGTAATCGAAGGCATCCTCATCGCCGCGCGTGCTGTCGGCGCTCAACAAGGTTTCATTTATGTGCGTGAGGAATATGCTTTGGCGGTGGAACGCGTCCGGCAGGCGGTTACCATCTGCCGCGATGCAGGTTTACTTGGTGATAATATTAATAACAGTGATTTTTGCTTTGACCTGAAGGTGGTTGATGGCGCGGGAGCATTTGTCTGCGGTGAAGAAACCGCGCTTATCGCCGCGCTGCACGGCCGCTGCGGTACACCGTCGCGCCGTCCTCCATATCCAGCCCAGTCAGGATTCAATAACTGCCCGACCCTGATAAATAATGTCGAAACCTTTGCAACGGTACCATGGATTATTACCCGCGGCTCAGCTGCGTTTTGCGGTTTCGGCGTTGACAGCAGCCGCGGTACAAAAACCTTCGCGCTTGCCGGCAAAATAAAAAATGGCGGTGTCATTGAAGTACCGCTGGGTGCGACGATTCGCGAGATTGTTGAAGTAATCGGCGGCGGGGTGCCGGGTGGAACGTTCAAAGCTGTGCAGATTGGCGGACCGTCCGGAGGGTGTATTCCTGCGGTGCTGGCGGATTTGACTGTTGACTATGAGTCACTTGAACATACCGGCGCAATTATGGGGTCTGGCGGAATGGTAGTGCTCGACAATGATGATTGTATGGTTGATTTGGCACGTTATTTCTTGAATTTTACTCAACGTGAATCTTGCGGACGGTGCGTTTTTTGCCGCATTGGCACCGCCAGAATGCTCGAAATACTGGAGAATTTGTGCTCCGGAACTGCAAAAACTGGCGATTTGGAGAAACTCGAAGATTTGGCGGCAATGGTTAAGCAGGGCAGTTTGTGCGGACTCGGAAAAACATCACCTAATCCCGTCTTGACTACACTGCATTTTTTTCGGCACGAATATCAAGCGCATCTGGAAAAACGTTGCCCCGCGGGGAAATGCCGCAAACTCATCAGTTATGAAATTACCGAACGCTGCATCGGTTGTACTATCTGTGTGCAGAATTGCCCGGAACACGCTATCGAGTTTGCTCCTTATCAGCGTCAGGAAATTATTCAAAGTAAATGTTCTAAATGCGGTACTTGCCGGAAATTATGCCCGCAAAAAGCCATCAAGGTAAAGTAGTATATGATTAATATAGAAATAGATGGGAGAAAAATCGCGGCATCACCGCAGCAGACAATATTGCAGGCTGCCGCTGCCGCCGGAATAGCTATACCATCGTTGTGTTATCACGCCGGGCACGGTTCCTGCGCGGTCTGTATGGTATGTGCTGTCGCTGATTCTGCCGGAACTATGCTGCCGGCCTGTTCAACCCGTGTTAGCGCGGATATGAAAATCAATGCCTCAGGTGAACAAATTATCAAATTCCGCCGCAATGCGCTGGAGTTGATGTTGAGCGGGCACCGCGGTGATTGTACTGCACCTTGTCAGTTGGGTTGCCCTTTCCACTTGGATATATCCGTGCTCCTCCGTGCCATCGGCGAAGGTAATATCGCCATCGCTAGAAATATTATTGACCGCGCGCTGCCGCTGCCGGAAATAACCTGCCGGATTTGCCGCAAAAATTGTGAAATGGTGTGCCGCCGCCGGCATTACGACAGTCACCTGGAAATTGCCGCTGCTATAAACAGTATTATTCAAGACTCCGCGCCGCAACCAGTTATTTCTGACTGCGGTTTTTCGGTCATCATCGCCGGCTTTGAACTAACGGCTCTGGCCGCTGCCGACAGTTTACTCGGAAAATGCCGCGAAATCATCATTGCCGTAACTCAGCAATTCTGCACCCGTGATGCGGCAATTGAACTTTCCGGAATTAAGGCGCGGCTTGAGCATCATGGTGTGCAGTTCGTTACTTTGACTGAAGCGGCAGGCCGCAACGCTGACGGTGTAATTATTTGCGGCGGAATGTGCCAAAGCAACTTTTTGAGCAGTAATATTATTACTATTGATACCGCGGAGCTTGACCGCGGTGGAATACACGCCATTGCTGCCGGCAAAACCGCTGCTGCCAAATTACTCCATACGTTGCTAGGCACAGTCGAGCAGACTGCACCAAAACCATATCAACATCATTCCGGCAATCCCAACGGAAACGAATGGATGCAAATTATTCCTGCGCAGCATAATAGCCCCAAGGCTGGTAACGATGCCGCACGCTGCCTGCATTGTGAATGCGGCGCCAAAGACGATTGCCGCCTGCGGGATTATGCCGCGCAATACCATGCCGCCGCGTTTAAAACATCAAAACCGCCGCGCCTGCTGCGCGAAATTGCCGGAAATGTCGTCTATGAATCCGGTAAATGTATCCGCTGCGGTATCTGTGTCAAAATTGGCGGCGCGTCCGGAAGAGCTGTTGTTCCGGTGTTTGTCGGCAAGGGGATGGATATGACGATGGCGCCGCCGTTCGGTCATACCCTGAGCGAAGCGCTGGAAAATATCGCCGGGGAATGTGTTAATTCATGCCCAACTGGTGCGTTGTGCTTTAAACAATAAAGATAATAGTGGATGAATTCATTACTTGAAAAACTTAAATCTCCAGGCGCCGCTCTTTGCCGGATGCCGGGTGATGTTCCGCGCTGGGGACTATTTTGCTCGCCGGTAAAAATTCTGACTGCAACTGCTATTAGCAACCTTTCCGCGGATATTGCGGCGATGACCGCGTTTATTGCCGGTGGCGGATATGCGGTATGCTCAGTGAGTTATGAGGCGGCATCTGCTTTTGATAATGCTTTCCCAGCAATGGCAGCAGCGGGTTTCCCCTACGGGGTGTTTGCTTTATACACGAATCCACCCGAAATAATTGATTTAAATGTTTTGAGCCAAACTGCTGGACCGGCCTGCAGGATGAATTTCACGCCGGATATTGATTTTACGGAATACAGCAGCGCTTTCGCGCGGATTCAGCGTAATATTCTTGACGGCGACGTTTACCAGGTTAATTATACTTGCCGGTTAAACGCGGCGGCTGTTCCAGAGCCGGAGCAATTTTTTTTATGGTTGTGCCGGCAACATCCGGTGCCGTATGCGGCATATTTTAACCTGGGCGAATATCAAATATTATCGCTCTCGCCGGAATTATTCCTGCACAAACACGGACTGACGCTGGAGAGTATGCCGATGAAGGGTACCGCGCCGCGAAAATTGTCTGCCGCCGAGGATACCGCCGCTGCCGCTAATCTTGCCATGGATACCAAAAATATTGCCGAAAACCTGATGATTGTAGATATGGTCAGAAATGACTTCGGCCGTATTTGCCGCTCCGGAACAATTGTTGTCAATCCGATTTTTAAAGTAGATACCTATCAAACTGTACATCAGATGATATCCAGAGTGCAGGGTGAACTTCCTCATGATACCGGCATTATGGAGGTATTGCGCGCAACATTCCCGCCAGCTTCAATCACCGGGGCGCCTAAAATCAGCGCCGTGAAAATTATCGCCCGGGAAGAACAGCAGCCGCGCAAAATCTATACCGGAACCCTCGGCTGTTTCACTCCCAATGGCGATTACTGTATGAATGTAGCTATTCGTACCATCATTAACAGCAAGAACGGTGCCGAGTTAGGCGTCGGCAGCGGTCTGGTCGCCGATTCACGGAATGAAAGTGAATGGCGCGAAATCCTGCTAAAAAGTAATTTTGTCAATTTTATGCTGCCCCAGTTTCAAGTGCTTGAAACTATGCTGTGGCAGCGCGGCGCCGGAATAAAATTTCGCAGTGAACATCTGGAACGCGCCACCGCCTCGATGCACTATTTTGGCTGGAATATCAACCATAATCTCATACAAAGCAAACTCAATGAAATGGAGCAGCAGCTCAATTCAGGCGTTCCTGACCTGGTGCGCATCCGCCTGCTGTTTGAACCCAATGATATCTCATATCAACTTTTCCCGCTAAACAATTTGGGCTGGAATCCCGCCGGTGTTAAAATTATTGTCTCAACGCAGCCAACCGATGACAGCGATGTTTTCCTTTATCATAAAACGTCTCACCGTCAATTCTATGACCACCAGTATCAACAGGCGGCCGCCGCCGGATTTGATGAGGTCATTTTCTTCAATAAATCCGGGATGCTGACTGAGGGCTCTATCTCTAATATCTTTGTCAATATTGACGGCGAATGGCTGACTCCACCTGTATCAGCGGGATTACTGCCCGGCATTTGGCGACGGCAAATGCTGGCAGAACTCAATGCCGCAGAAAAAAATATTACTGCCGAACAACTCCGCCGCGCCGATGAGGTAATTATTGGCAACTCTGTCCGCGGCTCCGCCAGCGTCAAATTACCATTGTATCCATCCGGTCTATAACAAAAGACTCTGATGCCGCATTGATTTATTGCACTTTTCAACTAGATTATACCAATGAATGATTAATTTTGCATCTATCAATGTGAACAGACGATAATAGTGAATTTGATGCTGAAGCAGATTATAAATGACGAAAAAAAAATATATTGAACTTATGGCGCCGGCAGGGGATTTTAACTCGCTGAGCGCCGCGATAAATGCCGGCGCTGATTCCGTCTATTTCGGCATTGGTGAACTTAATATGCGGGCCCGCGCTTCAGTTAATTTCACCCCTCGGGACCTGGCTAAAATTGTGCGCCGCTGCCGCAACGCCGGAGTTAAGAGTTATTTGACGCTCAATGTGGTGATTTTTAACCACGAAATCGGACAGATTAAAAAAATATGCGGTACTGCGAAAAAAGCCGGTATTGATGCAGTTATCGCGGGCGATCCTGCGGTTATAGTCTATGCTCATTCAATCGGTCTGCCGGTGCATATCTCTGTTCAGGCCGGTGTTGCGAATCTGGAAGCTGTGAAATTCTATGCGCCCTATGCTGATGTCATCGTTTTGGCACGCGAACTCGCTTTACCGCAAATCGCCCAAATCACCGCCGGCATTAAACGTGAAAAAATCGTCGGCCCTTCTGGCGAACTGATTAAAATTGAAATTTTTGCGCACGGCGCATTGTGCGTCTCCTATTCCGGCAAATGCTATATGAGTCTTGGCGTTTATCATACTTCTGCAAACCGCGGCAATTGTTATCAGAACTGCCGCCGCCGCTACCGGGTGATTGACGATGAAAACGGCAATGAATTAGTAGTGGATAATCAATATGTAATGTCGCCAAAAGATATTTGCACGATTAAATTTATTGACCAAATTCTTGACAGCGGCGTTAGTGTTCTGAAAATTGAGGGCAGGGGGCGCGCGGCGGAATATGTTGATGTCGTTACCCGCTGTTACCGCGAGGCCGTGGATGCGTGGCGCCGCGGTGAATTCAACGCTGCGCTGGCAGATGGCTGGCTTGTCAGGCTGGAACAAGTCTTTAACCGCGGTTTCTGGCATGGCGGGTATTATCTTGGTGAACAACTTGGGGAGTGGTGCAATTCCGGCGGCAATCAGTCGCGTACTATGAAAACTCAGCTCGGCAGGGTTAATAAGTATTTCGGCCAAATCAAGGTAGCGGAATTAAGTGTGGAGTCGGAGGGATTATCGGTAGGGCAGCAAATTATGATTATTGGCAGCACCACCGGAGTAGTCAGTGCCGTAGTGCAGTCATTGCGCATCGGCGGCGTTGAAGTACAGTTCGCCCCGAAAGGTTCAGTAGTTTCTGTTCCGTTCCCGGAAAAAGTTAGAAAAAATGATGCCCTCTATCTGATTTCGGTTCGACCGTACGGCGTTGCCGGTGGTGATTAATCAGGGATAATTATGTCAATATCATATCGTCAGGAAGTTTATCGGAAGTTGATTCACCTGAGTTCAATGTGGATGCCGGTAGCGATGTATTATTTGCCGGTAATGGTTTCTGCCGCGGTTTTTTTGTTTTTGTGCTGCGGCAATCTGCTGCTGGAATATGGACATTACCGCAAGTGGCAAATTTGCTATCCAGTCTACGAATTTTGTTTCGGAAAAATGCTCCGGAACGCCAAACCATGCGGCACTTTTGAATTGAGCGGTTCGCCTTATGTGCTGGCCTCGGCTTTTTTGACGGTAATCTTATTCCCTGGTCAATATGCGGTATGCGCTTTTAGCGTGATGCTGCTCGGTGATACTGCCGCCGCGCTGGTTGGTAGAAAATTCGGCAAAACTATATTTGCCAACGGCAAATCGCTGGAGGGATTTATCGCTTTCATCGCGGCATCGGCCATCGTGCTGCTGATTTGCGCAATAATTTTTAACTATGCCGCAGTTGTGATTTGCGGCGCCTGTATCGGTATAATCCTGGCATCACTCGCTGAATTGTTTGAGAAAAACATTCATGTCGATGATAATTTTTCTATTCCGCTGATAACCGGCGCCTGTCTGTTGTTGAGTAGTCTTTTATAACCGCCATAGGAGGATTCTATGATTTTTAATACCGTTGAACGCAGTAAACTGCTCACTGTTATTCCGCTGATTATTGCCGCCGCCGTCTTAGTTTGCACCGTTGCCGCGATTTTCTATCCGGTGTTATGGATAACTGCTGCTGCTATCGCGTTGATAATGCTGCTGGGCTACGCATGGACGCCGGTCGGATATGATTTTAACCAGGAAGCATGCACCATCAGCGTGATTTTCCCATTTTGTGTCAAGCAGCTCGGTAAAATTAGTGCATGTACGCTGGAGGTTAAAGCATTTTCCTGTACAATCCGGCTGTGCGGCAATGGCGGATTATTCGGAATATCCGGTTTATTCTGGAGCAAAAAACTAGGCAGATTCCGCGTTTACGCCACCAGTACGAAAAGTGATGATATAATTGAACTGACCATCGCCGGGAAAAGCGTATTTATCTCCCCTGACAACCCGGAGAAATTTGCCAGATTATGCGCCGATGCACTTGCTTCATCCTGCCGGCAACTGTAAATTATAGTCAGAATTAGCTCTTATGAGGTAATTGTAAAACTATTTTGAATTGATGTTTTGCAGGATTTTTTGAAGATTTTGACGATTTTAAGCGAAATCTAGCGTAGCAGCGTTACGCAAGATGAGCTTAAGTCGCCAAAACTCGAAAAAGACGCAAAAATCACAGAAGAGTTTTGAAATTAGCTCTTATATTCAGATATTTATGATGACGTGCTTATTTAGT
>CAZITV010000040.1:0-14748 GCA_964542255.1 uncultured Victivallaceae bacterium
TTTATCCTGTTTTACTCCTCGTATATGCTCAAAAAAACAATGAAATTTTGTGCTCAATCATGCGGAATCAATTAAGTAAAATTAACATCGAAGTTTTATAGTTGATTTCATGTCGAGTAACTTTAACAAGTTTTTTGTTAAGGTACATTGCAATTGCATAATATAAATGTAGTTAACTTTAACTTCATGCTATTTTGGGGCAGAATAAATAACAGTCTTCACTACCAATTCTATATAAATAGAAGTTTGATTTGTTGGTTACAACTGGTTTGTTCCTTGTTTTTTTATGGTATTTGGCGGTACTTGGTTAGTGTAATGCTCCCCCATTTGTCAATGTGTGCAATATAGGCGACTTTCAGGATTTATATAAAAAACGCACTGAAAACCGCTAAGCGGTGTCCAGTGCGCTATTAATTATTTCCGTAAACGTTCTAAATTATTTTTTTTCGAACATTTCACGAATTTGCTTGCCGACTATTTCCACCTGATGCTTGCCCAGTTCTTTGCGTTTTTTCAGGAGAGTTTTTGCGCCGCTTCTGGCTTCTTTCAGCCATTCTTTGGCGAACTTGCCGCTTTCGATATCTTTCAAGGAATCTTTCATTCTTTCTTTGACATCAGGAGTGATGATCCTCGGACCATTGACATATTCACCCCATTCGGCAGTATTTGAAATAACTGCGTTCATCTTTTGGATGCCGCCTTCGAATACCAAGTCAACAATCAGTTTTACTTCGTGAACACATTCAAAATATGCCATTTCTGGCGGATATCCAGCTTCAACCAGTACTTCAAAACCATATTTCATCAAGTCAACTAAACCGCCGCAGAGAACGTTCTGTTCACCAAACAGGTCTTCATAGGTTTCCTGTTCAAAGGTGCATTCCAAACATCCGGCGCGGGTAAATCCCATTGATTTGGCCATCGCTAAGGCAATTTTCAAAGCCTTGCCGCTGGCATCCTGCTTAATAGCAACTAAACCTGGGACACCAAAACCAGCGAGGAAAGCTTTGCGTTCTTCTGTAGCCGGGCTTTTCGGTGCGACCATAATTACGTCGACATCTTTCGGCGGAACAATTTGTTTATAGACAATGTTGAAGCCGTGTGAGCAAGAGAGAACTTTGCCGGCCTTCATGTGTTTTTTGATGGATTCTTCGTAAACCGGTGCGTGAAATTCATCGGGGAGGAGAATATGAATGATGTCTGCTTTTTTTGCAGCGGCGGCGATATCCATAACTTCAAAACCGTCTTTTTTTGCCATAGTGTATGAGGCATCTTTAATTGAGCCGACAATCACATTGACCCCTGAATCTTTCATACAGAGCGCTTGCGCGCTACCTTGGCTGCCATAGCCGATAATTGCAACTGTCTTGCCCTTGAGGTATCTCAAGTTCGCATCTTTGTCATGAAGAATTTTCATCTTGACTCCTTGTCGGATACAGCTTCCTGCAGTAATCCGTTATGTTTTAGTTTATTGTGCCACAAAGCATACATACTAATTTAGCATTTATTACCGCCAAATTCAAACTCCGTATTACAATATTTTTAAAGATATTTTTACTGATTAATCGCAATAATTAACAAGCAATTTCGGCTACTGACTGTTTCATACCTCTCAATATAACGCTTTTGCCAAAGGACACTTGGCAATGTCAATGTTCTTGCCGGTACGGTAGTTACTTAATAATTGCCGGGAACGTTCGGATAACTGGCGGCGCACCTCGCGGCGTTCGCCCTTGCTTTTGGCAATCGTCATGTTATCATACGCGGTAGTTTGGTGGCGCATCCAGGCTATTGCCGCGGCCTCTGCACGGCGGGCAATAGGTATAAGTCGGGTTCTGGCAACCGTGCCGCTGCCGACTGGTATTGCATGTGCTGTGACCGTATCGGCAAATTTTTCAGCAAATTCTGCCCATATAGGCGAGAATGCCAAAAAAGCCAGGACTGCGTCACGGAATTCTACTTCATAAACTTGTTGTTTCGCTTCACGAGAACGTCTGGACGCATCTAATTTTTTTTGATACGCCGGGTTGGCGCGTTCGGTGGTTAATGTTGTTTGGATTTGATGCACCGCTGCCGCCGGTGCCCATAATCCGATTGATTCGATGCGGTTGCGGTGGCGATGAACCATCAACCAGTAATCACCAGTGGATTTGATGCGGCGTGTTAATCCAGGATCGCCGCTTTTAATAAAAATCCAGCCAGGTGGAATTGAAAGATTTTTTTCATTGTGCAGAACCATCCCGGCTACAGAGCTTGCCCAAACTATAAATTCTCTTTTAATGTTGTTCATAATTTTAGTGAATAACGGTTAAGGTTTTTCTGCCGGCTTCAGATATAGGATCGTGGGCGTTTAATTGGTCTGTAAATTATTTTAGCTTTTGCGGTTCATTCTCTTTAGCTTTTTGCCAAAATGCTTCCATTTCGGTCAGGCAGCTATCGTGGATAGATTTGCCGTTTTGTTTGAGCTGTTGCTCAATGTACTGAAAACGGCGCTTAAATTTATTATTGGCAGCTTGCAGGATGTCTTCAGGGGTGGCGCGGTTGCGAAATCTGGAGAGATTGACAACCGCAAACATCAGGTCACCGAGTTCTTCATCCGCATGAGTTTCATCGCCGGTGCTGATTGCGTGTTTTAGTTCGGCGAGTTCTTCTTCAATTTTATCGATAATTTCTTGTTGACTGCTCCAGTCAAATCCAACTTTTGCAACGCGTTTTTGAATATCACGCGCGGTAAGCATCGCTGACAAATTTCGCGGGATACGGTCAAGTATTGAGTTTGGCGCTGTATCATCTGATTTTTCACTCTGCTTGATTTTTTCCCACGCGGCCACCACATCATCGGCGGAGGTAACCTGGGCATCGGCAAACACATGGGGATGACGGCGTATCATTTTGTCTATAATACCCCGCAATGCGTCGTGAAAATGAAATCGTCCCTGTTCCTGCGCGATTACACAGTGGAAGACCAAGTTCATCATAACATCACCGAGTTCTTCGCAAATTGCGTCGGTGTCATCATTGTCAATCGCATCCATTAATTCGGCGCACTCTTCAGCCAGATATAATTTTAAACTTTGATGAGTTTGCTTTTGGTCCCAGGGGCAACCGCCATCTTTTGAACGCAGTTTTTCCATTACTTTGAGCAGCTCTTCTGCAGATGGAGAATAATCAGCGGTTGTTTTTTTCATAATGATGCGATGCTTGTGATTATGTGTAAATTATGGTTACGCCATCACTGCCGGGAATATTTAAATCCTCGCCGAAGTGGTGGCCTTTCAGATGTTTACAATTTTGTACTTGTTCACGGACAATCTTTCTTAACACACCATTGCCGCGTCCGTGGATTATCATGATACTCAGTCCACGGCGCGATGACAACAGTGATTTAACTTTGCGCTCCGCATCCTCAGCTCTATAACCGTGCAAATCTACCTGAATATCGTAATTAAATTTTGGGTTTGTTTTCATCGTTTTAGTGTACTGTTGATAAATTTTGTCAGCATATCCTGCCAATGCTCACGGTTGAAATTCAGTATCCCGTCAATTTTTCTGCAGTCAAAACGTGAATTTTGTGGTCGTGCCGCCGGTACTTGAAAATCACTAGTTGCGCACGGCTTAACTATGGTGTTTATTCCTGCGGTTTCAACAATAAAACGTGCTACATCGTATCGCGACGTGTAACCTGCGTTGGCAAAATGATAAATTCCTGTGGCGCGCTCTTCAATCAGATTTTGGATTGCACGACAAACAGCAGCAGTATGAGTTGGCGCACCAAATTGGTCTGCAACCACCTGCAGTAAAGGTTTGGTCTGTGCAGCAGTTAGAATTTTGCTAATAAAATTGTTGCCGAATTTACCATAAGTCCATTCTACTCTAATGATTGCGGCAGCGCATTCTGATTCAAGCAGCAATTGTTCGCCTTGCAGTTTTGTGCGGCCGTACACGCTTAACGGATTGGTTAGATCAGTTTCGTTTTGCGGTGCCTCAATCAAGTCGCCAAAGACAAAATCAGTGCTGATGTGTATTACGTATTTATTGTGTTTTTTTGCCAGTTTGCCGAGTGTTCCTACCGCCTGACTGTTCACGGCTGCGCAAACGTCCGGTTCACTTTCAGCTTTATCAACGGCTGTATATGCGGCACAGTTGACTATAATATCCGCGGCCAAAACAGCTTGTTCAAGTTGCACTGAGTTATCAACGTGAAATTCAGGCAAATCCATTACAATTGATTGTACATTTGCGGATGCAGCAGCGGTGTGTAATTCACTGCCAAGCATGCCTTTGCCGCCAAGTATGACAATTTTGTTCACAATATTACCATATTAAAATATTAAAAGATCACAGGACTAATTCAGAAACAATTTTATAAATTTCTAAATCCGCATTGCTAAAGTATAAACTATTACTCAAAATTCAACCTGATAACTAATTTTTTGATAAAAGCGCTAAATTAAAACAGTCAAGGGATTTGTGGACGCCGTAAGCTTTGGGTTAAACATAAAATAATGCGGTATTGATAACAAATCAAGAATTAATTTGCGCATGCTATTAAAATATCATTAATTACTACTTGAACAATTAATGTTAAACCAGTAAATTATAGCAATTGCAATATGCAGTATGTTGCTTTTAGATTATAATTACGTTGAAAATTGTTTGATTTCAGTTTTTAAGTTAATTACGTCTTTCCTGATTAAAGCGTTGTTCAACAACAGTGCCAACTTTGAAAATTTTAAGTGGACTAATTACTGCACCATGACTCTTGATAACTAATTTTAATTTTGTAACAAAATATTTGGGGTATAATTTATGAATAATTTGAAGCTATACAATGTTAATCCAAAGATTCCAGAACCATTGAAGTTTTTGGAGGAATTGTCATACAATATTTGGTGGTGCTGGAATTTCGATGCAATTGAATTGTTTCGCCGTATCGATATTAATTTGTGGCGCTCAGTGCATGGCAATACCCGTCTCTTCTTGAATTTAGTTTCTCAGGAGCATCTCGAAGAGTTATCGCATGAACGCGGCTTTTTGGATATATTGAAACGCGTTGAGCAGGTATATCGCAAACAGGTGCGGCATGACCACCATGATTTGCATTCACGTAGAGTTGCGTATTTTTCTTTGGAATACGGAATTCACGAAAGTTTGCGTTTATATTCCGGCGGTCTTGGCGTGTTAGCCGGCGATCATCTCAAAGCAGCGTCTGATTTAAACCTGCCAATTGTCGGTGTTGGGTTACTCTATCATCAGGGGTATTTTAAGCAGGCGCTTGATGCAAATGGACGGCAGAACGAGCGATATCCGGAAAATGAGTTGAATTATATGCCAATTGTCCGTGCACGCGATGCGTCTGGGGGCGAGATTAATGTCAAGGTTCGTCTGCTTGATCGTGAAGTTGTGGCCGCAGTGTGGAAAATGGAAGTCGGCACTGTTCCGTTAGTGCTGTTGGACACCGAAATACCTGAAAATCCCGATGATTTCAAGGAAATTACTTGGCGGCTGTATGGTGGTGACAAACGAATGAGGCTGCACCAAGAATTACTGCTTGGCATGGGCGGTTATGATGCGCTGGTTAAAATGGGATATAGTCCGGCAGTTTGTCATATGAATGAAGGACACGCGGCCTTCTTGAGTCTCGCCAGAATTATTCATTTGATGCAAAAAGAAAAACTCGATTTTGATACGGCAGTCACGGTGGTGTGGCGTTCAAATATTTTCACCACCCATACCCCGGTTCCGGCTGGCAACGAATTTTTTGATATTAGCTTGGTTAGGCCATATCTTGAATCAATTTTGAATCCGCATGGGATTGATGTCAGTCGTGTGCTAAATTGGGGAATGCCTCCTTTGCAAAACGATGTGCATGAACTTTCTATGACCATTTTGGGTTTAAGAATGGCTAACTTTAGTAACGGTGTCAGCCGTCTGCATGGAGAAGTGGCCAGAAAAATGTGGAAAGACTTATGGCCTGGACGGCCAATTGATGAAATTCCAATCGGTCATATTACCAATGGCGTTCACATTGCTTCGTGGATATCTGAACGCAATAAGTTGTTGTTTGACCATTACCTCAGTCCAGGATGGATGGAGACGCAGTGTTCAAAGCGCCATAAAATTATGGTTGATAATATCCCGGATGAGGAATTATGGCACACCCATGAAATGTGCCGTTTAACGCTGGTCAGGCACGCCCGAAACAGGCTAAAGATGCAGATGAAAAGCCGCTATGCACCGTCACGCGAAATGACCACAACAAAAAATATTCTTAACCAGGATATCTTGACAATTGGATTTGCACGGCGCTTCGCAACATATAAGCGTGCCAATTTATTGCTGCGGTCGCCAGAACGCTTGAAAGCACTGTTGAACAATCCGGAGCATCCTGTGCAGATTATCTTTGCCGGTAAGGCACATCCCGCTGATGAGCTAGGCAAACGGTTGATACAGGATATCCTTAATTTTGCCAATGAACATGATTTAAGGCATCGTTTGGTATTTCTTGAGGATTATGATATTGGTTTGGCGCGTTATTTAGTGCAGGGCGTTGATGTATGGCTGAATACGCCACTGCGACCGCAGGAGGCTAGTGGTACTTCCGGAATGAAAGCGGCTATTAACGGCGTGCTTAACTGCAGTATTCTGGATGGATGGTGGGTAGAAGGCTACACTCCTGAATGCGGCTGGGCAATACCTAGTGATGATGGTTATGATAATAGCGACGAGCGTGATGCCGTAGAAGCACAGGCATTATATAACATCCTTGAGAATGAGGTTGTCCCAGCATTTTACGAACGTTCCGAGGGTGACCTGCCGCAACGCTGGGTTAAGATGATGAAAGAATCCATCAAAATGGCGATGGGATGCTTTGCCAGTATCCGCATGGTGGGAGAATATCATGACCGTTTCTATCAGCCTGCGCTGCATAATTTTGATGACTTAATGAAGAACAATGCAGAAAAGGCGGTAAGGATGGTCGCTAATAAGCGTCGTTTCGATCGTTATCACGATCAAATTTATATTGATTGTCCTAAAACAGAAGTTAATCTGAGCAGTCTGCGTGTTGGTGATAAATTTAAAGCTACTGTAAATGTTTATTTGGGTGAATTGAGCCCGGATGAAGTTGACGTTGAGATTTATTACGGTCAAGTTGACAGCCAAAACCAAATTAAACACAGTAATACATCAATTATGAAAGTGTTATCTTCTTCCGGCAATGGCAATTATGTATATGAATATTCTTTGACGTGCTCTCATTCTGGACGTTTTGGTTTAACCGCACGGGTAACACCGGCAGGTCATGATTGGGATAACAGCATTCCAGGTTTTATCAAATGGGCAGAATGATTTATGGCGCAAAATTACGTTAATGGATTTTAGAATATGAAGAAAAAAGCCAGCAAGAAACCGAGAATTTTGATTGTTACTCCGGAGATTACCTATTTGCCGGAAGGAATGGGCAATATGTCCAATAACCTTCAGGCCAAAGCTGGTGGACTGGCGGACGTTTCTGCATCATTGGTGGCTGCATTGTTTAAGCAGGGGGCCGATGTCCATGTTACACTGCCGCATTACCGCCGGATGTTTCATATTGATGTTGGCAATTTAATCAGTAGTGAACTGATGGTTTACAAGAGCAATTTGTCCAATTCCAGAATTCATTTAGCGGAAGACAGAGCATTTTATTATCGTGATACGGTTTACAGCAATTACAATGAAGACAGTATCAAATTTGCTTTGGCTTTTCAACGTGAAATTATCAATAACATCATTCCAAAGGTGTCGCCGGACTTGGTTCACTGTAACGACTGGATGACCGGGTTGGTCCCGGCCGCAGCACGGCGAATGGGGATTCCCTGTTTATTTACAGTTCATAACATCCATACCCAGAAAATAACGTTAGACTATATCGAAGACCGCGGTATTGACGCCGCCGAGTTTTGGAATAACTTATATTTCAACCGCCAACCCATAAATTATGAGGAAAGCCGTTCTGGCAATCCGGTGGATATGCTTACCAGCGGAATCTTTGCTTCTCACTATATTAATACAGTTAGTCCGACATTTTTAGATGAAATTGTGCAGGGACAGCATAAATTTATCCCAGGCAATATTCAACATGAAATTTCCTGTAAATATCATTCCGGTTGCGCATTGGGAATTTTAAATGCACCGGACGAAACTTTTTTGCCGGAATCAGATGTGATGATTGCGGAAAAATTTACGCATCAAAATCATACCGCTAAAAAAATAGCTAATAAACTTATTTTTCAGCGCAAGACTGGTTTACAGGTGGATGGTTCAGCGCCACTTTTCTTTTGGCCGTCGCGGCTTGACCCGGTGCAAAAGGGCTGTCAGTTATTGACTGATATTCTCTATCGGGTAGTTTCTGACTATTGGAATGATAAGCTGCAAATTGCGATTGTGGCTAACGGCGCTTATGAACGATATTTCCATGAAGTGGTAAGAACTCATAATCTCCATAAACGGGTGGCTGTGTGTAAATTTGATGAATCTTTGTCGCACTTGGGGTATGCCGCCTCAGATTTTATGTTGATGCCGTCGAAGTTCGAACCGTGCGGCTTGCCTCAGATGGTCAGCCCGATTTATGGTTCGCTATCTGTTGTTCATGATACCGGCGGCCTTCACGATACCGTTGAGCATTTGGACACATCCAGCAATACCGGAAATGGTTTTGTGTTTAAGCATTATAACCGGGAAGGATTGCGGTGGGCAATGGATGAGGCAATGTCGTTTTATCGCCTCCCACAAGAGATTAAAGCAGCACAAATTGCCAGGATAATGCAGCAATCCCGTGCCAGATTTAATCACTCGGTTACTGCGCAGCAGTATATTGGCATTTACGAAAAGATGCTCGACCGTCAACTGGTTTTCCAGGAATAGATAATGCTCAAGCGTCATCCTAATATTCCATTGAAACTTTCCCATGATTCTTGGCTGGAACCTTTTTTGCAAAAGTTGGAAGACCGTGCCGTTGCCGCCAAAACAATGGAAACTAAGTTAACCGGCAAGCATCAAACATTAGTTGATTTTGCTTCCGGGCATGAATACTTTGGTCTGCATTTTCGCGATGGCAGATGGATTTTTCGGGAGTGGGCACCCAACGCGACAGAAATATTTCTAATCGGTGAATTTTCTAATTGGCTGGAAAAACCGGAATATTCGCTGCATCGTGCAAATTCTCACGGCGTCTGGGAAATAGAACTTGAACAACATCTGTTAGCGCATGGCATGTTATATCGTTTGAGTGTGCATTGGCACGGAGGCTCAGGCAGCCGCATTCCAGTTTATTCCCGACGGGTAGTACAGGACAAATCTTCAAATATTTTCAATGCTCAGGTTTGGCAACCTCAATATTCATATCAGTGGCGAAATCCCAGTCCTTCACCGCGCATTCAAGAAGCATTAATTTACGAAGCACATGTTGGCATGTCGCGAGAGTTTGCCGGAGTTTCTTCGTACCGTCAGTTCAAAGATGAAATTGTGCCTCGCATAGCAACTGCCGGATATAATACTATTCAATTAATGGCAGTTATGGAACATCCATATTATGGTTCATTCGGTTACCATGTTTCCAATTTTTTTGCCGCATCCTCGCGTTTTGGCACGCCGGAGGAGCTTAAGGAGTTGGTTGATGTCGCGCACGCCCACGGGCTGCGTGTTATTATCGATATTGTTCACTCACATGCGGTGCGCAATGAATCAGAAGGACTGGGCAAGTTTGATGGTACACGTTACCAGTATTTTCACGAGGGCGGGCGAGGGGAGCATTCTGCATGGGATTCTTATTGCTTTAATTACGCAAAACCTGAAGTGCTGCATTTTTTGTTGTCAAACTGCCGTTACTGGCTTGACGAATACCATATCGACGGATTTCGTTTTGACGGCATTACCAGTATGCTATATTTGCATCACGGACTTGGATATGCGTTTACAACTTATGACGATTATTTTGGGAACAATGTTGACGAGGATGCTATAGTTTATTTAACCCTGGCAAATAAACTGATACACGCGGTAAATCCGCATGCGGTAACCATCGCCGAGGATGTTAGTGGAATGCCTGGATTGGCTGCACCGGCTGTTCAAAACGGCTGCGGTTTTGACTATCGTCTTGCTATGGGAGTTACAGATTTTTGGTTTAAACTATTTGATATAAATGATGAATGCTGGAGTATGTCTGGGCTTTGGCATGAATTGAATAACCGCCGTAAAGATGAGAAAACCATTAGCTATGTTGAATGTCACGACCAGTCGATTGTCGGTGGACAAACGGTAATATTCCGTTTAGCCGGAGCTGATATGTATCATGCTATGCATTGCAGTGACTCAAACTTGAATATTGAACGCGCGGTTGCCATTCACAAAATGTCACGTCTGATTACGCTGGCTACTGCCGGCAATGGCTATCTTAACTTTATCGGCAATGAATTTGGTCATCCTGAATGGATTGATTTTCCGCGTTCGGGTAACGATTGGTCATATCATTATGCGCGTCGCCAATGGTCTTTGTGCGATAATAAAGATTTGCGTTATTCGCAACTAGCTAAATTTGACCGAGAAATTATGCGGCTTGCTACTGACAATAATTTGATTGGAGGTGGAGTTCCTCAGGCGCTGGTGATTGATGATGATAAAAAAACTATTTGTTTCGAACGCTCAGGTCTTTTTTTCTTTTTTAATTTTCATCCGCATGATTCTTATGTTGATTATTGCTGTGAGGCCTTGCCTGGTGAATATCAGTTGGTCATTGATACTGACTCTGGCAGCTTTGGCGGACATGGTCGTATCGCCGCCAACCAGCACTATTTCACTATTGCCGAAAAATGCAAAAAAAATATTCACAACCGACTAAGTATTTACTTGCCGTCACGCACTGCAATGGTACTGAAAAAAATAATTTATACCAAAGATCAATCATTTGTCTATCAATGAAAGCGAATTGTTATTAGCAAGAAATTGCATGTCGAATAGTGTTGAATGAACCAGCTGGTTACGGCTGCGGCTCAGGTGGGTCTATGCGATGAATGAAGCATTTTGGGCGGTTTTATTCTTATTGGAACTACCTTAATCCTTATCTGCTCAGGGGGTGTTTAGCAGTCGCCGGTGCCGATAAAAATATCCAACTCCAGAAAAAATCGTTATTATTACGATTCCCCAAAGGAAAATTGCCCAGATTAAAGATATTTTAATATTATAAAACATATCGCGTTGAATATCAAATAATCCTATCCATGAAGCGCCAGCTATGGCAAGCATAAGCATTTGCAGCGCTGTTTTTAATTTACCCCAGCGGTCAGCAGAAATTACATGTCCTTTTTGAATCGCGAGCATTCTAAGGCCGGTAACCAGAAATTCACGGGTTATTACCACGACTGCAATCCATGCCGGCATATAATTGAATTCAACCATCATAAGCATCGCGGCGGTTACAAATACCTTATCTGCCAGCGGGTCCATCAACGCACCGAAATCAGTAATTTGATTGTATCTTCTTGCAATATATCCATCGAGAATATCAGTAATTCCTGCGATAATCGCCAGAATATAAGCGACAATTCTTATTACGTGAATGTTGTTGGCGGAGATGTATGCATTTTCGCTAATATTGGCTAGAATCAAAAAAATAAATACTATGATTATGCGGCCGACAGTTAAGGAGTTTGGGACATTTAATTTCATAAAATCAATCTCTAATTAATTGGGCTTCCAAGTCATATTTGCTTGCGCCGGTAATTATTGTTCTGACAAAACTACCGCTTAGTATTTTGCCGGGTTTGTTGATTACAACCGTGTTGTCAACCTGTGGTGCATCCATATAAGTTCGTCCAATTGCTTGTTTTAAATTTACACTATCAACAATAACATCAAATTTCTTCCCGACAAGTGATAGATTGTGTTTTAATGAAATTTTTGCCTGCAATGTTGCGAGTTCGTCAGCACGTCTATCCGCGGTCTCAGCGTTCACATAAGGCATTTTTGCCGCTGGGGTTCCAATCTCAGGATAATATGGGAAAACTCCAAGCCGGTGAAATTGCTGATTTTTTACCAGCTCCACTAACTGTTGAAATTCCTTTTCGCCTTCGTACGGCAGACCGGTGATAAGTGTTGTTCTAATGGCAATGTCCGGTATGGCTTGACGCAATTTATACAATAATTGGTAAATCTCTTCGCTGGAAATTTTTCGTCCCATTTTTTTCAGAATGTTATTGTCAATATGCTGGAGCGGCATATCCAGGTAGTGAACAATATGCTTAGCATTGGCAATGACACTGATGAGTTCATCTGTAATGTGTGCCGGGTGAGTATATAGCAGACGGATCCAATATTCCCCGCTAAATTTATCCAGCTCTTGAAGTAGTTTTGCCAAATTTTCGGATGCGTCATGCCGGTCATGTCCAAACGCGGTTATGTCCTGCGCCATAATAACTAATTCTTTTGTACCGCAATTAATTAGATTTGACACTTCCTGTCTGATGGATGCAATTGTACGGCTATGAAGTTTCCCGCGGATCGATGGAATTGTGCAATATGCACAATTATTGTTACAACCCTCCGCTATTTTTACGTATCCGAGATGCTGCACCGTTAGCTTTAAACGCGGTGTTTTTTCATCGTAGAGAAATGAAGGTTCGGCGTGGTGTGGCAATATCTTGCTTGCCATATCAATATTCTGAAATAGCTCACTTAATTTAACTCCCATTTCTGGTATAAAATCTAATCCCGCCCATAAATCAATTTGCGGGAATTTTGTTTTGAAGATTTCATCTTTATCCCATTGAATCAGGCAGCCGCAAATAATAATCCGGCGTCTTTTAGGCGCAGCAGACTTCCATTTTACCGCAATTTCAATCGCTTCAGTTGCTTCATCGCGGGCTGGCTGAATAAATGCGCAAGTATTAATCAGATAGGCATCAGCATCAGCTTCTGACATGGTGATGCCCCAGTTCGCGGTTATTAGATGACCGGCGATTACTTCTGTATCAACAAAGTTTTTTGTGCATCCAAGACTCACAATATATACGTTTCGTCTTACCGGATTTAAGCGTTGTTTTTTATTCATGATATAAATTCCAAATTATTCTTAATATACTCAGCAGAGGATAAATCTGGTGCAGCAACAGCATAACCTTTCAAACTCCAACATTTGCCGCTGGTAAAATCTAAGTCAAAAGAACCGTCGCAAATATTAGTGGTTACTTTTTCCCCAGTGCCGGCAATAATAACAAATCCTAACCGTTCTAAAATCGGTAATGCTCCGGCTATATCCCAAAGTTTTGCACCTATCACATAGCCTAAAATGCGGCCAAAAATTAAATGCTGGAATGACGCCACACAACCGCTCCATGCAAACACTTGATTACTCAAATTAATAATCGCCCGTTTTGCGGTATATTGGGAAATACTAATGATTCCATGGTGATTGAAATGGCGGTTGTTAGCTTTAACTGGCATTAATGATTCTGCTTTTAACGAATTTGTTGACGTCAATACTTGATTGCCATTAGTTATTATCAGTTCTCCTGTTGCTGGTGAATATAGTGCGCCTTCTATAATAACTCCGTTACGCATATAACCAATTGAAATTCCCCAAGTTGGCAATTGAATCGAGTATGGGGCAGTCCCATCAATTGGGTCTATAATCCAGCAGTTTTGCTGCAGTGCTTTACGTAAATACTCTTCATCGTGTATCGAAACCGTCTCTTCACCGATAAAATATGATGATTCTTCCGGGTGGTCAAGTTCGGAGGCCAGCAACTGCTCAATTTCCTTGTCTGCTGTGGTAACAATACTATTGTCAGATTTAACAGTTATCTGCGGGGTATTATAATAATGCATGGCAATACTGCCGCATCTTTCCAACAAATAGAGTATTTTATCAATATCCCATGAATTCATTGTTAGGCTATTTTGCCGGTACCTGATTTGCTGCTGGAGTTGGCGTTGCGGTAATTGTTTTGGTTGCGTCATTAGACGCTTTTGTTTCAGTTGCTTTTGCCGCCGCTTTTTGCTTTTCTACCAATTCCTTAGTGACATTCATTATTTTGGGCATAATTTGTTGAAATAATCCCTGCATCATCGCCATAGATTTTGTCTGTATTTCTGGCTGTTTTTCCACAATTTTACGACCTATAGGTGATTCATAGAATTTGATTAACCCTTCGAGTTCTTCCTTGCTGAAAGATTCTGCATAAGTTGTCACTAATGGTTCTTTTAATTTATCCCAACACAATTCCTGGTCTAGTATTGCACCTACTGCCTTTGCAATTTCTTCAGCATTTTGTAGTTGTGCACCACTTAATTGCTTTGTAAAAGCCGCCATCTGTTTACTTTTTATCAAGGCCATCATTTTGGTTAAATTTTCATTAGCTTTTGTTACGATCAGCAGTTGTTCTGCAAGTTGTTTGTGTTTTTCATCTATTGGTTTTACTGTGACCACAGGTGCAACGGCTGTCTGCGCCAATAAATTAATTCCACACAAAACTGCTGTTAATAATAATACTAGTTTTTTCATAATTATTCCTATCTGGTTGAGTTCATTGAATTTGTGAAAGTTACGTACGCTGACCAGCCGTAATTTATCTGGTTATGGCGTCTTTATATCACGGTAGAAGTTAATCCGCAATCACGGAAACCTCAGCAGTTGTCAGATAAATATAACAATAGTCGCATAACACAATAAATCAAGCTGATTTTTTTTATATCCATTGAATAATTACGTTT
>CAZITV010000041.1:0-14727 GCA_964542255.1 uncultured Victivallaceae bacterium
GAGTTTTGAAATTAGCCATAATGTTAAATTGCGGTTGACTTTACCTTCTTCATTTGTGGACAATATAGTCCTCTACCGGTTAATACCGGGCGGAAACAGGTATTGCACGAGAGGCATTCAGAGCAATCTTGTATTTTGGCACTCCACATACTGATTAAATCAGGATTTCTAATAAAAGGTCTGCTCATAGCGATGTAATCGGCACTATTGGAAGATATAATTGTCCGCGCCGTTTCCAGACTGCGAATTCCTCCGACCAGAATAATTGGCGTTTTAACCTCTTTTTTAAGTTTTTTTGCTGCGCGCTGATAGTATGCGTTGCCGTTTGGAACGCCATTAGCACTTTTGCGAACCGGGTCATAGCCTTCTTTACTGAAACTGGTGCCGCCGCTTAGCTCAATTGCATCGATCCCATTTGCTTCAAGAATTTTCGCGATAGCAATCATTTCATCATTGTTGATGCCACCATCAATGAAATCATCAGAATTAATCTTCACTATTACCGGATAATTTTTTCCGGTAACATTTTTTATGCTGTGAATAGCCTCGATGAGGATTCTGGTCCTACCGGCAGTATCACCGCCATATTTATCATCGCGAAAATTAAAATAGGGTGAGAGAAATTGTGAAAACAGATAGCCGTGTGCAGCATGGATTTGTACCCCGTCAAATCCGGCTTTTTTGGCCCGTTTCGCCCCGTTGGCGATTTGAGTCAACAAGTGCTCAATATCTTCATACTCCATTTTTCTGCAGAGAATATTGCCATTCTTGTCAGGGATTACCGAAGGTCCTAGTGGCATCGTGTTAATTAATTTTGGGTCGGCGACAGCACCGGCATGTCCCAGCTGTAAAATAATTTTACTGCCGTTTGTATGCGCCGCCACGGTCATTTTATGGAGGCCACTGATACAATCATCGCTGTCGATTGCCACTATCCAGCGTGATGCTTTGCCAATGTCGGAATAATAGGTGTGTCCGGTAATAATTAACCCAATTCCTCCTTGTGCCAATTCCTTGACATTTTCGATTAGTTCCGGCTTGACTAAACCTGTCTCGTCTGCCATCCCCTCAAAAGTGGCAGAGCGGACAAAGCGGTTGCGGAGCGAAATCCCCGCCAGATCGTTCGATGAAAACAGTGTATCCATAAGCCTCCTCCTGCTTTATGGTAATTATAATACAACACTAATGCACTAGTTTCAAAAATATTTTGAGAATTTTGCATATTTAGCGGATTTATATGTCATAACCCGGCTTGTTATACAGCGTGGCTGCAACAGGCCGTCTTGTAACGAATAAAAATCCTGCGAACTACCGTAAAATCTATTCAAAAGATACTTTTGAATCAGCTCATTCTATGCTACTATTATAATCATGTTTTTTTAAATAGCAAATTTTTTTCAGATTAGCTGATTTTATACCAGCCTGCTTTGGGAAGCGTTAATGAGTATTAACGTTAGGTAAACACGTAACGCCGATTATTGCCATAAAGCCTCGCACAATATCCATCCATAATCTCTCAAAAGAGTTTTTTAATTAGCTCAAATGCGTAGATTTTAGGAATTATCATTAATCATGGCGGCTGCGTGTTTTTCAGCGGCGGCACCACCGCCAAGCATTCTGGCCAGTTCCATCGCCCGTGCCTGCTCGTTCAACTTAGTAATTTTCGAATAGGTATGTTTACTGATCACCTCTTTTTGGACGCTGTAATGGCTGGTTGAGCAAACTGCGACCTGCGCCAGATGTGAGATGCATAATATTTGATGATTTTTGCTGAGCAGCACTAATTCTCGACCAACATGGTTGGCGGTTTTTCCGCCGATATTCACATCGATTTCGTCAAATACCAGAATAGGTATCGTATCAGCTTCAGCCAAGACGGTCTTCAGTGCCAGCATAACCCTGGATATTTCGCCGCTGCTGGCAATTTCGCGCAGCGGTTTGACTGGCTCACCGGGATTAGCAGAAAATAATAACTCAATCCTATCCATTCCAGATTCGCCAGCTTCAATGGTTTGAAAAGCTATATCGACAGTGCCATCCGGCAATCCAAGTTTTTTCATTTTTTCAATGATTTTCTGCAGCATTTTCGCAACGGCATTTTTTCTGGCAATGGAGAGTTTCTCCGCACTTTGGTGAAGTTTAACTCTGATTTGCTCTTCATCAGCATCAAATTCGGCTCTTTTTTGTTCGGCATTTTCAAACATCTGCAGGCGTGCTTCAGCGTGCTGCTTGTACTCAAATACATTTTCTAATGCCGGGCCATAACGCCGTTTTAAGCGCTGAATAAGGTTAATGCGGTTTTCTAATTCTGTAAACTCACGCTCATCCAGTTCAACCCGGCCGCGGTAATCTCCAATCATGCGTCCCAAATCATTCAGCTGGTCGGTTAGTTGACCACACATGTCAAGCATTTTACCGCCATATTCTGCATCGCTATCCGCAATTTCTTGTAAACTGCGGTAAACAGTGGTCAGTTGCGTGCTCAACGAATTGTCTGATTCCGTTAAAATTTGTTCCGCCAGAAGGGTTTGTTCAATAATATCTTTGGCATTGGCGGCGATTTTGTGCCGTGCGGTAAGTAATTTGTCCTCGTCCGGTTCCAGATTGGCACTGGAAATCTCTTCAATGGCAGCGCGCAAATGTTCCGCCTCCAGTGCCGCCGGCATCTCCTTGAACGCTAAATCGCGGGCAGCCCTCAGTGCTTTTAGTGCAATGTAGAATTTTTTACAGTCCGTAGAGAGTTCATCCAAATGAGCGTACCGGTCAATTAGTTCCAATTGATATGCGGTTGAAAACAATGATTGTTGTTCGCTGGCGGCATGAACATCCACCAGCAATGCGCCAATCATCTTAAGTGTCTGCAGCATAACCGGGGTATCGTTTACCAAATTTTTAGTGGCGGTTCTGGATATGCTGCGGCGAATCTGCAATTCTCCTGACTCTTCATCGCAGGGTATTGAAGCCTGCTGCAGCAGCGGTTGAAGTGTTTGCAGTACCTTGGGCGTTAATGCAAAGCTGCCGCAAATTTCGCAGCAATCTTCGCCACTGCGGATAATGTTTTTATCGGCTCTGGCGCCAAGCAGCAGATTAATTGTGCTGAGCAGCACTGACTTGCCGGCGCCGGTTTCTCCGGTGATAACATTGAATCCTGGGGCAAACTCTACCTCCGACTTGGCTATCAGTGCCAGATTTTTAATTTTTAACCAATTAAGCATATTTTATTTCCATCTTATATAAAGCGTAATAACCGACCAATGATTCGTATTCGCAAACCTGGTCTAATTAGTTTGGTCAACTCTGAAGTTATCAGCGTTTATATAATGAAAGCTCTTGTATGTGCTTTGTCAAGGAACGAACGTTTAGTTTGCTCAAAAAAAGCGTTTCCAGCTTGTTTTTTTAATTTTTGATGTTATGTTATTAGCAGATGGTTTAGTTTATAAATATGATTAATGAGCTATAATATTAGGTTGCGGCCGGGTCATGGATGAATTGCAGGATAACGAGTTGTCTCACGAGATTGAGATAAAAAATACGCTTGGTTTACATGCCAGGCCCGCCTCTATGATGGTGAAATTGGCATCATCTTTCGATGCCGAAATCACTATTCAAAAAGACGAAGAAAGCGTGAACGGCAAGAGTTTGATGGGATTATTGATGCTTTCTGCCGGTAACGGCACAGTAATAAAAATTTTGGTCAGCGGCAAGGAATGCAAGGCTGCGCTTGACGCTATCATTGACTTGATCAACCGAAAATTTGATGAGGAATAATCAAGTTGTCATCATCCGGGAAACCTGAACTCATTTTTTATGGTATTCCTGCATCACCGGGAATAGCTATTGGCTGTGCACTGGCGTTTAACCAAGCCATCAATGACTTCAAAGAACCCCCCAATATCGATATAACTCCCGAAGAAGTCGAAGGCGAACACCGCAAATTTGACGCGGCGCTGGCGCAAACCAAACGCGAGCTGGAAGAGATTCAGCAGCAGCTCAGCAGCAAAGTTGACACCTATGACGCTGCAATCTTTGACGCGCACATGCTTATTGTTGATGACCAAGGCGTTGTCAAAGAAGTCAAAGATATGATACTGCGCAAACTCAAACCCGCCAATTTCGCGTTTTTTAAAGTCATTAATCGTTACATTGCGGCGATTTCAGCGATGCAGGATGAATACATTAAAGAACGTGCCGACGATATCAAAGACGTGGCTACGCGGATTATCAGCAATCTCAATCAAACCCAGCGGTTTTCGTTGAACCAGATTGACACGCCGAAAATTATTGTGGCGCCCAATCTCACTCCGTCAGATACCTCAACACTGGACCGCAAATTTGTTTTAGGATTTGCTGTAGAGACTGGCAGCAACACTTCGCATACTGCAATTTTAGCCAGATCAATGCGCATTCCGGCAATTGTCGGAGTGGATAAATTAGTTTTCGAGCATCTCGCTGACAATATTGATGTAATTCTAGATGGGTTTTCCGGCACTTTGATTCTCAATCCCGAACCCGCAACGTTAAAAACGTATCAAAATAAACTTGAGGATGAGAACCGCCTTTATGTTGACCTGATTCGCGAAAGTCGGCTTCGTCCTGAGACTACCGATGGTTTCATCGTGCAGTTAGCATCCAACCTGGAACGGCTGGATGAGGCAGAAACGGCACGCAAATTCGGCACTGGCGGTATCGGGCTGTTCCGTACAGAATACATTTTTATTAACGCAGAGACTCTGCCAACCGAGCAGGAACAGTTTGATATATACCGGCGGCTGCTGGAATCAATGTCGGGAGAACCGGTAGTCATACGCACGCTGGACATTGGCGGCGATAAAATGGAAAAGCATATTGCTGATTTTTCCGAATCCAATCCATTTTTGGGACTTCGTGCCGTCCGGCTTTGTCTGCGTGAACGTCCGGATATTTTCCGGACACAAATCCGTGCGATACTCCGTGCCAGTGCTTTTGGTAATGCTAAAATTATGTTTCCAATGATTTCATGCGCTGAAGAGGTCGTTGAGTTGAAAGCATTGATAGAAAAATTAAAGTTAGAATTGACTACGGAGGGTATTAACTTCAACCCGGCTATTGAAACTGGTATTATGATTGAAACACCGGCGGCAGCGATTATTGCCCCTACCCTTGCCGGAATGGTTGACTTTTTCAGTATCGGCACCAATGATTTGGTACAATACACGATGGCAATTGACCGCAGCAATGAAAAAGTCGCCTACCTCTATCAACCATCGCATCCGGCAATCCTCGAATTGATTCAACGGGTAGTTCACGCTGCCGAAAAAAATAATATTTGGGTAAGTGTTTGTGGTCAAATGGCGGGAGACCCGGTTTACACGCCGCTGCTGGTCGGTCTCGGCGTTCATGAATTAAGCATGAGTCCAACGTCTCTGGGACAGGTAAGAAGAATTATCCGCAAAATCAGTATGCACGATGCCGAAAAAGTTGCCAAACAAGCGATGCAGTGCCATACAGCCGCAGAGGCATTGAATTACTCGGTAAGCTTTCTGAATAGTATCAACCATGATGTCAGCGACGGCAATTTATAAATCCAGCTGGCGGCTGATAGCCTCCAATAAACTTTGCTGCAGCCCAGCTTCACTTTCAATATGTTCCATGGTCGCTTCAGCATCGCTTTCAGTGATTGAATATGCTTCTGAATTAAGCATTTTTAACAGGGCACCGAGCCTTGCGGATATCTTGGCGAGTTCTTCCAGTTCATGTTTGATTTTTTTTGCATCCGGTTTGCTTTCTCCGGCACTGCGCAGTAATTCAATGCGTTCATCAGTGAGTTCGAGGATGCGTTCGCGCAGTGGTGCTTTGGCGGTATCTTCGTGACGGTTATAGTTTGAGGAAATTTTTTCCCAGCGGTCTTCAATCAGGTTGAGAAACGCCGTCTCCTGGGCATCGTCAACAAAGTTAAGCGTCCCGGTACCAAAGCACCGGCTGAAGAAGTCGACAAATTCCAGTTCGCGGCGGTAGTGCTGGTCCAGCATATATGCATCAATTTCATCCAGACGAAGCGGTATCGCGATATCTGCGAGAATGTCATCAATGCTGGCGGTTTTTCCTTGTGAAATGGCGATGCACTCGGGAATAACTACATCTTCATCAAAATCTTCATCTGATTTGATATCAAGAAAGGTTTCGCCCCCCTCAATCCGCATCTCAAAACGTTTATTCTGATGATAAAATTCATCTAATGACAGGCTGGCGGAGGTGAGTAATTCAATGCCGCCGGCAAAATAAGCATAACTGAGCTGCATAGTAACGCCAATATAATTACCAAACTCGTTGATTACTTGTTCAAGTGCATCACCAAATTTTTTCTCCCACTGTTTTACCTGAGACTGTTTGCGCTGATTGCCGGGTAGGTGGGTTAAGTCAAAAATGCCTTTACCCCAGTCCGTAATAGTTATTTTTAGTGCATCACCCAATTCAAAATCATGCTCGCGATAGAATTTTTTCAAGTCAAATACGGTAACAGTGATGCCGTCATTACCCTTTTCCTGACCACGCAATGTCTTGTAGTTGTCGTCCGAATCTGCAAAAAGATAATCATTGATTTGTTCCAGCCCAAACAGCGTATAGTACGGCACTATTTTCTCAAGTTTAGCCTTGTGCTGGACGCGGCGGAAACGGCGTGACGCAACTCTGTCATTCAGCGTAATTTCTGAAATAAAAATCTCCGGTTCACAAAAAATGGCGAAACGGTGACCCGGAAACAGAATGCCATGTTCCAGCTCGTAGCTGTCTGGCGTGATACATATTTCGTGTCCCTGAAAAAATAAATCCATCCGCATATAACGCCCGCGCCAATTAAAGACCGTTTCATTCACGTCAATCATAGTGTCAATGATGGACTTGACCAGTTCTATATCCTCATTGGATTGCGGCGGTTCAGACAAATGCGGAATAATATCCTGCGCGGTAAATTCCCCCGCTGCGGTTTCTATAAATTCGTTCACTACTTTTTCAATTTTGTCACGGGCAATAGATTCTTTTGACATATCGTATCCTTAAATGTATATACCGAAAATAACATCAGTGCCAATTATAAAATTACTTCCAAGTCGATTTCGGGGTTGCTTGAACAGAGCATACCACAGTATGGATAAACCAGCAATACAAAATGGACCAGAAGGAACAGCGCCATGCATTCGGTTATCTTAAGAACTTTTCTTAAAATTAGTCCATAATATACAGCTAAATAGTGACTTTTCCACCAAACGATAATTACCAGTCAGACTATTTGATTTTAGTGTATAAGCGTCTATATTCTTTAGCAGTTTTGAGCATTATAACCTTAAGTGGAATTGGGAAAATTATGGCGGATGATAAAGTCATGGCGACGGCGCTGCGGATTTTGACGCGGCGGGCGCATAGCGTCAATGAACTGCGCCGGAAATTATTCGATAAAGGATTTTCTGCCGCGGCAGTAAATCAGGCAGTGTCAGAATGTTTGCGGCTGCGTTTCCTGGATGATCAACAGGTCGCTGAAAATTATCTGGCGGAACTGCGGCAGCGCGGCTGCGGTAACTTTAAAATAAAAATGATGATGCGCAAAAAAGGCATTCAAGACGAAATCACCGCGGCATTGATTGATAGCGGCGCTAACTGTGAATTGGATTACGCCGAACAGTGCTTCAAACAAAAACTGAAGAGCCTGCAGCGTGAAACCGACCCGGTTAAAGTACGCGAAAAGGTGTTCCGTTTTATGCTGGGGCGCGGATTTAACGCTGATACTGTGACTAAACTGTGGGCAGAACTTAAAGCAGCAGCAGCAACAGAGGAATAGTCACCGCGGACGCGATGGTGGTAAATATTATTGCCTGTCCCGCAAATTCAGGCGAACCGCCAAACCGCCTGGTGATGACTGAAGAGCTGGCAGAAACCGGCATCGCCGCGACGACAAATGCAACTTTATAGACAGCTTCCGGCAGCGGCAAAAGTTTGAGAATGCCGATAATGCACAATGGCAGAATTACCAGCCGGACAACGGTCATGTAAAACATATCCCATTTGTCCTTGAATACGTATGCTGTTGTGTAAATCGATGCCCCAATCAGCATTAATATCAACGGCACTGAGCAATTGCCAAGTTTATTAAAGATGTTCAGACAGATATCCGGTACCGGGATATGACAGAAACACAGCAGCAGCGCCAGTGCGACTGCCAGCTGATTGATGCCGAAAATATTTTTTACCGCGCGGTTCCAGTCGCCGCCGGCGAGTAGTGCAATGCCGATTGTCCACAGACCGACCGTCGAGCCAATATTCATCAGCAGGAGCAGCGGAATATAGCTGTCACCCCACAAATTGTTAATTACAATATACGGCAGAAACAAGTAATTATTGATTGCGCAAAGATGGCGGAATGTCGCCACTTTAGCACTTGAACGGTTTTTTAAGCCGTATTGGAGCACGAAACCGGCTGCGCCGCCGAATACCATAAAACTTATTCCAAGCACCGGCATTAGCCATAATTCGTTGAGCTGTTCCGGTTTGAAATTGCGGGTGATTGAGTCGAAAATCAGCATGGGGAACAGAATGTCAATAATAATACGGCTGAGTTTGGCAATGTCGCCTTCTTCAAGCATTTTTAAACGCACAATGATTGCGCCAACAGCAAACATGCCGAATGTTTCAACGATAGCTTGAATGACTTTTATGGTGACCATAATTGATTACTTTTTGAGATATGTTTTTAAATATTTACCAGTATAAGATTTTTTACATGCGGCAATTTTTTCGGGTGTACCGGCGGCAATCAGATAGCCGCCGTTATCGCCGCCTTCCGGACCAAGGTCAATAATATGGTCGGAAACTTTGATAACATCGAGATTGTGTTCAATGACCAGTACCGTATTTCCCAAGTCGCGCAACTTTATCAGCACCGTCAGTAGCTGCTGAATGTCAGCGAGGTGCAGGCCGGTCGTTGGTTCATCTAAAATGTATAATGTATGCCCGCGGGGTATCTTGGATAGTTCGGTGGCCAATTTTACGCGCTGAGCCTCACCACCGGAAAGTGTGGTTGCCGGTTGACCCATGTGCACATAACCCAGTCCCACTTCCTGCAGGGTTTTTAATTTGCGGTACAACTGCGGATGCGCGCCAAAAAAGTCTGCCGCCTCATCAACCGTCATATCCAGCACATCGGCAATATTCTTTTTTTTGTAGAAAACCGTAAGCGTTTCGCGGTTAAACCGTTTTCCCGCGCAGGCGGAACATTGTACATAAACATCAGAAAGAAACTGCATTTCAATTTTTTTGATGCCATCGCCCTGACATTCCTCACAGCGTCCGCCTTTGACATTAAAGCTGAATCGTCCCGGTTTATAACCGCGGATTTTTGATTCAGGTAATTCCGAGTAAATATTTCGGATAATACCATAGGCATCGGTATAAGTGGCAGGATTGGAGCGCGGTGTCCGCCCGATTGGACTCTGGTCAATGACGATTGATTTATCAATATATTTTAGTCCTGATATTTCGCGGCATTTACCAGGAATTTCATCTCCAATTTTGAAATGGCGGTTTAACGACTTCATCAGCACTTCATTTATCAGTGAACTTTTTCCGGAGCCGGAAACGCCGGTAATACAGCAAAATGTCCCCAGCGGAATGGTAACATTAATATCTTTTAGATTATTATGAGAGGCGCCGGCAATAACTATTCTATTACCGTTGCCGCTCAAACGCTGCTCCGGTACCTGAATCCGTCTGGTGCCGTTCATAAACGCCGCGGTTTGTGATGCTTTAGAGCTAAGAATTTCCGCCGGAGAACCACTGGCGACAACGTGACCGCCTGCCGCGCCTGCGCCTGGCCCTAAGTCAACAACATGGTCCGCTCGTCTGATGGTGTCGAGGTCGTGCTCAACGACAATTACGGTATTGCCAATGTCGCGGAGTCTTTCAAGAGTGTTCAGCAATCTGTCGTTATCGCGCTGATGCAGGCCGATGCTGGGTTCGTCAAGGATATAGAGTACTCCAACTAAACCGCAGCCCAACTGCGTTGCCAGGCGGATGCGTTGCGCTTCGCCGCCGGACAAGGTGCCGCTTTCTCTGTCAAGAGTCAAATAATTCAGTCCTACATCGTTAAGGAATCCCAGCCGTGCGGAAATTTCCCGCAGGACTTCGCCGGCAATCACGGTTTCTTCTTCATTAAGTTTTAGATTTGCGGCAAATTTAATTGCCTGATCTACCGACATCATATTGAATTGATTAATATTGATGCCGTTGACGGTAACTGCCAGACTAACTGGATTCAATCTGGCGCCGCGGCAATCCGGACAAGGACGGCGGCTCATATAACTGCGTAACCGCTCACGGACAGACTCGCTTTCTGTCTCACTGACACGCCGTTGTAAATTTGCTAAAATACCCTCAAATGGCTTTGACCATTGCAATTTTCTGCCGCGGATATAGTAATCAAATTCCAAGTTTTTATCACCGCTGCCGTAAATTAACGTCTTCTTGATATCTGCCGGAATATCACGAAACGGTATAGTCAGCATATCCGGACAGTCACTCGATTCGGCTAGTTTTCGCAGCAGCATATTATAGTAAATAATTAAGCGCCGCGGTCCGCGCCGCCAGCCGGGAATAGCACCATTCTTAATGGAAATTGAATCATCTGGTACTGCCAGCGCCGGATCCATGATTAACTGTGTACCCAACCCGTGACAGGTAGGGCAGGCGCCGTAGGGACTGTTGAATGAGAAATTGCGCGGCGCCAGTTGGCCGAAACTCAAGGCGCATTTTAAGCAGGCGAGGTGTTCGCTGGCAGTTTCCTCCTGCCATTGTCCAGAATCTGTCTCCAGCAGCAATGTTACAATGCCGCCGCCCTGTTTTAACGCGGTTTCGATGGAATCAGCCAGTCTGACTGATTCCAAATTGCCGGTATGCAGCCGGTCAACCACCGCTTCAATTGTATGACGTTTATTTTTATCCAGTTTCGGTATTTCATCTTCCGATTGATAAAATGTCCCATCCAGTCTGATGCGGACAAAACCATCATTCCAGATTTTCTCAATGATATCACGATGTTCACCTTTGCGGCCGCTAACATATGGCGATAGAATAATTAATTTTCGGCCACCAGGGTAGCCAAGCACTTTGTCACAGATTGTTTGCGCGGATTGCGGGTGTAGTTCCGCACCGCATTCCGGACAATGCGGAATGCCAACATGAGCATACAGTAAACGCAAATAATCATAAATTTCGGTTGTCGTGGCAACCGTCGAACGCGGATTAGCGCCGGCAGAACGCTGTTCAATGGCTATTGCTGGCGACAGGCCTTCAATGTGGTCAACTTTAGGTTTTTGCAAACGGTCGAGAAATTGCCTGGCGTAGGCGGAAAGGCTTTCAACGTAGCGCCGTTGACCTTCAGCATAAAGAGTATCAAACGCCAGTGAGGACTTGCCGGAACCGCTTAATCCGGTGATTACTGTGAGCTTATTGCGCGGAATTTCGACGTCAATATTTTTTAGATTGTGCTGCGCTGCGCCTTTAATAATAATGTTTTTATACATTTTACGCCTTACTGACAAATCTGTTAATGATATTTCCCAAAGCAAAACAATTTTTTAGTTAACGCGGCATCCTTAATCTTCCTCGACATAAACTCAAGCAAATATGCTGCTGAAATCAGCAGCTATGACTGGAAATTCTGTAATGTGCTGAGCTGCTTTTCACTGTCCGCGTGAATAACCGCTTCCATTAATGGTCCAAGCTCACCCTCCATCATTCCTGGAAGATTGAATACTGAAACTCCGTAACGATGGTCGGTAATTCGATTTTGTGGAAAATTGTAGGTGCGGATACGCTCACTGCGGTCGCCAGTGCCGATTTGCGCCCGTTTATCGGCAGCGTGTTTTGCCGCTTCTTCCTGCTGCTGCCGTTCCAATAGCCTGGCGCGCAGAATACGCATCGCAATTTCTTTGTTGCGGTGCTGGGATTTTTCCTGCTGGCTGGCAACCGCCAATCCGGTAGGCAGATGGGTTACCCGCACTGCCGAGTCGGTGGTATTAACGCATTGCCCGCCAGGACCGGAAGAGCGATAGACATCAATGCGCAAATCTTCGGCGCGAATTTCAATTTCAACTTCTTCTGCTTCCGGCATCACCGCGACAGTAATTGTTGATGTATGAATTCTGCCGCCTGATTCTGTTGTTGGAACCCTCTGTACACGGTGTACTCCGCATTCATATTTCATACAGGTAAAAGCATCAGTGCCGGTCAGCGAAAACGCCACGCTTTTGATGCCGCCTAAGTCACTGGGACTCATATCCAGCAGCTCCATCTTCCAGCGTTTTTGTTCGGCAAATCTTGAATATGCACGAAATAATTCGCCGGCAAACAGCGAGGCCTCTTCGCCGCCGGCAGCGGGGCGGATTTCCACAATTACATTTCGTGATTCGTTTTGGTCTGGGGGCAGCAATGCAAGCCGTACTGCTGATTCGATGCTGGCGGCTTCACTTTTTAGGTTTTCGATATCAGCGATAATTAGTGCTTTCAGGTCGTCATCGGTTTCGCAGTTGAGCAGTTCGGTATTGTCCAGTTGTTCGCGCAGAATAATGTTCCAGCGCTCGTAATTTTTGAATAAACCGGTAAGTTTTTGGTGTTCCCTGGAGATTGCTTTCATCTCGGCAGGTTTGGTATAAATAACGGGGTCAGCTAACCTTTGTTCTAATTCAAGGTTACGTTTTTTAAGTGATTCAATGCAATGGCAGATGTCTTGCGGATTCATCTTTAACCTGCAAAAATAGAAAACTGCCGCCGGAACAATTTTACTCCGGCGGCAGTTATAAGCATAGGGTTATTTTTCAGCCTTGGCACCATAGCGCTGACGGAAACGTTCAACGCGGCCTGCTGTATCAATAAATTTCTGTTTTCCGGTAAAAAACGGGTGACATTTTGCGCAAATACCGACTCTGGTTTCCGGACGGGTTGATTTGGTGTCCCATACTTCACCACAAGCGCAAATTATTTTCGCCGTGTCATACTTGGGATGAATACTTTTTTTCATCTTAAACTGACCTTGTGTTAATTTTAAAATTTTGCAATTACAATACGTTATATGTTCACAAAAGAGCTATAATATAACACCTCGCATTATCCCTTGCAAATTTATTATTTACCTTTTTACTTTAATTTTTTGTCAATGCAGGAGGCAGCAGTTGAAGGTATGCCCTATATAACTGAAATTCTAAACAAAGTCACGCAAAAGCACTTGGGAGAAGCGCGAAGATGTAAAGGTTATTTCTTTACGGCTCCCAAGGTGCGCCCACACACGTAGAAACGGATTATGACACACAGAATCTCTCAATATTTGCGAAGTTAACACCATTTGATAAATTATTTTTTTCGTGTAGTGTATCACACTAGCTAAAATTATATTTGGCGCTCTTTTTGGGGTAATATTGGGCTAGTATGGTCAATATGCTGATTTTTAAAGTCTCTTTTTGATAGATTTTACGGCTCCCAGGGCGGGGGAGCGTGTTATAAAAATCCGGATTATAAAGCGGAAATTTAAAAAATATCTTTGAATTTTACTATAATGAATTATTACTATAAATTTTGGGAGTGCTTGATGAAAAATAAGTTATGCAGCGGTTTGGTGGCGTTAATGGTGCTGTTCTCTTTATTGGCAGGATGCTCCAGTGATTCCGCTATCAGCTCTTATGATTCGCTCAATGTCTATAAGCGCCCTTTGTATAGTACTATTGCGCAATCATCTATAGCCTATCAGGGGGTAGAACGCAATCCGGTGATCGTTGTTCACGGTTTTCTTGGAGCCAGACTCCAGCATAGCGTTACTCAGGACATCATTTGGGGATCTTTCAAAGGCAGCGAAATTATCAACGGATACTCTAACGACCATCTCCGCGCCTTGGCGTTGCCAATGGAGCAGGGGAAAAATTTAAATGAACTTAAAGACCGTGTCGTTCCTATCGGCCTACTGGAAAATTTTGACGTTCGTATTCTCGGCATTAAATTTAATCTGGACGCCTATAATAGGCTGCTCGGTATTCTGCAGAATGCCGGTTATGTTAAAGATGGTACACCTCTGCCTGAAGGGAAAAACTATTATTCGCTCTTTACTTTCTATTACGACTGGCGGCGCGATTTGCCGGAAAACGCCGCGAAACTTCACGAATTCATTCTGGCAAAACGCCGCTATTTACAAGATGAATACCAAAAAAAATATGGCATAAAAGATTACGATGTCCAGTTTGATGTGATTGGTCATTCAATGGGCGGGTTGTTGTCGCGCTACTATATGCGGTTTGGCGGCAGTGATTTGCCGGCAGACGGAACTATTCCGAAAATTACTTGGGCAGGCAGCAAATATCTGGACAAGATAATTATCGTCGGTACGCCTAATGCCGGTTATTTGGATACTTTTATCGAGTTGCAGAATGGCTTGAAAATTGACCCGAGCGCGCCCATATATCCGCCGGCAGTTTTGGGAACATTTCATACCTATTACCAAATGCTGCCGTTGAACAGCACTAAGTCTATTGCCGTTAAAGGCAGCTCCGAATCTGTAGATATTTTCGACCCGGAATTTTGGATAAAAATGAATCTCGGCCTGGCTAATCCCACCAATGATGAGACCCTGAAAATATTACTGCCAAAAGTCAGCAGTCGCGAAGAACGCAGAGCCATCGCTATTGACCATCTGCGCAAATGCTTAAAGCGCGCCCGGCA
>CAZITV010000042.1:0-2510 GCA_964542255.1 uncultured Victivallaceae bacterium
AATGTATTAGTTTTTCTCTGTGACTTTGTACCTCCGTGTGAGATAACGTTCAGGATGACCCAGTTGTCATATAAAGACTGAGCTGTTGCGAACGGGGTTGAATGTAAGCAATAATTGTTGTTGTTTCATTGTTTTTTTATTTAATGAGTGTAAGTTGACATGATAATGAGTAATTTTGGCCGGTTTACAGCAGCAGAATATAACCTGTAAGCAGCAGTTGATAAATTTGTTACACCGGAGCTATATGAGGCGTTTTATCTTTATTGTTTGTTTGCTCGCGGTGCTGCCACTGTTGGCGGACGATAGCAAACAATATGTTGTCGCCACCTGGAATATGAAATGGCTGGGCGGCAGCGTCGGCGCGCTTGACGATTCCAATAATACTCACCGCTACGTGAATGAAGTATTGGGCTCAAACGCAACTATTTTTGCTCTGCAGGAAGTTACCCCGTCTCATTCGGATAACAACGTTGCTAAATGCCATTATCTTGACCTTATTGTCAGCGGGTTAAAAAAACACCGCCAAAAGTGGACATATTATGTCGATTTGAAAAATGAATCGCAACGGCTGGGATTTCTCTATGACCCCGCTGTCTGGACATTGATTGAGGCAAAAAGCATTACTCCGGGTAGTACTTTCAATGGAAAAATGCGAAAACCGCTATTGGCATCGTTTAGCGCCGCCGGCAATCCAAATTTTATCCTGAATATTATCAATATTCATCTCAAGGCTTTCCCGGATGGGAAAGAGATCAGAGAAAACCAGTTCGAACAACTAGCCGAATGGCTTAAAAAAAATAATACCGGCGCATATACAATCATTTGCGGCGATACTAATATTTACAATGATGAAGCAGACCCGGCCATCATCCTCAAGGACGCCGGATTTACAGAAGGCAAATCCAGTGAGAATACCGCTATCTATAATAACTCATTAAGCCAGCGTTTTGACCGTTTTTATCTCTGCCGCGCATTGGTCAAAAAAATAAAATCATCCGGCGGCAGCTGCATGGTGGACTCCAAGCAAGAGTCAGCCAACGGCAACTACCGCGATTACGCCAGTAACGTCTCCGACCATTTTCCTGTAACATTCACTTTTACCATCCGCCCCTGATTGCAATAATTTATATCAGCGGGTGTTATACCGATTAAGAGCATTTATATTGTTGGAGGGTGCTACAGGAACATTGGGGTGGCACCGGGACCGTTTTTGTCGAGCCTGCCATAGCGCAGCAGGTGTTCTAGTTCGAACAGCATTCGGGCGCGGTCCTGCGGGAATCTGCCGCTCAGTGGAACCGGGTTGGAGCTGTGATTGGCGCGAAATACGGTTTTGTTGAGTTCTAGCTTGCCAACGATGGTGTGCAGTTCCTCGACTGCGTCATATTCGGAGAGTGTTTGGTATTGCGGGAACGGCGGGAGATTTAACACTTCAATGAAGCGCAGTGCGGAGAGAATACGCGGCTGCATGATATTGATAGCGCGGGCGGTTGCCTCGGCATGACTTTGCGAATATTGTTTTCCGCCCAGACCGAGCAGAAACATTACTGAACATTTCAATCCGGCATTTTGTGCTGAATTGACGGCATCAATCATTGTGCTGACGGTTTCGTGTTTATTGACCAAATCCAGCAGTTGCTGTGAACCGCTTTCTAGTCCGAGATAGAGAGTACTCAGTTTAAGACTTTTTAATTCCATTAATTGTTCTGGAGTTTTGGCATTAATTGAGCTGCCATTGGCGTAGAGATTGACTCTGGCGAGATTGGGAAAATGCTGATTGAGTTCCTGCAGAATCAATTTTAAATCGTTGAACGGCAAATGCATGATATCACCATCAGCGAGAAAGATGCGCGAAGTTGAGGAATAAATTTTACCGGCGGCGGCAATTTCCTGCATCAATTCATCATGATTCCGGCGAACGTATTTGACGCTTTTGTACATCGCGCAAAATCGGCAAGTATTATGCGGGCAACCATAAGCGGCTTGAATAATTAAACTGTCTGCTTCGGCAGGAGGGCGGAAAAGCGGTTCGCGGTATTTCATCTCTCCCTCTCCCTATCTTCATCCCTATCGTAATCGCTATCGCTATCGTAATCGCAATCTTCATCGCCATCGCATATGCAATCGCTATCGTGACCGCTATCGTAATCGCAATTCTCCTCCCTAACTGAATATTCCCGTTGCGCCAATTTTGTCAGCATTGAAACAATTCGGCTGAGCATTTGTTTGGCTTCAAGATTTTCGTTTTTGGAAAGCGCACCTCCGATTTCGAGGATATCCTGGATTGCGGCACATTCCAAAGCGGAACCACGGGAAATTTCAAAAAATCGTTTTCTGTCTCCATTCGAAGTTTTTCCATTGCCCTCGGCAAGGTTTAACGGAATTGACTGTGATGCCCGTATCAACTGGTCACGTGCACTGCGGTGTTTCCCTTTTAATGTTTCAGAAATATCCAGTGCCCATTTGACATAACTCAACGATACTTTATAAACATCAAGATTTTCGTGGCCGAA
>CAZITV010000042.1:2610-14277 GCA_964542255.1 uncultured Victivallaceae bacterium
GCGCGCATTATAGGATATTTGACAGGTGAGCGGTTAAACATACGATATTTGCTTTATAATTTATTCCAGCCATACTTCGGCGACGGAATTCCAGAATAAGAGACCTTTTTCGGTCAAGCGGATGCTATCCGGTTGGACGCTGATTAACTCTTTGTGACGTTGTTTGACTTTTTCCGCGCGTGTCAGCATGTTTTGCCATTCGACCGGTAATATGCGCTGGAGATAGACTTTTTCCCAGATTTCTCTGGTCCAGCCGGGGACGGTGCGCAAGCCGATGATAAAAATTTCCATCATGCGGTATTCGGGGTCCAGTATATCCATTTCCGGTGGGCGTTTATTGAGCCATTGTTCCAGTGATTGAGGTTGCGTCCAGCGGTTCTTGCCGTCAAACGACGTTGCGGCTGGACCGAGTCCCAAATATGGCTGACCGTACCACACATTCATATTGTGGCGGCATTCAAGACCAGGAATACAGTAATTGGATATTTCATAGCGCTGCATTTGACGTTCAGCGAGGATTTTCCCGGTATCTTCCCACATGGTGGCGGTGAGTTCATCGTCAACTTTTTCGTGATGCTGTAATTTTTCCGCGAGTTCAGTGCCGTGTTCGATAGTTAGGCAGTAGCAGGAGAGATGAGATAAATTATGTGAAAGGGCGGTTTTGAGCTCTTCCTGCCAATCTTCAAGGGTTTGACCGGGAATACCGTAGATGAGGTCGAGATTAAGTGTGATGGGGTGATGTCCCTTCATGCACTGCAAAACGTGCTCGATTTCCTGGTTTTCGGCTTCTCTGCCGAGCCAGCCGCGGTGACCGGAGTGAAACGTTTGGATGCCGACGCTCAGGCGGTTAACGAAATCCAGCGCCGTGTCAATTTTTTCGGCATCGAGAGATTCCGGATTGCACTCCATGGAAATTTCCGTATCTGGAGTTACCGGAACATATTTTTTGATTAAATCGAAGAGCTTGACCAATTCCGTTGGAGAGAGCAGCGACGGGGTGCCGCCGCCAATGTAAACGGTTTGTGATGGCAAAGTTAAATTGGCTTCACTCAAATCCTCTTCCAAGCGCACCAAATATTCTTCAATTTGAACGCGCTTCGGCGACGGCAACGAAAAAAAACTGCAGTAACTGCATTTCTTGCTGCAGAATGGGATGTGGATATAGATATTTTCAAAAATCATATTTTCCTGAAAACCGCCGCCAAAATAATTTTTGCTGATGCAGCGATGTGATTATTGAACTAAAGAAGCACCAAACGCAACGGCTTTTTCTTTGATTTCAAGATTATCATTGAGCGTCGCCGGGTCATGCGGGGCGAACGGTATCAGCAGGCTTTGATGTTTTTTTCCGGTTAATCCGGCGATTTTTCTCACTGTGGCATCAACGAGGTCAAGTCCGCTGCCGGTATCGCCGCCGCAACAGGAGATTAAACCGAATTGAAGTTTATGCAGTGGATGGATAATTTCATCATCTTTGAATTTATAGAGCGAAAACATTCGGTCAAGCAGCTGTTTTAACTGTGCGGAAAAGCCGAAAAAATAGACCGGAGTGGCCAGCACCAGCATATCATAATCGGGGATTGATGCGATTAAGTCGGAGACTTCATCGCGGATAATGCACCGGAAATCTTCCGATTGCTGGCATGCATAACAGGAAAGACATCCTGCAGCCTTGAAGTTCAATCTTGCAACATCGACGACTTTAACACTGGAGCCTTGCTCGCGTATCCCGTCTGCAGCCCAACCACAAATTGTCGCAGTATTGCCGTGTTTACGCGGACTGCCAAATAAAATTAAAACCTTTTTACTCATATTACCCCAATCAGTAAGCCGGTGAAAGTATCATTTATCCCAAACGGCCATTTACATGCCATACGGGAACTGTCACAAAACGCCATTTCTGTTAACAATTTTTGATAATTACTGCTTAGCCCGGGTAGATTTACTCGAGCCGCATAACAATCAATGACTATTTGGCAACAGTTCCCGAGTAATTATTTTTCCATATCAGCGAGATACGATGCGACACCGGCGGCGGTCGGTTTCATGCCTTTTTCGCCAGCATGCCAGTTGGCCGGGCAGACTTCGCCGTATTTTTCGGTGAATTGCAGAGCGTCAACGAGCCGGATTACCTCATCCACGCTTCTGCCGAGCGGCAGGTCATTGACAAGGGCGTGCCGGACGATGCCGTCTTTATCGATCAGGAATAAACCGCGCAGTGCGATGGCTTCATTTAACAGTACGCCGTAGTTGCGGCTGATATTCTTGTCCAAATCTGCGACCATGGTATATTGGACATTGCCGATGCCGCCATCGCGCAATGCGGTATTTTTCCATGCCAAATGGGTGAAATGTGAGTCAACAGATACGCTGACGACTTCAGTATTGCGTTTTTTTAATTCAGCCAGACTGCGGTCGAAGGCAATTAATTCTGACGGGCAGACAAAAGTAAAATCCAAAGGATAGAAAAACAGCACGACATATTTGCCGCGCAAAGATGACAATTGGAATTCTGCGAAAGTATTATCCGGCATTACAGCCTGAGCTTTGAAATCCGGTGCGGCCTTGGTTACTAATGTACACATGGTGTCCTCCTGGTGATATTTTGAAGCTAACGCTTCCGTTAAAGTTCACTTTTTAGTCTTTGCCGCAAACGGTTGCGTCTGGCCCGCATAAACTAGTTTAAACCAGTTTTTGCAAACCGCAAAAACACTTATGCTATAACTAATCACGTTTTTTGCTAATGTCAAATTTGAAAATCCATCACATTCACTCTAGATTTACTATTCGCTGATTTGCAGCTTTATTCTGCCGCAGCGCTTATTAAATTTTAAAGGTGAGATGTGAACAATAAACAGCGGATAATATTTTGGCTTTGCATGGCCGGGCTGCTGCTTCTGACGCTGCTGATGACAAAAGAAGAAGTGACCATGGCAGGCAATGAATCAAGCCGGTTCGCGCTGATTCAGGCATTAGCCGAACAAGATACTTTTGCCGTAAATAACACGATGTTCCGTTCGGTTGACCGGGTCATTCGCGATGGCAAGGTTTATTCGGATAAACCGCCGATGCTGATGGTTGGGTTTGGAATGGTTTATAAGGGTATTGCCGCGATTACTGGAATTTCCTTTAAAGATAATTATTATTTGTCTGTATATCTGGTCAATCTGCTGCTGGGGCTGTTGAATATCGGGATGGTTTACATCTTTTTTAGGTATTTGTCGCGGGATAGCAGCGCTCCGTTTGCGTCCCGGCTGATTTTCAGCATGGCGCTGCTGCTGTCAACGCTTTTATTCAGCTTTGGCGTCAGTATGAACAACCATACTCCGGCAGCGTTTTTGTTATTGCTTTTCTTCCTGCTGCTGCGGGATTATTCGACGAAACAATCGTGGATGCTGAGCTTATCGCTCGGGTTGATTGCCGGAACGATATTTAATTTGGAAATTCCAGTTGGCGGACTCTTTGGCGTCGCCGGCGGATTGATTGTGCTGATAACCCCGGCGAAACAGCGCCTGTACCGTGCCGCCGTATTCTCGGCAGGGGCAATTATTCCAGTTGCGGTAATCACCGTAATAAACTACCTGGCATATCATCAATGGCTGCCGCTTTATATTGGCGGAACCTTCACGCCCGGTGTTGATAATAAAAATTATTTAGTCTATTTTTTGGATATTTTATTTTGCGGCAGGGGATTTTTTTCATATATGCCGGCGCTGCTGTTTATTGTTCCCGCGGTATATCTGGGCAGAAAAAAATGGTGCCGTGTTCACGACGTAATTCTACTGGCGGCGGTGGCGGCGGTAATTCTTTTTTACGGTATTTGTACCAATGAATATGGTGGCTGGGCGTATGGATTTAGATATCTGATTCCATTGATTCCGGTTTTGTGGTATTACATTGCGCTGGAATTTGCTCACCGGATATTTACTCCAGGCTACTATCTGCTGATGTTTTTGATTCTCTGGGGCGTCGTGGTTAGCATGGTCGGTGCATATAATCCCTGGTGCAGTTGTTATGAAGCACACCGTTCGCAGCCCAATACGGTTGACTATAATATCCGCAATACTTTTGCCGCTAATTTACTTTGTATCAGCTTTAGCCGCGATGAAAATTCAGCATTGTCACAATTCCTGATTAAGCACATTTATGGTGAAACTCTCGCCATATATTACCTGCACGAAGCTTACAGCAACACCAAAGATATTGCCAATCTAAAAAAACTGCAGCAGTTCGCCGCAGCTAAACAACAACAAAGAAAAATGGCTGAACCAAAAAAATGATAAATAAAATTTGCGTTTTCTGCGGTTCCGCACATGGCAGCACCACTGTTTATGCCGAAATGGCGGCAGCTCTGGGCAAGGTTCTGGCGGAACGGCAAATTGAGCTGATTTATGGCGGCGCAGCGGTAGGAACCATGGGGGTTATTGCTGATACGGTGCTGGCTGCCGGTGGACGCGTAACCGGAATCATTCCCAAACATCTGCATTCTGAAGTTGCCCACGATAATTTGACTGAAATCCGGGTGGTGGACTCAATGCATACCCGTAAAGCTATGATGCTGGAAATGGCCGATGCCATCATCGCGCTGCCCGGCGGTTTTGGCACATTGGATGAAATCTTTGAGGCTCTTTCCTGGCGTCAACTCGGACTTCACCGCAAACCCTGCGGAATACTGAATGTTAATGGCTATTATGACCAATTAATCGCATTTCTTGAACATGCTGTCGCGGCGGGTTTTATCCGTCAGGAACACCGGGATATTTTGCAGGTGGCAAAATCACCGGAGGCGTTACTGGAAATGCTGGATAAATATTGTCATCGTGAAATCAGTAAATGGTATTAAATATGGACGAAGCAACCTTTATCACTAAATTTAATCACATCGCCGCATTGGTGGAGAGTACCTTAAAAGACGCGCCAGGTTGCCATGATTATGACCATACGGTGCGTGTACTGCATACCGCAATGGCTATTGCCGCGGAAGAGCCCGGCGCCAATACGCAAATCGTTCGTTTGGCGGCAATTCTTCACGATATCGCCCGCCCTGAAGAGATGACGGCCAAAGGTAACTGCTGCCACGCCGCAATCGGCGCCTCGGCCGCGGCAATATTATTAAAAGATTATGACTTCGCAGAAGCGATGATTACAGCGGTTTGCGCCTCTATTCGCAAACACCGCTACCGCGATAACTGCCATCCGGAAACCATCGAAGAAAAAATTATTTATGACGCTGATAAGCTGGATTCAATCGGTGCGGTCGGCATTGGCAGAGCGTTTCATTTCGCCGGCAGGGAAAATGCGCGGCTGCATAACACTGAAAAAGAGGCAGTTGATTCGCCGGCATACAGCCGTGAAGATACTGCATACCGCGAATATCTCGTCAAACTGCGCCATATCAAAGAAAAAATGCTCACCAGTACCGGACGGCGGCTTGCCGAACAACGTCATGCTTTTATGGAAGACTTTTTTCGTCAGCTTGACACCGAGGTATTCGGATAAGCTCGTGGATTTTGCGGATATTGCCGTTTTTTTGCACTAAAAATTTAAATATTAGATTGAAAAAAAGTTATTGCGGAATATTGATATCTCTATGGCATATTTTAAGATGCCGGGATATTTTAATTTGAGCCGATAATGTTAAAATTTCAATAACCAATTTTACCGATAGGAGGATCAGATGCACAAAACCTTTGTTCTAGACACCAACGTGCTGCTGCACAGTGCGCAAAGTATTGAATCATTCCAGGATAACGATGTGGTCATTCCAATGGCGGTAATCGAGGAACTGGATAAATTTAAAAAGCATCAGGATGAATTAGGCAGGAATGCCCGGCAGGTCATTCGCCGGCTGGATGAATTTCGCGAACGCGGCAGGCTTTGCGACGGCGTGCAGATGGGCGGTTCAGAATGTCCCGCCTCCGGAAAACTGAGAATTTTGACTGTTCGCGGCACCACAACAGCTAAAACTCAATCGCTGGATAAAATTGCTGATTCATCGATTGACCTGGAACAGCCCGATAACCGCATTCTGCTGGTGGCCTACAATCTGCACCTCGAAGGCGAAAATGTGGTTTTTATCAGTAAAGATATTAATTTGCGGCTCAAGGCTGATGCCTTAGGTATTAAGGTTATGGATTTTGAGCGTGAAAAGGTTGATTTTGATACTTTGTTCACCGGTTACCGCACGGTAACGGTACCAAATTCCACACTTGATGAGTTATACCAAAACAAACTGCTCCATCCGGAAATGGAACTGTTTGCCAACGAGTTTGTCCTGTTTCAAGATGAGGACAACGTCAAACATTCTGCCATCGCCAGAAAACATTCTGACGGTCAGCTGCATCTGGTTACTTCAAAAAGTGAATACAAAATCTGGAATATTCAGGCGCGCAATAAAGAACAACGCATGGCGCTGGATTTGCTGATGGACCCGGAAATAAATTTGGTAACTCTGGTCGGCAGAGCCGGAACCGGAAAAACATTATTGGCGCTCGCCGCGGCGCTGGAATGCGTGCTGCATAATAATATGTACGAGAAAATTCTGGTTTCGCGTCCAATCGTTCCATTGGGCAATGATATCGGTTATCTGCCCGGCGATAAAGATGAAAAACTTAGCCATTGGATGCAGCCTATCTTTGATAATGTGGACTTCCTGATGCACAGCAATGATAAAAAAGATGTCCAGGTCGCCAGCAAAAAAACTGACGATTTGGTCGGTAATCATAAAATCGAATTGGAAGCAATTACCTATATCCGCGGCCGCAGCATCGCACGCCAGTTTGTCATTGTTGATGAAGCCCAAAATTTGACCCCGCACGAAGTTAAAACCATTATCAGCCGTGCCGGCGAAGGCACCAAAATGGTCTTAACCGGAGACCCGTACCAAATCGACAATCCGTACCTCGACGCTTCCAGCAATGGTTTGACTTATACCGTCGAACGTTTAAAAAATCAACAAATACACGGTCACATGACCCTGATGAAGAGTGAACGCAGCCGTCTTGCCGCCATCGCCGCGGAATTATTGTAACGGCAGTGCATAATTTTAGAAAGAATAATAATGGAAAACGAAGTGTTACTGGAAACGCCGCTGGCGGCGCTGCATCAGGCAGCGGGAGCAAAAATGGTCCCTTTCGCCGGATGGAATATGCCGGTGCAATATGCTAACGGTATTATCGCGGAGCATTTGCATACCCGCCACCAGGTTTCAATTTTTGATATTTGTCACATGGGCGAATTTAAAGTGTCCGGCGCAGGCGCAGAAATGGCGCTTGACCATATTCTGGCGCGGCCGGTTTTTGACCAGAAAATCGGTTCGTGCCGGTATAACTTTCTGCTCGACCCGGATGGCAAGGTGCTGGATGACCTGATAGTTTACCGCATGGCGGAAACAGCGTTCTTTATTGTAGTCAATGCCGGCACCAGATTCTCCGATGCCGAACAAATCGCCTCGGAATTGCCTGAAGGCATTCTCTTTGAAGATGTTTCAGATGCCACTGGTAAAATTGACCTGCAGGGACCTGCCAGCGCCGCGGCACTCGAAGCCGCAGGGATGAAAATAGCTGAATTGCCAGGATACTTTGCCTGGAAAAAAACAGCGGTTAACGGCATAGACTGTCTGCTCAGCCGTACCGGATATACCGGCGAACTCGGCTTTGAACTCTATTTACCCATGAATAAAACGGCAGCGGTCTGGGAGTATTTGATGACACTGCCGAACGTTATGCCGGCTGGATTGGGCGCCAGAGATACACTGCGGCTGGAAATGGGCTACGCACTTTACGGTCACGAGCTTAATCTCCACACCACACCCATTGAAGCCGGTTACGGCGCGATGCTGCGAATTGAGGAACTGCCCAATCGAAAATTTATTGGCAAAAACGCCCTCTGCGGCGATATCCCGGCTAAAAAACTTTTCGGCATAAAATTGGACGGCAGGAGAGCTGCCCGTGAGGGAGCTCAAGTGTTTAATCCGGCCGGGGATAAAGTTATCGGCAAGGTTACCTCCGGCGCTTTTGCTCCGTCTTTGGGGTGTGCCGTGGCCATGGCCTATCTGAACACTGATGAAGGCGCTGCCTATCAAGCCGGCGACACGGTTATGCTTGAGGCGGGACGCGCAGTTATTCCCGGTGTGATCTGCATGCCGCCGTTTTATGGTGCCGGCACCGCCAGAATCAAACTCTGATACCAATGAGCGATCAGTCATAGACAAAGCCAAAGATCAATCGGGTGCCTATCATAAAACATCACCAGAGAATTTAATGAATTGGAAAAGGAATCTTCTTTTTATTTGGCTCGCGCAATTTTTATCGATTGCCGGATTTGGCTTCACACTGCCGTTCATTCCGTTTTACATCAAGCAGTTTGGAATAGATGATTACGCGACGCTCAGCATGTGGGTGGCTTATTTTGCTGCTGCCGGAAATTTCAGTTTCTGCATTTTTTCTCCAATTTGGGGATTTCTCGCCGATATCTATGGCCGAAGAATTATGGTGCTGCGTGCCAATTTCGTTTGCGCGCTGCTAATGCCTTTAATGGCGTTTGTGCCGGGGTTGATGTGGCTGATTGTGCTGCGCTTTTTGATTGGCGCTTTTTCCGGAACCGTAACCGCGTCTCAAACTCTGGTGTCGGGCAATACCCCGGTGGAAAGCCGCGGTTTTGCGCTCGGAACACTCAGTTCTGCGCTTTACAGCGGTACTTTGGCGGGCGCTTTCCTGGGCGGTTTTATTGTTGACCATTGCGGTTACCGCAACGCCTTCATTCTCTCCGGACTGACCTTGCTCTTTGCCGGATTAATGGTATTGTTCGGTGTTAAAGAAACCTTCCACCGTACTACCTCGCTGAAACAGGAATTAAAAAACTTTAATTTTAAATTGCCGGCATTTGGCGCAATTTGGTTGTTGCTCCTGCTGATTATGCTGATGGGACTGGCGCGGCAGTTTGACGCGCCGTTCCTGCCCGTACTGGTCGAAAAAATCAACGGTCCGGACAGGGCGGCAACCTGGACCGGGATCATTGCGGGGGTTTGTGCCGTTGCCGGTATTTTAACCGGTTCGATTCTCGGTTGGCTTGCCGACCGAACTTCACCGCGCCGCGTGGCAATCTGGGCGGCGCTGGCTGCCGGACTGCTGATGATACCGCAAGGTCTGGCAGTCTCTTTGTGGGTATTGATGAGCGCCAGGTTCGGTATGGTGTTTTTCGCCGGCGGACTTGATCCGGTATTTCAGATTTGGCTTGCTAAGACCACGCCTGATGCACAACGCGGTCTATTTTTCGGCTGGGCATCCAGTGCTAAGACTTTGGGCTGGGCCATCGGTGCAATGATTAGCGGCGGTATTGCTATCTGGTTTGATGTCCGCTGGGTATTTTTTACTGCCGGTGCGTTATTCTTAATCCTCATTCCCATCATCTGTTATACCACGGCAAAACTGCAGCAGCGGCAGTCCGCGACATAAAATTTCATCACCAGTCATTACCAATATTATGATTTTTTGACGCGGTAATTGCGGTTGAAGAAGAGCGAGGCGATTTTCCATGAATCACTGATGGTGCGGAAGTGTGAACGGGTAGTGCCGCGGTCATAAATAGCATTGATGGCAACTTCACGGATAGGAAAACGCTTGCTGACGATACACGACAGCAGCACTTCCAATTCATAGTCAAATCCGTTTGGTTTAATCATAATTAACTCATCAAGCCATTCACCGGGGATGCCGCGTAACCCTGTCTGGGAATCGCTGAGCGAGGTTCCGGTAAATATTTTAAGCAGGATTAGCGCCAGCATATTGCCAAGGCGTTTCTTTAATGGAACGCGGCCGTTTTTAATGGTGCGGACGCCTAATACAAATTGCCGGGAGTTTTCCTGCATCGCCTCATAAACTTTGCGGATGTCTTCAGGCAGATGCTGACCATCGGCATCCGCGGTAACGATGGCAATATCCGGATAGCGGCGGATGGCATGCTTAAAGGCGGTTTTCAGCGCGGCGCCCTTGCCGCGGTTAAATTCATGACACAAAATATCCACGCGGTCAAAAATTTCCAGCGCGTCAAAATATTCGCGGTAGCCGGAACCGGAGCCGTCATCAACAACGATGACACGGCAGCACGGATCCTCCAGCAGCTTGCCAATAAGCCGCAGCATAGTTTTGTCCGGCTCAAACGCCGGGATTACGATAACCGGATTCAATGTCACCACCTATTTAGGTTATACGGTTTAATACTGAATAGTTATTTTTTAGAATGCTGCTCAGTATAAGAATCGTAACATACGAAGACGATACCTGTCAAGATAACTCATTTCGATATTATTTCAACTCTAAGAACACGGTAAAATTACAAAATTATTTCTTGACCGCACCGAAGGCGGCGCGCTGTCGCCGCCGGGCTGCCGGCTGCTATGGATGCGGCACTGACCCGTGCCGCGGAGTGCCCTGCTAGGTCGGGCTTATCAGTCAGGACAGACAGGTCGGAAGGGTCAGTCGCTGCCAAATCTGCTCTATCGCTCCAGTTAACTTTACGGTTGTGCTTGGTTCAATGCCCATTCGATGGTGCGGCGCAGGGCAGTTTCGAGCGGGAAGTCCATGGTCAGTCCCAGTTCGGTAATTGCCCGCGAGGTATCCGGAATGTAGCGCGGCGGCAGCACTTCGGTGAGCGGTGTTTTAAGGATTTTGATTGCATATTTGGCGCCGAACCCGCGGTTGACTGCTTTTGCCAAGGAGAGAATAGATACAGACTGCTGGGAGCCGACATTGTAAGCGCGCCCGTTTTTGCCGCATAGCAAGATTGTCCATAGCCAAACTGATAAATCAGCGGCATACATATATGAACGTCTTGGTCTGCCGTCTCCGGTAATAACGATATCTTGACCCTGCAGGCAGTCATTGATAAAGTTCCCCACTGCATAGTGAGAATTAAACGGCAAATATGGACCGACAAATGAAAAACACCGTGCCGATGAGTAACTCAAGCCGTACATGGCGGCATATTCCTGGCATAAACGTTCAGCATGCAGTTTGCCGCGTCCATAAGATGAATCCGGCTGGAATTTTGGGTCATTAATAAATTCTTCCGGTATATTCGGCAGTGTTGGCGGCTGGGTGCCATAGACGGATCCGGCGCTGATAAATAATATGCGTCTGACCTTTGATGCCACAGCGAAATCCATTACCCGGCGTGTCCCTTCGAGAATTACCGAGTACATTTCTTCCGGATGTTCGATAGCCAGCTTGGCATGTGATTCGGCTGCGCCATGAATAATATAGTCAAATTTACCCTGAGGAAAATTAAAAGTGCGGATATCGCCTTTGACGAATGAAAGCTCCTGATGTCCGGCATATTTCGGGAACCGTTCTAAAAATCGTTCCGGTTGCCGGGATAGCACCACGAGTTCTGACTGCAGGTTAAATTTTGCGTTCGCGTCCAGAAAAGTATCCAGCAGCCATTTACCAAAAAAACCAGTGCCGCCGGTAATAAATATCCGCCGCCGCCGTAATTTTTCTATTGCTGGAGTCAACCGTCTTGACACATTCGCCAAATCTTCAGTTAACAAACTGGTCATTCGTCCGTCACCTCATACAGGTTATATTTTTTAAATTAAAACGTTAAAATAAACACTATGGAGCCGTAAAGAAATAACCTTTACATCTTCGCGCTTCTCCCGAATGCCTT
>CAZITV010000043.1:0-14195 GCA_964542255.1 uncultured Victivallaceae bacterium
GCGTTTAGACTCTTCTACTTTTTGGCGCAAAGTAGCGATTAATACTTCGATATTGTCCAATTTTTCCGCGCTGAGCGGGATGATTTCGAGATAAGAGGTATTGAGTGCTTCGCGGAGCAGCGCGAGATTTTCCTGGCTTTCCGGCAAGTCCATTTTATTGGCGATAATGATGGCCGGGCGTTTCGACAAACCATTCATATATAAATCCAGCTCATTTTGGAGATGGGCAAAATCTTCCCAGGGATTTCTTCCGTCAACCCCGGCAGTGTCAAGGACATAGGCAAGGACATGAGTACGTTCGATATGCTTCAGAAAAGCGTGACCGAGGCCGACATTGTTATGCGCGCCGTCAATCAGTCCAGGAATATCAGCGACAGAAATTTTATAATAATCAGGGTATTCGACAATCCCGACAATCGGATGCAGCGTGGTAAAAGGATACGGGGCGACTTTAGGTCTGGCGCGTGAAACCGCGCGCAGTAATGTGGATTTGCCGGCATTAGGATAGCCAACCAAACCAACATCAGCAATGGTTTTCAGCTCAAGTTCGACCTTGCGTTCTTCGCCTGGCACGCCAGGTGTGCAATGGCGCGGGGCGCGGTTAGTGCTGGTGGCAAAATGCATATTGCCGCGGCCGCCTTCGCCGCCGGCAGCGATAACAAAATGCATATCCGACTGATCCATATCCACGATAAGTTCGCCGGTTTCGATATCTCTGACGGTAGTGCCGATGGGTACCTGCAAATAGACATCATCACCTTTTTTCCCGTATTGGTCTTTACCGCGGCCGTTTTCGCCGTTTTTTGCCTGATAATGGCGGTTAAACACCATATCAATGAGGCTTTGTTCGTTGCTGGAAGTACGCAGAATGATACTGCCGCCATGACCGCCGTCGCCGCCGTTGGGGCCGCCATAAGGAACATATTTTTCGCGGCGGAAACTGCAGCAGCCGTTACCGCCGTCACCGGCTTTAACGGATATTTTTGCTTTGTCAACAAACATGACTCACCTTGAATTGGATTAATACTAAGAGCTAATTTCAAAACTCTTCTAAGATTTTTGCATCTTTTTTGAGTTTTTGGCGACTTAAGCTCATCTTGCGTAACGCTGCTACGCTTGATTTCGCTTAAATTCGTCAGAAACTTCAAAAAATCCTGCAAAACATCAATTTAAAATAGTTTTGCAATTACCTCTGAGAAAAAAAAACCCGGTAATACCGGGCTATTATGAATAAGAATGTATTCGCTATTCTCGACTGTGAAACATCGCCATATTATGCTAATGGAATAATGTTGACAGTACGTGAAGCTTTTTTAAATTCGACTGTGCCGTCGGTTAAGGCAAACAGGGTAAAATCTCTGCCGCAGCCGACATTTTTGCCCGGATGGAACTTAGTGCCGCGCTGACGAATGATAATGCTGCCGGCTGAAACTTCTTCGCCGCCGTAAGCTTTAACTCCGAGATACTGCGGATTGCTGTCCCGGCCGTTTCTGCTGCTCGATTGACCTTTTTTATGTGCCATTTTTTTTCCTCGTCAAATTATTTATAATTATATTTTTTATTGTTTTATGATTTACGGAAAGATGAATATAACACTTAATTTTGATTTTAACAAGCGGCGGAATAACTTTTTTAAAGATTTTTCATAAAACTGTGCGAGTTTTTTATTAATTGAGATTGATTTTTGATTTTTTTGATTTAAATTTTATTTGAACGTTATTGTATATCCTAGATGTTTGAGACGCAAATTTTGATAATATTTTTATGAGAAAGCTGACATGGAGAATGAATCGTTAAAGGCTCTGCTAGCAAAAATATGCACACCTCCGGTTTTGGCTGAACGTGACCAGTTTATGATCAAATTCGCTGAAACCGAGGATGAAATCCGACAAGTACAGAAATTGCGCTACAAAATCTTTTTTGAAGGACGCGGCAAGGGTTGCGCCGCAACTCATCAGGGGGCAATCGACTGCGATGAGTTTGACGAATTTTGCCTGCATCTGATGGTGGTGGAAAAGAAGAGCAATACGATTGTGGGCACCTACCGAATGTATCCAGGCGCTGTCGCCAGCGCCGGTATCGGCTTCTATTCTTCCAAAGAATACAGCATCACCGGATTGGATAATATCTCAGAGAATGCAATTGAAGTGGGACGATCCTGTGTTTCACCGGAACACCGCAACGGCACCGTTGTGGCGCTGCTTTGGGCAGGAATCGCTGAAGTCTTAAAACGTTCTCATGTACGCTATCTGCTCGGCTGTGTTAGTCTTGAAACCATGGACCCGGTAGTCGGCTGGGCGCTTTATGAGCATTTCAAGGAGCGCAATCATTTATCTGAGGTGCTGCAGGCAACTCCAACACCAAAATTTGTCCTGCCGTATCCTAATGCGGCAAAGGTGCAGGAACTGTTAAGTAACCGGCGCAGCCTGCTGCAGATGATTCCGCCGCTGCTAAAGGGATATCTGAGACTGGGAGTGGGAATATGCGGTGCACCGGCGCTTGATAATGATTTCGGCTGCATTGATTTTCTGGTATTGCTGGACCATGCTAAACTCCCGGAAAAATATTTCAAGCATTTTTGCGCTTGACTTTCACAAAGGCGGCAAAACTAATGAGATTATTCCGGCGGACATTAAGAATCACAATGCTTCTGGTATGGCTGCCGATAATTTGCAGTTACGCTTGCTGGACGCGGCGCGGCGGATGGGACGGTATAAAACGTGTTTCATTCTGTACCCGGTATTGGGGAGCCAGCGTTGCATGGATATTGGGAATAAAGGTCAAAGTTACCGGTGACGCAGACAATTTTTCGGGCGGTCTGATAGTTTCGAATCATTTAGGTTATATTGATGTTTTTGTGCACGCGTCACTCTTTCCGATACGCTTTACGCCAAAAGCTGACATTAGAAAGTGGCCGCTGCTGGGGCACTATGTGGGCGTCAGCCGTCCGATATGGATCGACCGCAGCTCCAGACATAAATCGCACAAAACTGCCAAAGAATTTGAAGCGACAATGGCGCATGGTATTCCACTGCTGGTCTATCCGGAAGGCACCAGCACGGATGGTCTGCACGGGGTACTGCCGTTTAAGTCCACCGCGTTTGAATCAGTAACCGACAAAAAATTTCCGATTCTACCGATACTGATTACCTATAAGCCGACTGAAGACGGCAAGCCGGTGGCTTGGTACGGTGATATGACCATGCTGCCGCATTTATGGCGGGTGCTGGGTTACCGCAGCATCACCGCGGAAGTGCATATTTTGCCGCAGGTCGTTCCTGCGGGTCAAAATCGGAAGGAATTGGCAGCACAAGTACATAAAATTATGGCAATAGCTTATTCAAAAATTTGCGGCAAAGCCGACATTTCGGCGCCGAAAGGAATAGTATAATATGTTAAAAAAAATTTCAGCCGGCTCATTTGCCATGGCATGGCAAATGCTGACAGAGTTCCCGCTGCCGGAATCGTTGAAAAAATCCGGTAAAAATTTTGACAGCGATGCGTATGGTCATTTTGTCCAGATTAGTTTTCCAATAGTTGGTCTGGCGCTCGGGATCTGCGCCTGGGTTATCGGCGGCGCTCTCAGCGCAATGTTCAGCACCATTGCCGCCGCGGTGCTGTTCTCCATGCTGATGACGTTTCTGTCTGAATATAAAGATCACCTTCGCGGTTCCCGTACATTAATGTCGCTGGTTGAACAACAAATTGCCAAGCGCCCGTTCAACCAATCCCTGCTGCTGCTCGACAATGATGTCAATAAAATTACCAATCCGCTCAGCGGTGCAGTAATGCTGTCTGCATTAATACTTAAACTTGTTTTTTTCTTCATTATGTCATATTGCGGCTTCTATTACTGGATGATTGCGGTATTGACGCTGGAGTTTGCCCTGCAGGGGTATATGGCGGGGGCGCCGTTATTCAATACCGGCGCACCGTTACTGAATATTCCGCGGGAAGCTAACCGGCACATCTGGTTTGCCGCCGGATTTATCTGCCTGTTCATCCTATTCCGCGCCCCCTACCCCACCTTGCTGGCATTTGGCGCTGCTTTCATCGCGGCACACGGGATTCGCAACTACTGTGAAAAATATTTTGACGGAGTGAGTATTGACATCATCAGTTTGAGCGGTTACGTTTTTGAACTACTCGCGCTGCTGCTGGGTGTAGTTTTTCTAACTGGCAAATAAACCGTGTTTTTCATTAAAGTTGATTATAACGGCCGGGAATAATGGATAAAGATTTTCAACTAAAATGCCCTGAATGCGGCAGCGATTACGCAGTTAATGAGTTAATGCCGGGCAATGTACCGGCCTGCAAATGCGGCGCGGCGGTAAGCGCGGCGGGTCAGTTGGTGTTTTTCTGCGCAAACTGCGGCTTGGAAAGCGAGCCGGAGTCAGCGCCAATCAATGAACCGGTGCCCTGTCCGGAATGTTCGCGTCCGATGCCGGTTATCCGCCAAATTCACCACTCCCCGCCGGAACCTCCTGCAGCCGCAAACCGCAAGTTGTCACCGGAAACAATATCCCTTGCCGGTGTACCCGCAAAACCAAAATTGCCGCTGCCGAAAGCAACCGCAGTATTTCCGGACAGAACCATCTCCATCAGCGAACAGACCAGAGCTGAAATTTCTGCCGGCAACGAATACACACTGAAGGGAATCCCTAAAAAATCATTTGGCAAATATAAAATTGTCCGGGAAATAGCCCGCGGCGGGATGGGGATTGTCTATCAAATTCACGACCCGGAACTGCGCCGGGATTTGGCGCTCAAAGTGATGCTGCAGGGTGAAGGCGCCACCGAAATATCCATCAAACGTTTTCTGCGTGAAGCCAGAGCCGCCGCCAATCTGAAACATTCCGGAATTATTACTGTCCACGAAATGGGGCAGATTGATGGGCAGTACTACTTTACCATGGATTTAATTGACGGCCATTCTTTTCAAGAAATCTTCAGGGATGATAAAAGTATGCGGGAACAGGACTTTGTCAAAGCGATGAGCGATGCGTGTTCGGCACTGCAAATTGCCCATGATAACGGCATCATTCACCGCGATTTAAAACCGGCAAACATTATGCTTGAAAGCATTTCCAAGCGGGTTGTGGTTATGGATTTCGGTCTGGCCAAAGACAACAGCAGCATGTCAATACAATCTATCACCGGCGCGGTATTCGGCTCACCCTCATATATGAGTCCGGAGCAGGCACTTGGAATGACCCACAATATTGATGCCCGCAGTGATATTTACGGTATGGGCATTATCCTCTATGAAGGACTTACCGGCACTAAACCATTTCACGGTGAAACCGCACTGGAAACGCTTAGTCTCGTGGTCAATACCGATGCAATTCCACCTCATACAATCGCCCCGGGCAGCGTGTCCAAAGATATGGAAAATATCATCCTGAAATGTATCGAAAAAGACCCGGAACGGCGTTATCAACATATTTATGAGTTGAAAGCTGATTTAGACGCGTATCTGCGCGGCGACCAGGTCAGCGCCAGACCTATCCCCTGGTTTATGCGGGCCGGACGCAAAATCAAACGGCGGCCGGCGCTGCTGGGGATGCTGGCGGTATCACCTCTAATCATTGTTGCCGGTGTCGCGGTATGGATGATATTTGGCGGTCCGTCATATTTGGAAGTTGCCGGCGATGCCATCAAAAGCGGTGACCCGACCCGTCAGGGAGGCGCGGTCAAAGATTTAACGGAACGTCTGCTAAAACAGCAGATTAAAAAACCGGAACAACGGCTTAAAGCGTTCAAACTCTTTACCCAGTGTTATTTTTCCGCCAATACTGAAACTGCGCTGGCGGCGATCAATGCTTCAACCAAATTTAATGATGAACTGGCAATTCCACAACTGTTAAAAGCCGCCGCAGACTCAACACGGCCCGATAAAATCCGTATCGCCGCCCTCACCGCCGCCGGCATCATCGAAACTGCCCAAAAAACTTATAACCAGGATTACGCCAAAACACTGCTTGCCATTGCCGACAATCCCGCCAATCCAATACCCGTGCGCCAGGATGCAATCCGTACAATGAAAGATTTTAACTCCTCCGCCCTGCTTGGCGCGATACTGGCCATCGCCGAAAATCATCAACTGCCGGCGCCGCTGCGCGCCGCCGCAGTTGAAACTCTGGGCGAAAAAATGTCCATCATCAACCCATTGATGAAAAATATGCTTAACCTCTATGCGGATGACTCGCCGGAGGTGGCGCGCGCCGCCGCCAACGCCCTCGCCAAAATCCGTCAAGGCGAAGCGTTATTCGGCATCTACGGGATGAAAGCCGCTGGAAAAGCCTTTGGTCATATTGCTGAGATAAAAGCCAAAGAGGCGGAGCGCAACCGGGAAATGATGGAACTTATTAACGATAGCCCCACCGAAAGAAAAGTAAAAGAGCTATCGCCGCTTGAAGCAATTTTAATAAAACTAAATTCCGGCGAACCGGAAACCCGTGCTGCCGCCGCTTATGACCTGCAAATTCTCGGCGACACCAAAGCGGTACCGGAATTAATCAAATTAATTTCTGACAAAGACAATAATCTGCGCCGCATTGCTGCCCGCTCCATTATTGCTCTGGCGGCACAATCACCGCCGCCAAACCTCCAGCCGGTACAGGAGTTGCTCCGCAGTAAAGATTCACTCATCCGCGAACACGCCGCCTATATCATTGGCGAATTGCGCGACCGCAACGCCCTGCCCGCGCTGCTTCAGGCAGCGGACAACGAAGAAAGTCAGCGGGTACAGCTCGAATATATCCGTGCGCTAACCCGCATCGCCGACCCTGCTGCCCTGTCCGCGCTGGAAACCATCTGCCGGCGCAACCTGGAAAACCGCCCGGCACTGGCCACAACCGCCATCGAAAGCATGGAAAAATTTGGTAAACCCGCCGTACCGTATATGGCGCGGCAATTCGACAATAATCCACCGCCGGCAATCCGAGATTTTATCATTCAGCAGCTCAAAGATATCACCGGCGAAGATTTCGGCGCCGATAAGCAAAAATGGCTAAACTGGCTCAGCAAAAGTCAACCAAACAAATAGCCGGCAGTCATATTACGGCAGGTAAAAATTTTGGTCAAGCAGGTGCTCGGGGCGGATACTGCGGAGCGAATAGAGCATATTCTGACGAATATTGGGAATGCGCGGTTCGAGTTGGGAGAGAAGATTAGTAAAATAGACACGGTCGCCGTTTTCATCGAGTTGTGTTTGAAAGCCGCATTTACCGGTATCCGGCAGGACGGCCAGCGCGGCGGCGGCACGAATGGTCTCTTCAGGTACAAAAGCGAGCGGCCGAATAATTTTAAAATTATATTCACGCGTTTTAACTTTTGGTGCCATTGTTTTCAGTCCCTGACCGCGGGTTAAACTCATCAGAAAACTGACGCAGATATCATCAAGATTATGACCAAGCGCTATTTTGGTGCAGCCGAGTTCGACGGCTTTGCCGTAAAGCTTACCGCGCCGCATTCTCGAGCAGAGTGAACATGGACGTTTCAGCGCGTTTTTTTCAGTTAGGAACTGCTGCATGGGAAAATCAATTATCAGGTGCTCCCAGCCGTGCATCCGGGCATATTCGGCGGTAAATTCATGGTGAAACTCCGGGAACATAGGATTAAATGTAACAGTGATGAAAGAGAAATCAAACCTGGCGCGGCGGCGCAGGTGTTCAATGACGTGGCAAAGGATCATACTGTCCTTGCCGCCGCTTAGTCCGACCAGCACCTTATCTCCCGGTTCAATCATTTGGTAAATAACTGAAGCTTCTCCGGCAAGGCGGCAAATCTGATGAAAATCAGCGGAATTTTGCCATTCTACATTTTGATTTAACTGCATATTATCTATCCCGGCACGATGATATAGAGATAGTTTTATCGTGATGTTTGCCGGTAAGCAAGACTCTGGTTGTATTATCCGCAGCTTTGTCCCTGACAGTAATACCGGCATAACTAACGCAATGCGAAAAATCACCAGTGAGTTCGCCTGAGGTGGTGTATTCGACAACTTCAGCTTCAAGTTTACTGCCGGTGGCAATAGCGTTCCTGGCAGCGGCCAACAAAATTCTAATCGGGCCAGCGCCGCAGATGGTTGCGCCGGTTCGTCCGACATAGTGGTTAAATCCATCTAAATCAAACTTGAGAATATGCTCAATCGCGCCGTAATCCAAATCGCGGAGATTTTGGCGGATATCGCCGGCGAAAGGCATATAATTGAACGCCGCGCCATAATGAGTAAAATCTGAGCTTATCACCCACAGAACATCCGGCTGCCAGTATTCCGCCAGACAAACCGCCAGATGTTCTGCCGCCGGCGCATCAACAAATCCGGCAATCAGCGGCATAATCGTCAAGTCAGGCCGCAGCACCTGGAGCAGCGGCAATTCAACTTCAAGGGAATGTTCACTTTCGTGCGCAGCCGGCAGTTCGTGGAAATATGAACTTTCATTGCGCGACGCCAGTTCTAAAAAATTCTGATCAATTTTGACATTGCCCAGCGGAGTATGATAAGATTGATATTTGGCGTAAGCGGCGCCGCGGAATGGCACACGGTGCGATGGCGCCAGCAACAGAAAGCGTGAAAAATTGCCGGCGCCGGCACGGACAAGCGTTTTTACGGCAGTAACGGCGGAATAATCATAGCCGGCGTGGGGTAAAATAACTGCGCGAACACCGTCAAGCGGCGTCACCACGGTTTCTGCCTGAACCTTAAAGTCAAGAATCTGCTGCCGCAGCTTTTCAGCATTGCCGGTATAAAATTTTCCAGCCGCGTACGGAGCTCTTACGGTTTGATTCATGATAACCTCCGCTGCCCGGCTTAGCGGTAGAGCTGCCGGGCAATGTCCAGTAACTGATTAATTTGCTGGTCAGTGCCGATACTGATACGCAAGTATTTACCTGTTGCCGCACCAGGGAAATAACGTGTAATTATATGATGCTGCCGCAGTATTTCAAAAAATCTTTTGCCGTCGCCATCCGGCGGTGTGGTAAAAATAAAATTAGCGTCAGAGGGAATGGTGGTAAAATTAAGTTTGTCCAGTTCAGCACAGAGCCTGGCGCGGGTGCAGAGAATTTTCGCGGTCGAACCGGCGAGATATTCGCGGTCGGCAAGCGCCTCTGCCGCGGCAGTCTGGGTAAGCATATTTACATTATAAGAATCTTTAACTTTCATCATACCGTTAATAATTTCAGTGTGCGCAACCGCATAACCGAAACGCGCTCCCGCCATAGCATAACTCTTCGACATTGTCCGGGATATAATCACATTGTCAAATTTTTTCACCAGCCCGGCACAATTATCGGCGGCAAAATCAGCATAAGCCTCATCAATGAACACAATTCCGTCAAACCCGGCACAAATCATTTCAATTTGCGCTAATGGATAGGTGCGGCCAGTCGGCGAATTAGGACGGGCAATCAAAAACAGATTGGCGCCGCGCGCTTGTTCCAGCACGTCATCAGGCAGCGAGAAATCTTCGCGCAGCGGAATTTTCCGGCATTCGGCGCCCTGCATTTGCGCCAGTACAATATAAAGCGAATAGGTCGGGTCAAAACACACTGCGGGTTTATCAGCTGCGGTAAAACAGCGTATCGCCATAGTCAATAAATCGTCAGAACCATTGCCGGCAATAATATTTTCGCGGGTAACGCCGTGCAGCGCCGCTGCCGCGTCACGGGCTTTGTCGCAGTTAGGGTCAGGATAGAGACGCAGACGTTCCAAATCAGCTCCGTGCAGCGCGGCAGTGGCGCGCGGTGACGGCGGATAGGGATTTTCATTGGTATTCAATTTAATCAGGTTGAATTCTTTCGGCTGTTCACCCGGGGTATATCCGGACATTGCGTCAATTTCAGAACGGAAATAAGATTTATATGGCATGATTAAATTTGACCTTTCTTTTGCATCCGGACACGAATCGCGGCGCTGTTGCCATGGGCATCGAGTCCCTCCATCGCGGCAAAACATTCCGCCACCGGCGCTTCACGGCACAGTGCACTGCGGGAATAACGGATAATGCTGGAACGCCGGATAAAACTCTCCACCGAGAGTCCGTTAAAATATTTAGCGCTGCCGGCGGTGGGCAAAACATGGCTGGGACCGGCGCAGAAATCGCCAATTGGTTCCGGTGTCCATTCACCCAGAAAAATTGCACCGGCAGCTTTGATTTTTTTGGCGAGCCGGGCTGGATTTTTGCAGATAAGTTCCAAATGTTCAGGAGCATATTTATTAGCAATTTCGACGGCGTGTTCTAAGTTTTTCACCTGAATCAGGAAGACTCCGGCGTTGATGACTTTGTCAATAGCGGTGGAACGGCTTAACAGACGGCGCTGCCGGTTTACGGCTTGTTCTACTTCATCAATAAGCAATTTATCGTTGCACAGCAATACTGCCTGTTCGAGACCGCTGCCGTGTTCGGCCTGTGACAACAAATCCGCGGCAATGAATTCAGGATTTGCGGCGCTGTCGGCAATAACCATAATTTCAGATGGTCCTGCCACCATATCGAGCGCGACTTCACCGTAAACAATTTTTTTGGCGGCGGTTACATAGGCATTGCCCGGACCAACAATTTTTTCGACTTTGCGGATAGTTGGTGTACCGTAGGCGATGGCGGCAATGCCATAAACCCCGCCTAACCGGTAAATTTCCGTTACTCCGGCTTTGTGCATGGCGTAAAGTACGGCAGGATGAATGGTGCCGTCAGGACGTGGCGGAGTTACCGCGGCAATCTCTTTCACTCCGGCAGTCTTGGCAATACCGGCGGTATGAATTACCGTAGAAACCAGCGGCGCCGCTCCACCCGGGATATATACACCGACCCGTTCCATCGGTCTGAAACATTCACCCACGTTGACACCTGGGCGCGGCGAATATTGCCAATTCCGCGGCAACTGCTGCCGGGCGAAAGCCGTGATATTCTCCAGTGCTGCTGCAATAGCGCGTTTTTCAGCTGGAGAAACCATTTTGGCGGCGGCAGCGATTTCGGCAGCGGTAACCTGGAAATTTGCCGGATTGATTTTAACTTTGTCAAATTTTTCCGCGAAACGGGACAATGCAGCATTACCTTCTGCCTTTACTGCGGTGAGAATATCCCTGACCGCCGTTTCGATTTCTGCCGGATAAGCCGGACGGTCATAAAGCTTTAGCAGCGCCTGCTCAAAATCAGGCTGATTAAATTTAATTTTTTTCATTTGCGGTTCCTCATTGTTATCACGACATTATCAATCAGTCTGGTTTTGCCAAAAAACACCGCGGCAGCAAGAAGTAAATTTGAGGATGCGGCAGTAACCGGCGCCAAGGTATCGGCATCGTGCAGTTCTACATAGTCAATAACCCCGCCGGCAGCAGTAACCGCTTCACACACCCGGGCAATAATCTCAGATGCTGAATCCGGCAGTTTCCCGCGCAGCAAATCGGTTTCAGCCTGACGCAGTGAAGCTGAAATCACCACCGCGCGCTGGCGTTCGCTTTCAGACAGATATTTATTGCGTGAACTCATCGCTAAGCCGTCGCTTTCGCGAATAATCGGCGCTATGACAATTTTCACGGGGAAATTCAAATCCCGTGCCATCCGCTTAATTACCAGTGCCTGCTGGGCATCTTTTTGACCGAATACTGCCACATCGGGCAAAGTGGCGTTAAACAGTTTGGCCACGACCGTTGTTACTCCGCGAAAATGATTTGGACGGCTTTTGCCGCAGAGTCCTTGAGAAAGTTTTTCTTCTATCACCCATGTGGTACAGTCCGGCGAATACATTTCGCTGTTGTCCGGAGCAAAAATTACATCCACACCATTTTCTTCGCACATACGGCGGTCTGACTCAAAATCACGCGGATAACGCGAAAAATCTTCACCAGGTCCAAATTGAGTCGGATTAACGAATAAAGTAACAATAACCTTGCCGGACAGCGCCCTGGCTTGTTTCACCAATGAAATGTGTCCGGCATGCAGATACCCCATGGTTGGAACAACACCGACGGTATTGCCTTCACGGGCGCATTGTTTTGAGTACTGCTGCATCGCAGCGATAGTTGTGATTATTTGCATAATATAATATTGTTGCAGGTTTTATGCTAACAGAAGCACGGTTAACATCATACTGTTTCCAGTTGGCAGTAAGTTGCGCGGTCAGCCGAACTAAATATCCATCATCCAGCCGTGCGTATCGGGAATTTCGCCATACTGAATACCAGTGATACGGTCATAAATTTTTTGCAGTACCGGTCCCATTGAATCGGTATTAAAGGCATAAACCTTATCGCCGTGAATGATTTTGGCAATCGGAGTTATCACCACGGCAGTGCCGCAGGCGCCGGTTTCCGCGAATTTGCAAAGTTCTTCCTCAGGTACCTGACGCTGCTCCACAATTATGCCTAAATCTTTAGCAATAGCCATCAGCGACTTATTGGTGATACTCGGCAATATCGAGCTTGATTTCGGCGTAACATATTTGCCGTCAGCAGTTATCGCGATAAAGTTGCTGGTACCAAATTCTTCAATATATTTGTGATGCTTGGCATCAAGAAACAGTGCAACGGAACAGCCGTGTTTTTTCGCGATTTTGGACGGCAGCAGACTGGCGGCGTAATTGCCGGCTACCTTGATGTGACCAGTGCCGGACGGTGCCGCACGGTCAATATCATCAACAATCATCGCATTCATCGGCTTGATACCACTCTTATAATAAGGACCGACTGGTACAACCATCACAATAAATTCGTAGGTTTCGCTGGCGGAGATACCAATTTGCGCCGATGTTCCTATGACAACCGGACGAATATAGAGCGACCCGCCGGTGCCGTATGGCGGCACATAATCCAAATTGTCGTTAATAACCTGCTTGACGGCGTCAACAAACATTTGTTCCGGAATTTCTGGAGCGAGGATATGCCGTAGTGTTGAATTAAGCCGGCGCGCGTTTTCTTCCGGGCGGAAGACTCTTACCTTACCGTCTTTGCAGGCAAATGCTTTGAGTCCTTCGAAAGCTGCTTGTCCATAATGCATACAGTTTGCCGCGACAGAAAGTTCAATGGAGTAGTTTTCATACATCCGTCCTGGTCCCCACTGCCCGTCAACATAAGAGAAACGAATATTAGATTTCGTTGGCATGAACTCAAAACCAAGCTTAGACCAGTCAATTTTCATCATTTAATCAATCCGTAATTAATATAAATTTTACTGCGAATAATTTTATCCAAAACAATAAAAACGTAATTTTATTGTCAACTTTTCTCTGATTTTGCAAAAATAATCATAATTATTCAGTTTTTTTTGAAACTTGCACTTTAAAAGTCCGCAAAGCAGGTTAAATTTTAAAGTGTGTGTTGACAATTTCAGTTATTAAGTGCAAAAAAAATGCAAGAAAACTTGCAAATTAAATGTACTATAACTTTAAAACTGTAATTATCAATACTAAAGTTTAATAAATAAATGTCGTATTCTTAAAAATTTCCAAAAAACCAAATTAAATAAGGACGGAGATAGACAATGAAAAGTTTTCTAAGGGTTCTGTGTTGTGGGATCTTGTTGGGCACCGTAGTTCTCGGCGGTAGCGGTTGCAGTTTGTTTGATAACACTGACGGCAAAGAAATTACCGGAACCATCCCGCCGCCAATCGGTGGCGACCCCGACAGCCTTAACGTTAATGGCGACGGCAAAGATGGTAAGTGGGGCAAAGGCGCCGGCGATGGCTCTCTCTCCGCGAAAAAAGAGTGGCTGCCGCTGGAACAATATAAAGGTCTGCTGAAACCGGTTTACTTCGACTTCGACAAAGATAACGTCAAAGCCGGCGAACAGGCCAAGCTCGATGCTGCAGCTAAGTTCATGAAAGAACATCCGGATTTAGGTATGATTATTGAAGGTAACTGCGATGACCGCGGTACAGAAGAATATAACCGTGCTCTTGGCGAACGCCGCGCAATCGCCGTACGCAATGCACTCCAGGGGCTCGGCGCCAATGATGCCAATATGAAGACCATCAGCTACGGCAAAGATCGTCCTGCCGAACAAGGCACCTCTGAAGAATCCAGAGCGAAAAACCGCCGCGCTGAATTTGTTCCCGCCAAAATGCAGTAATCTGCAGATTTCAGTTGAAATATTAAGCCCGGGTCAACCCCGGGCCTTTTTATTTTATACTCAAAAGGTAATTGCAAAACTCCTATGAGAGGTATTTTGTCAATACACCAATAGTTTTTT
>CAZITV010000044.1:0-14176 GCA_964542255.1 uncultured Victivallaceae bacterium
ACCAGATAAAATTGCTCTTTTATGGTAAAAATCAAGAGCTATAATATTTTTTTTGTCATAAAAAGAAAACTATATTGTTCAGACCATGGGAAAGATAAAGTAGCCCATCCAGTATCTAACGAGTCTGCCAATGCTTCGGAATAGGCTTTTAAATGATCAACTCTACATCACCAGCAATGCCCAGGTCTGCCGCAGTTCTTCTTTCAGCTCTTTCCATTCCGGCAGATAGCGTTCCATATATAATTTTATTTGAAAACTCTGAATTCAAACAGGCAATCATGTAAAAATATTGTAGCTGCTGCAGTAATCAGCTCTTCGTGAAGGAACGCAAAATCCGGCATTTCAGTGTGGCGTATAATATATGAGTCTTTACGTAAAATGTTGAATCATGTTAGCTAAATTACCCTAAAAAAGATAATGTCAAGATTATAATCATTTTTTGTTTTTTATAACCCAAAAGTAGTGCTGCCGGCATCAAATTATATTTAATTAATTATCAGACTTACTTGATTTATTATGTCATTGATGTAACATAAGTTGATGTGGTCGGTAGCAATCGTTAATCAAATTATAATGGATTCTGAAAAATGCATAGCGAGATGAGCTTACAGTTGGCTGCGGTTTTCGCCGATAATATGGTGTTACAACAAAATATTATTTTGCCGGTTTGGGGAACAGCCGCGCCTGGTCAAAAGGTAACCGTAATTTTCGCCGGACAAAATGTCGCAGCTCAAGCCGATGCCAATGGTAACTGGTGCGTAAAGCTTGAACCAATGGCCGCAAACTCATCACCTCAGGAAATGACGATAACACTAGACGATGCTGATAGAACCGCAATAACGCTGCATAATATTCTGATTGGTGAAGTCTGGATTTGTTCCGGACAGTCAAATATGGAATGGTCTGTGGGGTTATCCAAAGATGCTGACGCTGAAGTCGCCAACGCTAATTATCCATCTATCCGGCTGCTGACAATCCCGCAACGCCCGTCCGGAGTACCATTAAAGCAAATTCCAGCGGTAAAATGGTTGCAGTGCAGCAGTGACTCAATCGCAGCTTTTTCTGCAGTTGGCTATTTTTTCGGCAGAGAACTGCATCGGCGTTTGGGTGTTCCGGTGGGGTTAATCAATTCCCGCTGGGGCGGGACTGTCGCTGAAGCCTGGACTAGCCGGGAGACGTTGCTGGAGCATTCCGAAACCGCCGCGTTAATTAACGACTATGACGAATTTATGTCAGATCCGCAAGAACAGCTTAGCAAATATGAGGAATTAATCAGACCAATTGTTGAACGAACCACGGATAGCCGCAATGCGGGATATCCGCGCGGCTGGGCAGATACTGCCATGCCGGATGGCGAGTGGAACGATATGGATTTACCGCGTCTTTGGCAAACGCACGGATTAAATTTCAGCGGCATTTTATGGTTCCGCAAGGAAATTGAATTGCCTGAGACCTGGGCCGGGCGCGAACTCACCCTTGCGATTGGCGCTACCGACAAAAGCGATGTTACCTACTTCAATAATGTAAAGGTGGGCAGTATCACGATGGCAGAACGCGCCGATGCGTGGAACGTGTTGCGTAATTACACCATTCCAGCAAATTTGGTAAAACCCGGAAAAAATGTCATTGCGGTGCGGGTTCACAGCGATAAATATGGCGGCGGCATGAACGGACCAGCTGCCGTGATGAAGTTGTGCTGTCCATCACTGCCGGATAGACCAATTCCGCTTGCCGGAATTTGGCGATATGCGGTAGAGGCCAATTACGGCAGCATTAATTTTCCGCCGCTGCCGACCGGGCCAGATAATCAAAACTCGCCGTGCACATTGTTTAATGGTATGATTTCGCCGCTGATTCCGTTTGCCATTCGCGGCGCCATCTGGTATCAGGGTGAATCCAACATTGGCCGTGCTGTCCAATATCAAACACTTTTCCCGGCGCTGATTCAGGACTGGAGGAAACACTGGGCTCAAGGCGAATTCCCATTTATATTTGTTCAACTTGCCAATTATCTGGGTAAACAATCCACCCCATCTGAGAGCGGCTGGGCGGAGCTGCGCGAAGCACAGACATTAACCCTGCGCACACCTAATACCGGAATGGCAGTTGCAATAGATATTGGCGAAACCAATGATATCCACCCCAAAAACAAGCAGGATGTCGGATTGCGTCTGGCACTGAACGCGCTAGCTAAAACATATCAACTGCCGTTAGCCTATAGCGGCCCAATGTTTAAAAAGTTGACCAAGCAAGGCAATACTTTAAGAATTTATTTCGACCATATCGAAGGCAAACTGGAATGCCGCGGCGAAAAACTGCTGGGGTTTGCCGTCGCCGGAACCAATCGTAAATTTTTCTGGGCGGATGCCGTAATTGAGGACGATTGCGTCGTGGTCACAGCGCCGGAAGTTTCTGCCCCGGAATTTGTGCGTTATGCCTGGGCGGATAACCCGGACTGCAACTTGTATAATGCCGCCGGCTTGCCGGCATGCCCATTCCGCTCAGATAAGCCTTAAAAAATACCAAAAACAAACATTACTGCTGCTCTGTTCCGACAGGTATTTTTTTGTTTAGTCGCCCGCGATTGCCTGGCGGGCGAGTTCGACCCAGCGGGATATCCGCTGGGGCTCGTTATTCAAAGTGTGAACGTCTTTCATGATGATTTCCAAGCGGCACTTGCCGGCGATACGGATTGTTTTGCGCAAGTCGGCGAGGATGGCAGTTTCATCAAAACCGGTCATGCTGATTTGTGACGGGTTCGGCTTGCGGGAGTAAACAACCGCGTTACCGCAGGCATCCGCCATGAATTCCTCTTTAGCCCAAGGTGAAACCGAAACCCGTGCGAGGTTCGCAATATTTTTTAAGACATGCCAGCGGTTATCAACTGGTTCACAACAGCCATAGTAGCATTTGCCAAACTGTTCCGCAATTTTTTTCTGATATGGGAAGATAAATTCCGCAAACAGCTCCGGCCCGACGCCCACGGTTTCTTGTGATTCAAGCAGCACCCACTGATCCTTCATTCGTACATGGCCGCCAGACGGTAAATCTTTTTGTGGCAAATCACGAGTGTAACCCATACTGCCGGAGCCAATGTAATCATTCTCATTATTCAGGCTGAGCAACCCTTCGGCTTCCAGCCAGCGTGCATATGCCAGATTGTCTTCGCATAAAAAATTCATCAACCGGTGCAGGCCTTCCGGGTTATCAAACATATAAAGCATCAGATTTTCAAGGCCAATCAGGTTAATCGCGTTAATTGTCATGCCCAATGTCCACCAATATTTGCCGCGCACACGCACCGGCATAATCCCGGCAAACACTCTCTCTAACCGTTCTTTTAGCGCCATAGATGCGGCACGATCCACAGAAAAGCGGCGCGGTTTGAGTTTTCCAAAATCCTCATCGAGATTTTTTAGCGCCGGTTCCCAGGAGTACGCCCCCATGATAGCGCCGTCCGCGCGGTGTTCAATCCGCTGCACACCGTAATCTGAAGCATTGACCACCCAGTTGGTATTTATATATGGCGCTATGACATGGTCATCTTTAAGCACTTCAAACTGCCAGATTTCACTGCGCAATCCCCATTCCAGACCGCGTGCCCACTCGTCTTGGCATTCAAAGATCTCGAGCGGGAGCGGGCACTTGGCATCACGGACACCGCCAAATTCCGCCAGCACCATTGGGCGGTGACTGCCGCCGCCATCGAGATCGTACCAGGCCTGCTGCCGTTCCAGATTGACTGTATCAGTGGCATAACGCATTTTTTTGCCGGCAAGCCGCCGGAGAATTTCCAGATCATGGTTGTTTAATTTAGTGTCCATTTGCACATAATCCTTATGCTAATTAATTCTTAATATCAATGAAAGCAAATTGCTATAAAACAATTCATCCACATTAAGCCTGTTTATCTATTGGTATAAACATAATATAGCGTTATTTTATAAATAATGGTTGCTTAAATGTACAATGGAAGAATTTATAAATTATGAGTTACGGTAATAATTTTTCGATAAGCAGTAATCACGCTGTTTTAAAAGATTTACCGCACCTGCAAATGTTTGGACACACTGCTATTTTAGACTCTTCAGCCAGTTGGCTGGGGCAGCATTGCAACGATGGTATTGAGCTTTGTTTTATTATCAAAGGACGTTTTGAATGGACTATTGAGTCCAATAACTTTGTGTTGTATCCGGGAGATTGCACGTTCACTTTGCCCTGGCAGCGTCATGGCGGTTCCAATGGAGTTATGAATATCGGGGAATTGGCGTGGATTATTATCCGCCCGGAAAAATTTTCGCCGCAGGATGAATTAAAACTGGGTAAATGGAGCAATATCCCTTCAGAACAGCAGCGCTGGATTGGCAAAGCTCTGCGTAATTCAGCGGTGCCATATTTTGCCGGGGATATTTTTATCAAACAACTTTATCAACAGTTTGAAACAGCAATTTTTTCTGACAAGGCGTGGAGAGTTAATCGCGTCAACCGTTTGCTGGATGAACTTTTATGCTATACCGCCGATAAAGCTGAAACATCACAGCTTATCAGAAAATGTGCTTTTAACATAAACCAGATTCACAAAAAAATCACCGCCGATATTATTCGGCCATGGTCTATCGCCGATATGGAAAAACTCACCGGTTACGGCAAAAGTATGCTCAATCAGCTGATGCGTACCCATACCGGATACTCCACTATCGGCTATATCATCAGCCTAAGAGTGGAAAAAGCCCAGGCACTGCTGGCCAATACCACCAAACCACTTAGTCAAGTCGCGTTGGAATGCGGCTTCAACAACAGCCAGCAATTCTCTTCAACCTTTAGAAAATATTCCGGGAAAACCCCTTCAGCATATCGAAAATCCGGATGATATCCGCTCAATAATATAGGCATATTTCAAAAGATAGTTGACACTGCTATGCCATCAAACTCTGATAGCGTAAAACTGCTTAAATATGCTCCATAGGAGCAATACATTTCACTGTTTTATAACGGATTAACTTTATTAAACTGCTTAAATATGCTCCACAGGAGCAATACATATCGTAGCGCCGGACTTCAGTCCGGTGTATAATGATCAATAATAAACAGTAGCTCCATAGGAGCGATACATATAAGAATTGATATGGTTCGAGATTACAACTCTCGGTGTCTGCGCGCTCAGGATGAGCTTAGGCAGCCCCAAAAAAACGGAAAGACGCAAAATCCACAAAAGAGATTTGAAAATAGCTCAATAAACTTGACAACTTAATCACTTCACACTATAGTGTATGAATCGTTCCATGTTATTTAAACATGTACACAAAAGGTATTCAAATGAAAAAAATGGTGTTTGTGTTAATGATTCTCAGCATTGGCAGTTTATTCGCCGGCAATCCCGAAGCGTGGCAGACTCAGGCACGCGCCGAGGCTGTAAACAAACTTCGTCCTGGCGCAGGAGTGGCTAACTTAAATATTGATAAAATCTATCAGCCCTGGATTGACGCCTGTACGAAAAAGTATTCTGGTTCCAGTGATTACAGCAAACTGAAAGACGCGGCGCCCAGTGACAGCAGTTTGACTGAGAATTTTCCGCAAATACTGGCGCCTTATGCAGTACTTGAGGGTGTTGAAACCAAGAATGATCCCGGTCTGGGCAGTATTGATGATAAGTACAAAGCCTATTATGCGCTTACCACTTATTGTGTTTTTTGCGGACGTTCATTTGGTTTTAATATGGACCGGAACAGCTCATCTTCCGGTATGACCACATGCTGCAAGACAAAATTATACAGTAAGAATTACCCGGCTGATTACAAATTCAAGCCTAATACCACATATCCAATCAAGATGCTGGACGATTCGATTTTGTCAGTGCCTGCAACCAGTTATACTGATAAAGATGGGAAAAAATGGCTGTTGCTCATTGATAATTTTTTCAACAGTAAGCGTTGGCGCGAATACTGTGCCATGGTGAATCAGTGGGTAACTGAATTTGAACGCACCGGCAATCCGGTGTACCCATATAAACTGGCACTTTTACTTGACCAGGTAAGTGATACCTATTATAAATTGCCTTTAACTAATCATAATTCGGTTGCTAAAGGCAAAGACGGCAGCAATCTGTCCCGTGCTGAATGGGAAAACGTCCCGCCAAATCCGGTCAAAGTCTCTTATCTGGGTATCTGGAACCGCGGTAACCCTACCTTTAACCGCGGTTGGATTACGCTGGCCGGGGAAGCCGCCTGGGCTGAACCATTCGCTAAACTCAGAATGCACCCGGCGTTCAGATATTACTCACAGCAGAAATACAATGACCCGGATGCAGTTGATAAAAAAGTAAAAACGAAATTACTGCTGGAGATTGCCCGCGCCTATAAGACGATTACCCCGCAATTGATGATCAGCAATTATCAGGACGGAGTATTCGCCAATTTGATGCTGCTTGGCGCTTTGGCGGGCGACCAGATGGTCTTTGATTTTGCCGCTGGGTGCCAGGAAGCAACGCTGTATAATGGTTATTATAACGATTCGCTATGTATTCAAGGCTCCTTTGACTATATGATGATGCTGGGAAACTTCACTTGGTATATGAATAACCCCTCCGGCTGGCTGCTGCTCGAACCGGATTTTCTCGAACGCAATCCCTATGCTAAAGTGATTCAAAATAACTACAAAAAACTTGAAACAATGCGCGGCATTGGTCTGGAATGGTCAGACAAGCATCTCCCGCTTCATACCCCGTTAAATGATCTAAAAACCGCGAAAAAAATGAGCCGAAATCCTTCGGTGAATTTTCCCGGATACGGCGTAAGTAAAATTGCCGCTGGTAAAGATAATAACCGGATGGAGATCGGACTCGCCTACACCCGTACCACCTCGCACTCGTCTAACTCCGTGCTCGATCTCGGCGGCTTCTATAACGGTATTCCGGTAATGCGCCAGGGCGGGTATGGTTACTGGTGGGGAGTTACGTCTGAAGCAGAAAATAATCGGCTGGCGGAATTGAATTTCCCCAAAAAATTGCTTACCGTGCCGGTTAATGGTTTCCAAACCTGGACCTGGTCAATGAACCATTCGTCACTGAATCAGAACACCGCGAGTGTAAATGATTTGGGCATTGGCGAGGGAAAACTGCAAGATACCACAGAAATGATTAATTTCAAAGGCGGTGAACCGTATGGCAGTTTACCAGCGCGCTTTCAGATAATTGAAGCGATGGCGTGGAACGATTCGGTTGCCAGGGCAAAATTACAGCGTGCCGTCATCGCAGTTGAGACTAATTGCGGCGGCAAACCTTACGTTGCCGATATTTTTAATATCACCGGTGACAATAAACATACGCTTTATCTGAACGCTCTGGGTGAAAGAGTTGCCGCGGTATTGCCGGCGGTCAATTCAGAGTTTGCCAATTTAGCCAAAGCTAACTTCAGTACGGATGAATTGCAGCACAAATACATCACTGAGGTTAAAAAGCATGATAAAACCGATGCCGTGTATCAAGTAGAATGGTTTGCCGACAACGAAGCTTACCGCCGTAACGGCAAAGGTGAGCCGGTTTCAACCGATGTTAATGCCAAAGTCCGTTGGAAAGTTACCGGAATTCCCAGCGATAACTCGCAGTTGTTCAGCGCTAAAGGCATTTGGAGCGCACGAATCAACTTGCAGGATATGCCGGACGGCACTAAATTTCCTCTCAAAGTGCTCAATTTCGACGCCGCCAGGGATTTCATTATTGATTCCCGCTCCGGAAAAAATTTAAACAGTACATTTATTAATTTTTACGAGGGCGCTGATGCCAAAGACAAAGTTAATTTAATTAAAAATGTAAAACGCTTGGAAGCACCGCAGGGTGCCGCCGCTGTTGAAATCAACTTGGAAAACGGCGATACGGACACCTTAATATATCAAAAAACACCGCAGACGCTGACGCTTCCTGGTGGAATTTCCACCGATGCGCGCTATGCGCTCAGCCGCAGCAATGCTCAAGGCGATGTTATCGAACAGCATATTGTTGGCGGAACTTTTCTCAAGGCGAAAGACCAAAAACTGCAAACATTTGCCGAAGTGACCGGTGTAATTACTGATTTGGTCGGCGACTTGAGCGGTGACCGTACCCAGTCCGCACTTATCATCAAGGCGGATAAAGAGTGGGATTTGAATACACTGAACGGTAAAACTATCAAAATTGCCATGGAAAGAGTTAATAATTCCACTAGAAGCGAAGCAATTAATATTGAGTCAATCAAAAAAATCGGCGATTTAACCTATCGGGTTGATTTAGCTAATCACGCGCCACTGGCGATGGGGTGGCATCAAGTCAATATTTTTGAATCCGGCAATATCATTTCCACGTCACGACCGCTGGGTACGTTCAGCACTCAGGATTGGTATAAAGGCGTTAAAGCATGGTTCCCCAGAGTCAACAAAGTTTATCCAATCGCTGAAGTGGTTAATTCTATAAATGGCAATTTCGGCGGTACTCAAGTAGCATTTGAGAATAAATCAACCTTGGCTGACGATGGTGTTAAGCTCGGCGACTGGTTCGTCATCTGCGGCATTTCGGTTGGCAACAAGGTTAGTATCACCAACTCTGCCCAATGGAGTAAACAAGAATTTAAGCCGGAAGAAAGCAGCACTGCGGATGATAACTGCTGGAGGATAGATAACAAAAACTTCGACATCGGCGATATTAATCAAGGCTTGTGGCGTGCTACCGCGGATAAACTCAAGGTTGAAAAAAACGCTGACGGCTTGTCTATCCGCGGTAACGGTGTGATTGACACATACGTCACAACCGACGTTCAGTATCCATGGTTTTGCTGGGAACTAAAATCCGGCAGCGGCTCTTTCATAACTCCAAACCTTACCGCGATGGATAGTCCCCGCATGATGTTTTCAGGTAATGCCGTCCCGGGATATTATGCGTTAAAATTTAAACCAACCGGAAAGCAAACTCATATTAGAATGGACTTTGGCGGAGCCAATTACTTGTTTTCATTCATGTCTATGAACAAGACGCCGCGTTATCTGCTTGAGGCAGTGCTGAAAGATAATAACTTTGGTATTAATTTAACTTTACCGGAGGCTGCCGTCAAAGTAGAATTAAGCGTCTATCAGACATATCCTATCATTCAATTAATGTGGCAGGGGCAAAATAAAGCTGCAATGATGCCGCAAAACGATGCCAAAACTCAATGGACGTGTACAATTCCCAATCAGGGTTTCAAAAATCAGCGTATCGCCAACCCAGTTAAGGCAGGACAATTAATGTTTGTTGCTAAAATTGACGATGCCATTCAGGTTATCGGAATCAACTACCAAGACGTAGAACTGAAATAATTTTAACATTATTGGAGTGCATGCTATGGCTATGAATTATGAACTCTATGTCGCCACCAACGGCGATGACCAATGGAGCGGACAACTGCCAGAACCTAACGCGGCACGCACCGATGGTCCATTTAAAACTATCAATGCGGCGCAACAGCAAGTCCGGGCATTAAGTAAAAAAGAGCGCGAATCCGGTACCGAATCCATAGCAATAATCCGCGTGAACTTAAGAGCCGGCGTATATCTACTCAATAATACTTGGGACATGGAGCAGGACGACAGCGGCAGACCGCGCCTCAATAACGGGATGGAAATTGATAGCTTCTGCAATATCTGGCGGGCATGTCCCGGAGAAAAGGTTATCATTTCCGGCGGCATCACGCTAAATTTAAACTGGCAGCCGGTAACGGTCAATAGTCAGCAGTTGTGGACTGCCCCGTTACCCCAGGAGCTGCGTGGTAAACATTATTTTGAACAGCTCTGGGTCAATGGTGAACGGCGGCCGCGTCCGTCACTGCCGCGGCAAGGTTTTTTTCAAACTAAAAATTTTGGCAATGGCTTCAGGCACTTTCATTTGCCGGATGGGGTACTCTCCGAAACCACCCGCAATATTAATGACATTGAACTGCGCTATTTTTCGCGGTGGACTTCACCACGCGGCAAAATCAGCTCAATTGATTTTAAGAATAACGCTGGTGAACTTGACCGCGATGCCGGCGGCGTAGGCTTGGGGCCAAATGATAAATGTATTATGATCAATGTATTTGAGGCACTGTCCGAGCCTGGTGAATGGTATCTCGACAGTTCCGACTGGCAACTCTATTATCTGCCGCGTGCTGATGAAAACATCGCTAATTTGGAATTTGTCGTCTCAAAATTACCCGCTCTGCTAAAAATAACCAATACCTCAAATTTAATTTTCGAAAATATTACCTTTGCCTACAGCGAATGGATTGCGCCAACAAGTTATTCAGAATCTATTCAAGCCTCATTTGAAGTACCAGGAGCTGTTCAGTTAAATAATGTAAATAATATTTCCTTTAATAATTGCGAAATCGAGCACGTTTCAACTTATGCTGCCGCTGTCGAAGGCAATTCAAGTGAAGTTAATTTTTTTCACTGTGTGATTCGTGATTTGGGTGCCGGCGGCATCCGCTTTTGGCACGGCACTTATCGCAATACCGTCAGAGAGAGTCAAATTTACGATGGCGGCCATATTTACCCTGCCGGAGTTGGCGTACTCATCGGTCAGAGTAACGGCAATATGATTGAGCACAATACTATACGCGACTTGTATTATACCGGTGTTTCGCTGGGCTGGAACTGGGGATTTGGCGCGCCAAGCACCTCCGGCAATGTCGTTGAATATAACCATATTTACAATATTGGACGAAAATTGCTGTCGGACATGGGCGGAATTTATCAGCTCGGTGCTTCACCGGGTACCAGATTCCGCTACAACCATATTCATGATGTCAGCTCTATGCATTATGGCGGCAATGGTATTTATCTTGACCAGGGATCCAGTGATGTTTTAGTCGAACACAATCTAGTACATCATGTCGAAGGATATGCGCTTAATATTAACTATGCATATAATAATGTAATCAATAACAATATCTTTGCCTACGGCGGGATTGCCGCATTGGGTGTTGGTGCGATGGATGATAATTTGTGCGCCGCACTGCACAATAATATACTGTTCTCCGGCAATTCACCAATAACCAACCGCCTTAACCGCTTCCGCTACCTTAAACATCAATTAATATGCAATAAAAATTTATTTTTTATCGAGGAGCCAAACGCAATAATCAAGGAAAAGTTATGGGCGCCAACGGCATGGTACACGCATCGCACCATTATGTATGCAGCAGATAAATCACCGTTTATCGCCCCTGCAAATATAAAATTAGTTGTCAATAAACCAACCGAACAAGATTGGGCGAAGGTAAATTATAATGGCGCATTCGTTAATTCAACCGGCTCAATTACTGCACCAGAAAATGAGATGAAAATCGGTTTTTTGCAGGATAAAGAAAATTTATATGTCCGTTTTGTTGTACAGCGGCAATCCCAAATTTTTGTTCCTGACGGAACTGTGCTAGGCGGTGAACATGTCGAAATTATTCTGAAAATATACAAAAATTCAGATGCCGCCTTTTTGCTGGGCGCCGCCCCTGACGGCAAGGACGCAGCAGTATGGTATAATGGCAACGCTCCACAAAATTATCCTTTCGAAGTCGAAAGCTCTATCAATGAAAATTTTATCTGGACGACAACCATAACTTTACCCAAAAAACCGTTGTCCGATTTCGCCGGAAATACTGCGGCACTGCCAGATTGGCTCTATTATGGCCTGGTGGTTATTCCAGAAACAGGTGAATTCGAATCCTGGGGTAAACTTTTGCATGATGCAAACTGTATCGAATCCGACCCCGGTTTCGTAGACCCGGCTAATGGTGATTTTCGTTTGAAGCCTGACGCTGCCGCAAAACGGATTAATTTTATCGAATTCGATTACCGCAGTGCTGGCGCGCCACAATAATTACCTCGCAACGCCGGGAATACACTCAATTTATTGCCCAGTTCAAACACGGGACGCTTACTTGCGTCAATACCTTTAAACACCACTGACAATTATGGCATAGGCGATCACATTGGGCGGTATGCTCAAACCAGTCTTCCGGAAAGCGGGAATTATCTATTATCCTTGGATAAACAAGTGTGGAAAACCCTGGTTCCAGTAAATCCAACAAATTGCACGGATAACGCTCTTGACAATATGCGTTGATAATTAGATCAGGACGTGAGCTCATGCGGGTTGCCAGTTTCATCAGCTGAACTACGCCATTATAGTGATGAATGTCCTCCGGACGTATCCAGGTTGATTGCAGTAAAGCGGCGTGATTCTCCGGAAGACGCAGATGAGAACGGCAAAGGAGAATATCTTCGAGCTGTGGAACCGCCGCCGAGTTGAGTTCTACTTCGTGCGCCACTAGATTGTCATGAAACGTTTGAGTCGGACAGCCGTGAAGGCATCCGCTATTGGCCAGAATCGCTAAATCTTTTCCGGCGTCTGCCGCCCATGCGGCAAACCTGCTGACGAGCGCCAGATCGCGGTTATGCTCACGTTGAATGTAGAAACTGTCAAACCATGGCGAAAGAGCTATCATCGATTCAATACTGCCTACACGCATGTTGATAGAGGCCCGCACCTTGACTGGATAACCGCAACTCTTAAGAACTCGCGCCAAAAAAGGACTCATCGTGGTAGCTATAGTCACCTGGAGGTCATTGGCATCCAATTCTTTGAAGATTCCAGATATTATGCTGCGCCATCCGGCACTGACGGATTCAGCGCCATAACAGGAAGCATTCAGCAAAAGATCCAGCTTAAGTCCAAGCTGGCTGCATTCCCGCAATAACCACACCACCCGCCCGGAAGCTGCTGCCGGGTCTTCCCCATGTCCCATTGGCGCGCGCCCGGAAGGCATCCCCGGCCATGCAAAGTAAACCTCCGCGATTTTATCGCGGTGTTCACTGACCTTTTCAAGGAAAAGTTCATCATGGGCATGGGAAACCGGCAAACCTACGGCAAATTTCATGCGTTTTTTCCTGGCTTGCTGATTTCGTCAGTTAACTCCCACTGTTTACCTGTGCGATATGGATGCTTAAATTTTTTGGTGAGTACATCCTTCTTGTCCAGGTGATCCAAACATGCACGCATACAGCCACGAGCGCCGCAGATGGCGCCGGGATGGTGGAAACTTTCTTGGCCGGCTCGAATATATGGCACTTTTTCGCGCAGCCATCCCCAAATGCCCGCAACATCCTTGTAATTCATCATTCCGCTAACATGGTCGTTAGGAGCTGCAATGATTTCGTCAACCTTGCCGGCGACTTCTTCGCTAATGAAAGGGCTGGTCTTGCGCGTACCGGTTTGAAAGACGACGCTGCATTTGTATTCATCAAGATAAGCCCAACCCAGCTCACGGGTACCGATGGTTACATGGTTGGTCTTTTCTCTGGAAATGGCATGTGCGGGACATTCACGCACGCAGGCCATGCAATTATCACAAAGCTTATCAGTGAAGATAGGATCCGGTTCCAGTTCAGCCTCTGTGAGAATGAAAACTAGCCTCTGGGCTGGACCGAATTCTGGTGAGAGAAACAGGTTACTGTGGCCAATTTCACCCATCCCGCAAATAACTCCGGCTATACGGAAGTGAATAAATACATCCGGTTTGGCCTTACCCGGTGCAACTGCCTTACCTTCGCCAATGCCGTAACGCACACTGCCGTTGTGGTATGGACAGGTTTCAAAGCCATCATCCTCCAACCGGTTTGAGAGCTTGCGCATTACAATCGGGGCGAAGTCATCGTTAATATTGGCATATCCCATTGAGGAATACCCACCCCAGTAGGTGCCTTCCTCTACACCACGCAGCAAGCCGCGGTGAATACGAAAACCTAAACCTATAATGCTTTTCGCCTTGGGCATAATCTGGCGCGGGTCATACTGTAACGGTGCGCCTTCAAAACGATCCATTGAGCCGATGCCGACCAGATCAGCGCCAAGCTCTTTCGCATACTCTTTAATTTTCTGTGAAGTTATCATTTTTACCTTTTATTGTTAAGTTGCAAGTGGACAATTTATGACACATGGTTCAGCTACTACAGGACGATATTTTTTAATTGGATCGTGCTCGCGCAATGCATCTGTCAATTCAGACGGAGTTGGCATTACTGACCCCCGTTTCTGCCGTTTCCATTCTTTCAGGAACGAGCTCCTGGTTAATATCTCCGGAATCGGGCGGGACGTAGTGTGCTTCGCCGCCGAGTTTCTTCCATTCGCGGTAGAGGA
>CAZITV010000045.1:0-4261 GCA_964542255.1 uncultured Victivallaceae bacterium
GCAATTCTCAAAAAGACCAGGCGGCAAAAAACAATACTGACACCGGTAAGGGCACTTATGTAATTTCGCAGGACAACAAGCGTGACGGAGAGAACATTTTGGACACAAAAGATGCTGATGGTAATTATTTTGTCCGCGAAATGATTGAGCGTGCGGTTGCTCAAAAACAAGGCGCCGTTGGTATGCGTTCATATTTATGGCGCAATGCCAGTGATCCAGCGGCGAGACTGAAAACCGCGGCGTTTGTTTACTTTGAACCGTGGGACTGGGTGATATTCCCGGGCTTGTATGATGACGACTTCAAAGAAGCCCAGCAAAAAGTTGTGCTGTGCCTCGACGATATGCTGAGTTCCGCACTTTTAATCAACGCTGCGATATTTCTGTTCGCACTGGGTTTTGCCCTTTATGCCGGCAGAAAAATTGCTAATCCTATCGCTAAAATCACCGATATTGCCAAAAAAATTGCGCAAGGCAATTTGTTTGAAGCCGACAACGATATCAAAGCATATCGCGGCAAACGGAAATCCAGCAGCACCAACCGCGATGAGACCCTCGCGCTGCTCGAATCGTTCGCGGTAATGACTAATATGTTGAATTCATTAGTCGGCAAAGTGCAGCAATCCACAATTCAATTATTCTCCACTGCCACGGAGATTGCGGCATCGTCAAAACAGCAGGAAGCTACGGTAAAACAGTTCAGCGCTTCAACTAATGAAATTGTAGCCTCAAGCAAAGAAATTTCCGCAACTTCCAAACAACTGCTGAGCACAATTGTTGAGGTACGGGAGGTGTCAACTCATACCGCGGATAATGCTGATTCTGGTCAAAATGGTTTAGTGCAAATGCAGAGCACGATGAAACACCTGGCCTCTGCCACCGATTCTGTTTCGTCAAAATTATCAATTATTAATGAAAAGGCGAATAATATCAACGATGTGGTGGTCACCATTACCAAAGTCGCCGACCAAACCAATCTGCTGTCGCTGAATGCCGCGATTGAAGCGGAAAAAGCGGGCGAATACGGACTTGGTTTTGCTGTTGTCGCGCGGGAAATCCGCCGTCTGGCAGATCAAACCGCGGTGGCTACTTTGGATATTATCAAAATGGTTAAAGAAATGCAGTCTTCAGTTTCGTCAGGCGTGATGGAAATGGATAAGTTTGCTGATGAGGTGCGGAATTGTGTCACTGATGTGAAAAATATCAGCGGTAATCTTGAAAATATCATTCAGCAGGTACAAGGACTGCCGCCGAAGTTTGACTTGGTCGCCGATGGAATGCAGGGACAACACGAAGGCGCGCAGCAAATCACCGAGGCAATGATTCAACTTAATGAAGCCGCGCAGCAGACATCGGAGTCGCTGCGTGAATTTAATCAGGTTACGGCACAATTGGATAAAGCATCCCGCACGCTTCAGGAGGAGTTGTCAATTTTTAAGGTGAGCTGAAATGTTATTGGTAACTTTTCAAGTCAATAATCAGCGCTATGCAATAAATACCGCCGAAGTACGGCAAATTATTCCAATGGTGCAAATACGTAAACTGCCCGGCACGCCGGACTGTGTTCTGGGAACTTTTAGTTTTCACGGAACGCTGGTGCCGGTGCTGGACATTACCGCGATGCTCACCGGGACACCGGCACCAATGCTGTTTAGCACCAGAATAATTCTGGTGCAATATCCGGAAACCGCGCACCTGCTGGGGTTGCTGGCAGAATGCGCTACCCAAACAGTCGCCGGCGACAACGCCGTCCTGGCTGATTCTGGTGTAAATAATACCGGGGCGCCGTGGTTGGGGAAAATATCGGTTGGAGAAAAAGATTTGATGCAGATTGTTACGGTAGAGAAACTGTTAACCGATGAGCTGAAAAGCATCCTGTTTACCGCCGCAAAGGAAAAATCCTGATGATTGAGCAAATACTCAAAGATAAAATCGGTTTAGACTGCGATGTCATCGGCAGACCCAACGTGGCACATGCCGTTAATACCCAAATGAAAAAATGCGGCATTAACCACGAAGCAGACTTTGTCCGGCTGATTTCTGAATCGAAGCCGCACTTTGACGCATTGACCGAACTGCTGGTGGTGAATGAAACTTGGTTTTTCCGTTATGGCGATTCTTTCAAATTATTAAGTGAATATGCCGCAAAGTTCTCTATCGGCAAACGCCGCATAATCCGTATTTTAAGCCTGCCCTGCTCTAGTGGCGAGGAACCATATTCGATTGCAATGACACTGCTGAATGCTGGAATCAGTGCCGCCATGATTCACATTGACGCGGTGGATATCAGTGATGCCGCGCTGCGCCTGGCGAAACGCGCGGTGTATGGCAGCAACTCATTCCGCAGCGGCATACCTGACTCAATGCGTATTTTTTTCACCTCAGCTAATGATAATTTTGAGGTAGTCCAGCAGGTCCGTTCACTGGTTAAGTTTCATCACCGCAATATTTTTGATGAAGATTTTGCCGCCGGCAGTCAGCCTTACGACATTATTTTTTGCCGTAACTTACTGATATATTTTTCAGGCGAAAAACGCGCTGCCGCGATGACAGTACTCACTGAAATGCTGGCGGATAACGGACTTTTATTTGTTGGACACGTCGAACCGTCTATTGTCAGCCGCCGCGACTTTGAACCGTCACAGCGCCCCGCCGCGTTTGCCTTTTATAAAAATGGTGCAACAGTGGTGCCGCCACCGCCCAAAGTAAAACCGAAGCCAATATTACCGCTGCCGGCGGTCAAGGTCAAGGTCAACCCCAAGCAGCATACTGCCAAAATCATTGAACCGGCGGCGGCAGAAAGCAGCGGTAGTGATGCTTTGACGCGTGCCACTGCACTGGCTGACAGCGGAAAAATGCTGGAAGCAGAAAAACTGTGCCGGGACTACTTAGAAAATAATAAACTTAATCCAGTTGCATATTATCTTATAGGCGTAATAAACCTCTCTCTGGATAAGTTAGCTGAATCGGAAAAAGCCTTTAATCAGGCGGTTTATTTGAATCCGCAGTATTATGAAGCATTGGTACATTTAGCGCTGCTCAAAGAGCGGCGGGGCGACCACGCCGGGGCACTGCAAATTAAACGGCGGGCGGAATTGTTAAACAAGGTGAATAAATTATGAACTGCAATTCTCAAATAACCGGTGAATCCTGCTGGAATAATATTGGTGTCTGGGGGAAAAGCGCGGCACGCTGCCCAAAATTGACGGAATTTGTTCACTGCCGCAACTGTCCAACCTTTATTGCTGCCGGCCGGGATTTGCTCAACCGGGAAGTTCCTGCCGGTTATATTGGCGAATGGACAAAGTTTTTCGCTGAAGCCGCTGCCGATTCCGGCGGTGCGGTTATTTCGGTAATTGTTTTTCGCCTGGGCAACGAGCTGCTGGCGCTGCGTTCCGCTGTTTTCAAGGAAATCGTCAGTAGCCGTCCTATACACCAAATTCCCCACCGCTCCAATGCTGTACTGCTGGGAGTAACCAATATTCACGGAATCCTCCAATTGTGTTTTTCATTAAAAGCGCTTGCCGGAATAGCCGATGCGGAAATCCCGGTGGAGGCGGCGGCAAAGATGCTGGTCATTGCCGGCGGCGGTGACTACTGGGTATTCCCGGTTGACCAGGTATTGGGAATCTTTCAATGCAAAGAGGAGGATTTCAAGAATGTGCCGGCAACCATCGCCAAGGCGGCAGGAACTTATACCAAAGCGGTTATTGTTTGCAGCGGCAATGAGGCAGGATTGCTAGATGATGAACTGCTAATCTATTCGTTGCGGAGGAAAATATCGTGAGCGGCACAACTGATATGAATGATTTTTCGATGATGGGGCTGTTTAAAATGGAAGCCGAGTCCCAATGTGCCGCACTCACTTCTAATTTGTTGAAACTGGAAAAAAATCCAACCGCCATCGAAGTAATTGAACCGTTAATGCGGGCAGCGCATTCTTTAAAAGGCGCGGCACGCATTGTCCAGCTTAACCCAATCGTCAAACTGGCACACACCATGGAGGATTGCTTCGTTGCCGCAGCTGAAGGAAAAATAACTCTTAACGGGGCACATATTGATACATTCTTGGACTGTGTTGACTGTTTTAACCTGTTAAGCCGCTGCTCTGAAGAGGAAATCGAAACATTTTTGACCGAAAATGAAGCAAAAATGTCCGGACTGGCAACGGCACTGACTAACACTGAAGCAGGAAAAACCACTGTGGCAGCGGAACCAGCCACCACGCATCCGGCAGTTGAACCAGCCACCACGCATCCGGCAG
>CAZITV010000045.1:4361-14156 GCA_964542255.1 uncultured Victivallaceae bacterium
GAACCAGCCACCACGCATCCGGCAGTTGAACCAGCCACCACGCATCCGGCAGCGGAACCAGCCGCTGAAAAAATATCCCGGCAGGAGAAGAACAACGCTGAAAGTGATGCATTCGTAAAAATTTCCACCGAAAAAATGACCCGCCTGATGGGCTTGGCAGCAGAATCTTTGGTAGGTGTCAAACGGCTGCAGCACTTCGAAAAACATAACCTCCGCCAAAAAAAGAGTCTGCTTGAATTAGACACGCTGTTAGACCAATTAGGACAGCTGGCAATTACTTCCGGCAAAATAGATGAAACTAAGCTGCTGCTAAAAGCCATTCAGCAGCACTATCATGAACATTATCGAAAATATAACGAATATTGTGCTGATTTCTCGGATTACGCACGCACTATTGATAATTTTTCCGACAGTCTTTACCGCGAAGTCGTCTCATGCCGGATGCGTCCGTTTATTGACGGGGTTAAAGATTTTCCGCGCTCCGTCCGGGACCTGGCACGAAATTTAGGCAAAAAAATCAACTTTGAAATCAGTGGCGAAAACAGCGCTGTAGATAAAGATATTTTAGACAAACTAACCGCTCCGCTGAATCATTTAATCCGCAATGCCGCCGACCACGGTATCGAAATGCCCGAAGAACGGCTTAAATCCAAGAAAAATGAAACCGGCTCCATTCGTCTGAGTGCCCAGCACCGCGCCGGAATGCTCAATATTGCCGTTGCTGATGATGGCAAAGGCATTGATATTGAGAAAATCCGGCGCAAAGCAGTCGAGAAAGGTTTGGCGCTAACTGATGTTGCCGCAAAATTATCTGAAGCCGAATTGCTGGAGTTTATGTTCTTGCCGGGATTCTCCACTGCGGCGACAGTTACAGAAACTTCCGGACGCGGCGTCGGACTGGATGTCGTTCAAACTATGGTGCAGGAGGTGCGCGGACTGGTCAAAGTGGAAACCGTGCTGGGACAGGGTACCACCTTTAATCTGCAGCTGCCGGTGTCGCTGTCTATCATGCCGGCACTGGTCATCAATATCAGCGGTGAACCCTATGCCCTGCCGCTAACCCGCATCACCCACCTGTTAAAACTCCGGCATGATGAAATAATGACACTCGAAGGACGGCAGTTTATAAAATATGAGGGTAAAAATATCGGTTTGGTTCCGGCGGCGCAAATTTTGGAATTAACCCAGACGGACATCGGCGCTGCCGGGGAGATTCACATCATCATTATTAGCGACCGGCTAAATCAATACGCGGTTTTTGTCGATAACTTTATCGGTGAGTTTGAACTGGTTGTGCGCCCGCTTGACGCGAGATTGGGCAAGGTGTCGGATATAAGCTCCACGGCAGTGCTCGATGATGGTACACCAGTATTAATTCTCGATGCCGATGATATGGTGCGTTCAATCGACACCATGCTTAACGGCGGCAGAATTCTTAATATAGACAGTACAGGTTTGCACAAGACCGCCACCACCAAAAAACGTATTTTAGTAGTTGACGATTCCATCACCGTCCGTGAAGTTGAACGCAATCTATTAAAAAATCACGGTTATGAGGTTGATGTGGCGGTTGATGGCGCTGAGGGTTGGAATGCGGTCAGAGCTTGTCAATATGCACTGGTCATTACCGATGTAGATATGCCGCGGATGAACGGCATTGAACTGGTTACCCATATCAAGCAGCACGAACGCCTAAAATCTCTGCCGGTAATGATTGTTTCATACAAGGACCGGGAAGCAGACCGGATCAAGGGACTTGAAGCCGGCGCCGATTATTATTTAACTAAAAGCAGCTTTCACGATAACACCCTGCTGGAGGTTGTCAGCGCCCTGATTGGAAAAGCAGAATTATGAGAATCGCAATCGTTAACGATATGAAAATGGCAGTAGAAATTCTACGGCGCATCATCAGCACTAAAGCGCCGGATTATCAAATTGCGTGGATTGCCTATGACGGAAAAGAAGCCGTAGAAAAATGCGCTGCCGATACCCCGGACATCATCCTGATGGATCTGATAATGCCGGTAATGAATGGTGTTGATGCCACCCGGGAAATAATGGCAAAAAACCCGTGCAGTATTCTGCTGGTAACATCTTCTGTTTCAGCCAACGCCGCCAAAGTTTTTGAAGCAATGAGCTGCGGCGCGCTGGACGCAGTCAATACCCCCGCACTGGGCAGCGATGCCAGCTTCGACGGCGCCGCGCTGTTATTGCGGAAAATCGAACAAATTAAGTTGCTCTGCAGCAGCCAGCCGGTCAGCATCAACCCGTTAAAACCAGTTTTGAACACGTCTGACCTCCAATCCGGGTCAACACCCTATCTGGCGGCAATCGGTTCATCAACCGGCGGCCCGGCGGCACTGGCAAAGTTGTTAGCCGAGCTTCCCGCTAATTTTGGCGCCGCGGTAGTCATCATTCAGCATATTGACCAGGAATTTGTGAACGGTCTATCCGAATGGCTGGCAACTTTTACCAAATTAAGTGTCAATCTCGCGGTGGAGGGGCAAACCCCTTTGCCAGGACAAATCTATTTGGCGGCAACCAACGACCATCTCGTTATGTCCGCTAATCTGACATTCAAATATACCGCATCACCGGAAGAATATTTTTACCGTCCCTCTGTCGATGTATTTTTTGAAAGCCTCAGCAAACATTGGCCGCGCCCGGGAACTGCGGTGGTAATGACCGGCATCGGCCGCGACGGTGCGCAAGGACTGCTCGCGTTGAAGCACAAAGGTTGGAAGACCTTCGCACAAAACCGCGAATCCTGCGTGGTTTACGGAATGCCCAAAGCCGCCGCCGATATCGGCGCGGCAGACAACATTATGCAGCCGGAACAAATCGGACTGGAACTATCACAAATCTTTAAACGGAACACCCCAATATGACAGAAACAGCAGCAGGCAATATCGTACCAGAAGCAGTTTGTATCAACAAGCACCAAATCATTGTGCTGCTCATCGATGACCAGGCAATGGTCGGCGAAGCCGTACGCCGGATGCTGCTCGGTGAAGAAGACATCATTTACCATTTCTGCAGTGACCCGACGCTGGCGTTAGGCAAAGCCAATGAACTCGAACCAACCGTCATCCTCCAAGATTTAGTCATGCCCGAAGTTGACGGTTTGACCCTGGTCAAATTTTTCCGCCGCAACCCAAAAACTAAAGATGTCCCGCTCATCGTCCTCTCCAGCAAAGAAGAAGCCAAAACCAAAGCCGAGGCGTTCGCACTCGGCGCCAACGACTATCTCGTGAAACTGCCCGATAAAATTGAACTCATCGCCCGCATCCGCCACCATTCCGCCGGTTATATTAATATGCTCGAACGTAATGAAGCGTTCAAAGCATTGCAGGAAAGTCAGCAGCGTCTTGCCGCCGAACTCGCCGAAGCCGCCGATTACGTCGCCTCACTGCTGCCCAAAAAACTGGACAATGAGATTAAAACTGACTGGAAATTCGTTTCGTCAACCTCGCTCGGTGGTGATGCCTTTGGTTATCATTGGCTTGATGACAACCACTTTGTCATATATCTGCTCGATGTTTGCGGTCACGGGGTCGGCGCCGCGCTGCTCTCCATTTCTGCCATGGAAGTACTGCGTTCGCAAAATCTCCCGAATACCGATTTTACCAATCCCGCGAATGTGCTGTCACGGCTCAATGACGAATTTAAAATGGAAGACCATCATCAGATGTATTTCACCATTTGGTACGGGGTCTATATGAAACGTGAACGAAAAATCGTTTACGCCAACGGCGGCCATCCGCCGGCACTGATATTTTCCGGCAGCACTCCGGATGATGCAGTGCTGATTGAACTCAAAAATCCGGGATTTATCATCGGCGGAATGCCGGGCATGGAATACAATAATGCCGAATTTAACTTAAAACCCTACAATAAACTATTCGTCCTGAGCGACGGCGTTTATGAAATCATCCGCCCGGGTCTGCCCGAATGGGAGTTTAACGCATTCCGGCAATATCTGTCCGAAACTGTTACTACCGCATCGTTCCACGTTGACAAAATTTACAGTGATGTCACCTCAATGAACGGCTCAAAAACACTGCCGGATGACTTCTCCATTATCGAAATTAATTTGTAACAACGCTGATTTCACAAGCATTTTTTGAATGGATTATTACGGCACTGGGCTGACTGAAAAAAAATTTTCAGCCGGCCGCGTGCGGTATCATACCAATTTGCTTTCTTTGATAGACAAACGATTGATCTTGGGCACCGATTTTTGCCATAAATCCTCGTACGATATTCATATCGCCCTGCGGTTTATAACAAAAATCCATCGCCAAATTCCTAATCGTTATTGTCTATGACTGATCACTCATCGGTATTATTTTTTGCGGAAGGCTTCCAACTCGTATTCAGGGAGTTTCTTGTCAGCGAATATCGGCTGGATTCTGGCGAAACGCTGGATGCCGTTAATCATGGGTACTGCAGGCCAGTCTTCGCCGATTAGCGGACGCGCATAGTTGATGAAATCATCGGTTACATCAGTTTTGCATGGTGTCAGCCAGGCGGTGGGGAAAAAGCGTTCGGAGTTGGCGACTTCTTCGAGCGGCACTTTGTCATAGCGCACCTGGTAAATCAAACCGGGTTCACGCAATATGGTTGACATATAACCGCCACTGCCTTCGACGGCGAGGAGTACAGCTTTTTGACCGGCACGGTAGGCTTCATCAAGATCCACCGTAGAAGCATATATGGCGGTGGAACGCTGGTCGGTGCCAAACGTTTGACCACGGGCACTGCCCCTGGCCTTGATGCCGGTTTTATTGAGATAGTTAACCAGAGCCTGCTGAACGGTAGTTTCACTGGCGCCGAACTGTGCATGCCCGAAGCTGTCTTTAGAGAAGCCCAAATCGCCGACATCGCAGCCTTCGCTGACGACCACCACGGCGCGGCCGCATTCTTTAACTTTTTGGTTAATTTTATCGGCCATTTCCGCCATTGATAACCCGCCTTCATAGAGGAAAATGAGCAGCGGCATTTCGCGTTTTGGGTCAGCGAGTCTGGCAGCGGCCGGAATAAAGCCGATTTTGCGCCCCATTGCCTGGAGTACCAAAACCGGGTCAGCGGGATAAGAACCGCGGTTTTCTTCTTCGGCATTCTGCACGATATGGCTCCAGTATCTGGCGACTGAACCAAAACCCGGAGTATGGTCAATGAGTTTAAATTCAGCATCGCCGACATCGTTATCGATGGTTTTAGGCACGCCGATGCCGATGGTGTCGAGGCCGCTGGCTTGGGCTAATTTTGCTACCTTGTTGGCGGTATCCATGGAATCGTTGCCGCCGTTATAGAGGAAATAGCCGATATTATGAGCTTTCAGAACAGCGATAACGCGTTCAAAGTCTTCTTTTTGATTGGATTTGATTTTATAGCGGCAGGTGCCGATGGCGCCGGCGGCCGGGGTATTACGCAGCAAAGCGATTTCGTCATCATTTTGCGCGGACAAGTTGAGTAATTCTTCTTTGAGCACGCCTTCGATGCCGTGCCAGCCGGCATAGATTTTGCCGATTTTGCCGGGGAATGCTTTAGCGGCTTCAATCACGCCGCGCAGCGAGCTGTTGATTACCGGTGATGGACCACCAGATTGAGCGATTAATAGATTTTTTGCCATTTTGCCAGTTCTCCTGTAATAAATATGTTAGTGTATTTTAGGTACGCCGAGCAAGGATAAGTGTTTTTCGAAATGTGCACAGATGAGTTCATGGTACTGCTGCTCAAATTTATGCATTGCCTCGAAAAAGAGCGGCCGGATGGTTTTATCTTTAAGTATAGGGCCGTAGGTGATATGCAGCATCTGCCTGGCTTCTTTCATTTCGAGCAGTGCCGGCAGTTCTTCATCACTGAGAGTATTTACCGGAGGAATTTTAGTAATATCTGCGGTAATATGATAGAGGCGCAGCATATCTTTAAAGTTTTCCTGCGCGCACTGATGGATGACGCGGTATAATACCGGGTCGTTAATCGCGATTACCCGGACAGCTTCGAGCCAGCTGGTGCCGGCAGTCTTCAAATGCAGGCGCATTCCGGTCATCGCGCCGATGGCGGGATATACCATAAATTTATCACTGCCGGAATGAATGGAAACCTTATAATCGCCATAAGATTTGGCGATTGCCGCGTGTACCGCGAATTGACGTTCAAACTCTGCCAAATCGCCGATATAATCAATCGCTTTCTGAAATTCGCCGATGAACCGCGGCGCCAATGAAGTGAATTCAACTTCGCGCAGGCGCAGTTCGCGGACAATAAACAAGTGGTGTGACGGCAGGGTCGGTGAAGTGGTTTCATCAATAGAAATTTCCAAATCAAATTTATCCCCGCGTTTAGCTTTGATGTGCTGATAAACCTCTAGCGCGAAATCGAGCGCTTTCAGATACATCACTGCACAGCGGCGGGCAGTAGCGGCATCAAAATGAATTTGATGCGTGCCGACCTGGATGGTTTTGCCGGTATAATCGTGATTGATACGGCGTTGTGTTGCCGCCGGCAGCGCGTTGAATGCCGCCTCAACATCTGCGTCCGGCCAATCGCCGGCCTTGGCGAGCATCACCTCGGACAAATCCAGTGTAATCATCGGCATTCCTGCCGCGAGCGCGACATCAATATCCGCAATATTTTTCAAATGGTCGCCATCGGCGCCAAATCCGTCCTTGTAGGCAGCCTGAAAAACCATAAACGTAGCATCATCAACCACCTGACGGTAAGTTCTTCCGGTGAGGTCTAATTCGCGCATTGACTGCTGCGCCAGCACCGGAGCAACCGCGAAATGTTTGGCAGCTGCGATATGTCCAACACTGGCCAAGCCCAGTCTGTCACCGCATCCGACAGTAGTTTTGCGTCCGCGCAGCGATATTGGCGCTGTCCATGGAAATAGTTTGCGCAGCGTTTCGGCGTTATGGGCATTTAACGGGCATTTTTTGGCGAAGATGCCGCTATCGCCGATTTGTTCGCCGTCGAAAACAGTAATCACGCCCTGGCTGCTGCCGGCGATGACTAAAATAAATTTACTGTGCCGGTCACGCGCCATAGCGATAACGGCGCCGTCGATTTTATGAATTGAATCGTGATAAAAGGATACTTCGCTGCCTTGAGGCGCGGCATTGCTCCTGATATACTCTTCTTCTGACTTAATTATGAGAGACAGACACTTCATTAATTGTTTCATTGATTTTCTCTGTGTTGGTTATGAGATTATAATTGTTATGATTACCCGCTGCATCCGCAAGAGCGTCCGATCCGCAATGTTGGCTCCAGCAAATAGTTTTTATTTTCGACGATTTCACCTTTAATTTTTTTGATGAGCAGACTGCACGCCAAGTCGGCGATTTCGGTAACCGGCTGCCTGACTGAGGTTAAGGATGGCCGTACCAAGTCGCAAATCATATCTAACCCATCGAAACCTACTACCGCAACATCTTCCGGGACACTTTTGCCGGCAAAAGTCAGGTCGCTGATGACCCGCCTGGCAACAAAATCATTGATACAAAAAACTGCCGTAATTTTTTGTTTGATTACAGTGGCAATAGTATTACCGATATTGCATTGTGATTCAATATTGATGACAAATTCGGGATTAAACTGAATATTGTATTTTTGCAGCGCCGCCATATAGCCCGACAATTTCTTTTCACTGCCCGGGGTTTGAACAAAACCGATGCGTTGATGTTTATGCGTCTTGATAAGATGCTCAATTGCCAGGAACGCACCTGCATAGCGGCTCATCGTTACATTGATACCATCAAAATTATGGTCAAAAGCGACATACGGCACCCGCCCGGCAATAATTTTTTCCAGTTCTGCCGCCGGCATACAAGTACGAATTAACATTCCATCAACCCGGCGCGATAGAAATTCGATAATTAATTTTTTTTCTGTTTCAATATCAAATTTTGAATCGCCCAGCATGGATACATAACCATGTCCGGTTAATACACTGTTCATATTGTTGATTAAAGAGCTCATCACTGGAATGTTAAAAATTGAGCTGATAATACCCACTGTTTCCGTGGATAAACCGCGAATGCCGCGCGACATGCGGTTGGGAATATAGCCCATTGCTTTGGCGGTGTCAATAATTTGCTGTTTTTTGGACTCAGAGGCGTAACAATATTTACGCTCACTCAAAACCGCCGACACTGTCGAGGATGCCATCCCTATCCGTTCCGCGATATCTTTAATTCTAACCATAAACTAAATACTAATTAATTGAGTTGATATGTAATGCTACATACTGATTAATGTAATCCCAAACACCGTATTTGTCAACGCTGTTCGTCAACCGGTGGCTCCCTGTTATTCCGGTACAGAATTACAACGTGACTAAATCTTTGACATTTACCGGCAGTCCGGTCTGCATAGACTTATTGGCGGCAATTCCAATCAGAATAGATTTTGCGCCGTCGCGATATCCAGCCGCGTGGCCAAGAGTATCATTTTCGACGCCATAAAAGAGGTGTTTGAGCAGCCGCACATCGCCGCCGCCATGACCGCCCTTGTCGTTTTGTTCATAGCTGATGACTTGCGGTTTGCCCCAATGCGGCTGGAAAATTATTTCCGGCACAATATCTTTTTTATCGCCGTCAAGTTCACGCATACCGGGCTGATTGAAGTCCTCATGACCGCCGCTGACGTAAGATTTCTCAACAACATTGAATTCAAGTCTGCCTTTCGTACCGTTGAAACAGACGCGGTAACCTTCCCAGGGAGAATGCGCATTAAGCGAATAGGTCATAATCGCTTTGTTCTCATACTTCACCATTACGCCCATATTATCTTCAATGGTAATTCCGTCACTAAAAACACTTTGGTCGCGGAAATAGCTGTCTTCGTGTTCCGCATCATAGTAAAGGGCAATTAAGCGTTTGTCTTTAGGAGATACTTTCAGAGCGAACGGATCCTTTTTGGCTATTTTAGAGCCTCTGACGCGGTAGTAAAAATCTTTAACGCCGCGGCTCTCGGCATTTTCCTTACCGTAAAAACGCAGGTCACCCATGGCGAAGACGGTTTCCGGAGAGGAGTTGATCCACCAGTTTACCAGGTCAAAATGGTGTGTGGCCTTGTGCACCATCAGCCCGCCGCTGTTTTTCTTGTAGCGGTGCCAGCGGCGGAAATAGTCCGCGCCGTGCGAAGTATCCAGCAGCCATTCAAAATGAATGCTGGTAATGTCCCCGACAATACCCTGACTGATGAGTTCCTTGATTTTGGTATTGCGTGGAGAATAACGGTAATTGAAGGTTACGGTAACATTTTTGCCGGTACGTTTTTTGGTATCAATGATTTGCTGGCATTTTTCCGCGTCAACGGTCATGGGTTTTTCAGTAATGACATCACAGCCCAATTCCATTGCGCGGCAAATGTAGGTATGATGGGTACGGTCCATCGAAGTGACAATCACCACATCAGGCCGCTGTTCCGCAATCATCCGTTCAAAATCTTCTGACTTGTATGTCGGAACAGCCGGATGTCCGTTTTGGGATTGCAACTGTCCGTTCCAGTAGTCCATTCGGCTCTGATTGGTATCGCAAAACGCCTTTAAGGTTGTCGTTTTCGCATAATCTTTCACCAGTGAGTCAATATACATTGCCGCTCTGCCGCCAGTGCCAACCAGTACATAACTTTTTTTCTTAGCCATAACCTGCCTCCATAAATTATTATTATTCCCAGTCATTACCATTAAATTTTCAAAGTTTTAGCGTTCCGGCTCTAACTTTAATAATTCAATTTTGATTGCACTACCTGCTATATGTAGTGTTACATATAATTAAATATAAT
>CAZITV010000046.1:0-14149 GCA_964542255.1 uncultured Victivallaceae bacterium
GGCTCGGCCGGGCGAATTCGGAAAAGAACAAGTCATTTTTCCATCATTTTGACGGAAATTTAATCAAAAGGGAAACATTGTGGGACAGAAAGTAAATCCAATTGGCTTAAGAACTGCGTTAACCAAGAACTGGGAATCACGCTGGTTTGCCAAAAAAGATGTTTTCGGCGACTGGCTGCATGAAGATTTAAAAATTCGCAAGCATATCAAAGAACGCTTTGTTAGTGCTGCGATTGCGAGAATCCAGATTGAGCGTGCCGGCAACCGTATTCGTATTACTGTCTTCACCGCCCGCCCCGGACTGCTAATTGGTAAGAAGGGGGAATTATTGGACGGTTTGAGACAAGAAATCAGCAAGTTTACCGACAATAAAGAAGTGTTTATTGACCTTGCCGAAATCAAACGTGCGGACGCGAACGCCCAGCTGGTGTCAGAAAATATTGCCATGCAGTTGGAACGCCGTATTGGCTTCAGAAGAGCGATGAAGAAAGCCATTCAAACTGCCATGGATATGGGAGTTGATGGTATTAAAATTCATTGCAGCGGACGCCTCGGCGGCGCCGAATTGGCGCGTTCGGAACAGTACAAAGAAGGACGTGTTCCATTACACACACTAAAAGCAATTATAGATTACGGCTTCAGCGAAGCCAATACGACCGCGGGTAAAATCGGGGTAAAAGTTTGGATATGCCACAAGGAGCTTACGGAGGATCAAGAATATGCCATTAATGCCAAAAAGGGTAAAGTACAGAAAAGTACAGCGCGGAAGTAACGCCGGACTCGCAACGAAGAACAATAAAATTGACTTTGGCGATTATGCGCTGCAAGCTCTGACACGTGGTTTTGTAACCAACAATCAGATTGAGGCGGCACGTATTGCCATTAACCGTCACTTAAAACGCCGCGGCAAGGTATGGATTCGTCTATTCCCTTACAAACCGTTTACCAAGAAACCATTAGAAGTACGTATGGGTAAGGGTAAAGGTAACGTGGAAGGATGGGTTGCGCCGGTTAAACCGGGTCGTGTGCTCTTTGAAGTTAGCGGATGCAGTGAACCGATTGCACGTGAAGCGATGTCGCTTGCTGCGAACAAGTTGGCGCTGCGTTGCCGTTTCCTGTCACGGGAAGAACAACTTTAAGGTGCGGCTTCCGCAATAAATAGTCAGGTGAAATATGAAAAATAAAGAAATTAGAGAAATGACTGACGCAGAGGTAAGCAATCAATTAACCGAGCTGTTAAAAGAGAGGCTTAATTTGAAGATTCAGTCCAGGACTGGGCAGTTGGAGAAATCCGCGAAAGTCCGTCAGGTTCGCCGCGATATCGCCAGAATCAAAACGGAACAGACCGCCCGCCTTGCGAAACTTAACGGTTAACTGGATGGTAATGAATATGGAACAGACTGTTAAAACAGACGAAGTTGCAGTTCGTGGGAATCGTAAAGAGCGCGTTGGCGAAGTTGTCAGCGATACTCAGGATAAAACGATTATTGTGGTGGTTACACGCCGCACGCCGCACAAACTGTATAAGAAAGTTATTAAAAGCAAGAAAAAATTTGCCGCTCACGATGAAAATAACGAAGCGCGTATTGGCGATACCGTAAGGATTGTCGAAACCCGTCCGTTGAGCAAGACCAAGAACTGGCGCTTGCTGGATATCATCAGCCGTGCCGCGAAATAATCAGCAAGGAGTACTAGCAAAATGATACAAATGCAGTCCAAATTAGATGTTGCTGACAACTCTGGCGCGAAGACGATACGTACCATTACAGTTCTTGGTCAATCCCGTGAATTTGCCGGCATCGGCAATATTATCTCGGCAGCAGTGATTGAGGCGATTCCAGATGGTACCGTCAAAAAAGGTCAGGTAATCAAGGCAGTGATCGTCAGAACCGCGGCAAAGATTCGCCGTGCGGATGGCTCCTACTTGAAATTTGACCGTAATGCGGCAGTAATCATTGACAAGGACAACAACCCGGTCGGTACTCGTATTTTCGGCCCGGTTGCCCGTGAACTCAGAGAGAAAAATTTCATGAAGATTATTTCTCTTGCTCCAGAGGTGTTATAATGAAGAAATATCATGTAAAGAAGGGCGACCAAGTTGTTGTCAATTCAGGTGCGTGGAAGAAAGAAGAAGCCAAGATCGTTGCGGTGCTGACCAAGAAAGACCGCGTGGTACTGGAATTCTCCAATCTCTCACCGCAGAAACGTGAGCTGATCGGCAAAAAAACAGTCAAGAAAAACAGGCGCAGTCCGCAACAGGGCAACGGTATGGTGGAACGTTCCGTTTCGGTTCACGTTTCCAACGTAACGCCGGTTCAAGCCGCTGAAAGCAAATAAAGCTTGTGAAGACAAGACGGAGTGAAGTAAAATGCCAGATATGTTGAAAAAATATAATGATGAAGTAAGACCGGCGCTGATGGAGAAGCTGGGGTACACTAATGTAATGCAGTTACCCCGCCTCGAAAAAATCGTCATTAGCACCGGTATTAAGAGCAGCGCGGAACGTGATGCGTTCAGCGAAGCCCAAAAACTGATGGCGCAACTGACCGGACAGATGCCGGTAATCACCAAGGCCCGCAAGAACGTTGCCAACTTTAAGTTGCGTATCGGGATGCAGTCCGGGGTGATGGTTACATTGCGCGGCAGCAGAATGTACGAATTCCTTGATCGTTTCGTCCACAATGCGTTACCCCGCGTGAGAGACTTCCGCGGTTTAGCCAAGAAGGGATTTGACGGACAGGGTAATTACAATGTCGGTATTCAGGACATTTCGGTATTCACCGAAATTGACCCGGATAAGATGAAATATCCTCAAGGGATTAACATTACCATGGTAACGACCGCCAAGACGGACGCGGAATCCCGCGAACTACTGGCCAAGATGGGCATTCCGTTCTCGGAATAATAAAGGAGCGTTTTTATGGCGAAGAAAAGTTTAATGGTCAAGTGTGAACGCGGGAGCAAGTTTAAATCCCGCAATTATAGCCGCTGCAGGGCCTGTGGACGTGCGCGGGCATTTATCCGGAAATTTGAGCTGTGCCGTATCTGCTTTAGAGAGCTGGCGTCCAGTGGTCGTATTCCCGGTGTCACCAAGGCAAGCTGGTAAACCAGAAGGATAGATAATTATGAGTATGCAAGATCCTATCGCAGATATGCTGACGCGCATCCGCAATGCTGGACAGGCCACATTACCTCAAGTGGTGATACCTGGTTCAAAGATGAAGATCGCGCTCGCAGAAGTGTTCAAAAACGAAGGCTACATCCGGAGTTTCAAAGTTGAAGCTGATGGTGTGAAACAGTCACTCGTGATTGAATTGAAGTATTACAAGGATAAGCCTGTTATTGAAGGACTGAGACGTATCAGCAAGCCTTCATGCAGGAGTTATTGTGGCAGCAAAGATATTCCCAAGGTGAAGAATGGTTTAGGTACGGTGGTATTGTCCACACCCAAAGGAATTGTCTCTGGTGAAGAAGCCGTGAAGCAGCAGCTTGGCGGTGAGATTCTTTGCTATATTTGGTAACCTACAAGCATGAGGTTTGAATTATGTCTCGTATAGGTAAAAAGCCAGTTCCGATTCCGGCCGGAGTTAAAGTTGCGGTTGCGGATGGAGCTGTTAGTGTGGAAGGCAAAGGCAAATTGTCATTGCTTATCCCCAACAAGATAACCGTAGCTGTCAACGGCCAGGAAGTGGTAGTTGAGCGCACTGATGATTCGCGTGAATCGAATGCGCTGCACGGTTTGATTCGCAGTCTTATCAACAATATGATCATTGGTGTCACCAAGGGATACAGGAAAGATTTGCTGATTATCGGCGTTGGTTACAAGGCGCAGATATCCGGGCAGAAACTGACTTTAAGTCTCGGGTTCTCCCATCCGGTAGAATATATGGTTCCGGAAGGCATCAAAGTTACGGTAGTGGAAAACACCAAAGTTGCGATTGAAGGTTTTGACAAGCAGTTGGTGGGCGAAGTTGCCGCGACAATCCGGCGCTACAAGAAACCTGAGCCATACAAGGGCAAAGGTATCCGTTATGTTGACGAGCGCATCACCCTCAAGGAAGGCAAAACAGTCGGTTAATAATTGGAGATAATCAGTTATGCAAACATTTAAAACAAAACAAGAGAAGCGGGTGCGTCGTCATTTGCGTTTGCGGAAAAAAATTTCCGGCACTGCGGAACGCCCCAGATTCTGTGTTAGTATTACAACGAACAACATCTATGTACAATTCATTGATGATGTTAAAGGTGCGACATTGGCGGCAACTTCGACTTTGGACGCTGAGTTCAAAAGTCCGGATAACCGTCCTAACGTCGCCGGAGCTCAGCTGCTGGGCAAATTAGCGGCGGAAAAGGCAAAAGCTGTAAATATTACAGAAGTTGTCTTCGACCGTTCCGGATTCAAATATCACGGCCGCGTCAAAGCAATTGCCGAAGCTGCCAGAGAATGCGGATTAAAGTTTTAGGAGCTGAATAATGGCAAAAAGAGAAGAAAGAAAGACAGATGAAAATGCGTCCGGCAACGGCGAAAATGTAATCAGCATTAACCGCTGCAGCAAAGTCGTAAAAGGCGGACGTAACTTCAGTTTCGGAGCGTTGGTAGTTGTGGGTGACCGCAACGGCAAAGTTGGCTACGGCTACGGCAAAGCCAATGAAGTTTCCGATGCAATTCGCAAAGGCAGTGAAATTGCCCAGCGCACCATGATAAAAATTCCGACCCGTGGAGCCACGATTCCGCACGAAGTGGAAGCCCGCTTCAGTGGTGCGAAGATTATGCTGCGTCCGGCCTCGCCTGGTACCGGTTTAATTGCCGGCGGCGCGGTGCGTGCGATTCTGGGTCTGGCGGGTATTGGTGACGTGCTGGCCAAATCCCTTGGTGCAAGCAATCCGGTAAATGTGGCGAAAGCAACATTTAAAGCTATTGAAATGCTGTCTTCACGTGAAGATGTCATGGCAAAGCGCGGCAAAATCTAAATCAGGAAATATAAGCGATGAAACTACATGATTTATCTCCTACGCCGGGTTCAAAACGTCCGCGGAAAAGAGTAGGCCGTGGTGACGGTTCTGGTCAAGGCGGTACAGCAGGACGTGGTGAAAAGGGTCAATCCTCACGTTCTGGCTCACAATACCGTCCCTATTTTGAAGGCGGTCAGATTCCGTTGTTCCGGCGCTTGCCGAAACGCGGCTTTAAGAGTCCCGACCACAAGTTTTACGCAGTACTGAATCTTGACGCGCTGGAAGCCAATTTTGAAGCTAACGCCGTTGTGGATTTTGCTATTGTTCGTGAAAAGGGCTTAGTTGGCAAGGTTAATGCTGAGCTGAAGGTTCTCGCCCGTGGTGAGATCACCAAGCCGCTGACTATCAAAGCCACAAAATTCTCTGCTGCTGCCAAGAGCAAAATTGAAGCAGTTGGCGGAGTTTGTGAAATCGTATAATTATTAAGACTATACCGTACTTATAAATAGCGGGTGAAAAATGTTCTCAGCGTTTGTCAATATGTTCAAAATCAAAGAACTGCGCAGCAGAATTCTTTTTACCGCCGGCATCATCATTTTGGTTCGGCTGGCGGCAAATATTCCTTGTCCCGGAGTTAATCCGGCGGCGCTGAAGGTCTATTTCCATGAATTTACCCAGACCAATCCGGCTGGGATGATGATGGAAATGTTCGACTTATTCAGCGGCGGCGCGCTTCAGGCGTTTGCGTTGGCAACGCTGGGTATCATGCCCTACATTACCGCTTCGATTATTATGCAGTTATTAATTCCGGTGCTGCCCCAGCTGGAACGTCTCCAGCGCGAGGGTGATGTCGGCAAGCAGAAAATCAATCAGTACACCCGCTATTTAACGGTTTTAGTATGTATTATCCAAGGCACGATGGCGGCCATGGCGATGATTGACCCGACCCGTCTGGGGATGCCGGCTCCGGCCCATCCGCTGGTTGACAGTTCCGGTGTTAGTTTCGTTTTAATGACGCTGATCGTGCTGACCTGCGCCACCATGCTGGAAGTTTGGCTGGGGGAACAGATTACTGAACGCGGTATCGGCAACGGGGTTTCGATTATTATTACCATTGGTATTATTGCCCGACTGCCGGAAGCGGTGTGGCAGCTGATTCAAATGGCATGGAATCAAACCACGGTATCCGGCAGCACGTTTAAGCCGGTTCAATTATTAATATTATTGATAATTTTTGGTTTGGTTACGGCCGCGACGATATTACTGTCGCAGGGACACCGCCGCGTACCGATTCAAATGGTGCGCAAATCCATTGGCAATCAGGTTCAGGGCAACTCGACCTATATGCCGTTAAAGGTTAACTTCTCCGGGGTTATGCCGATCATTTTTGCCGGTGCGATATTGATGTTGCCCGGGGCATTGTTCCAATGGATGGGTTTATATCAGATGGCATCATTTTTCCAGCACGATTCGATGGGCTATATGCTGACTTACGCGCTGCTCATTCTGGCGTTCTGCTACTTCTGGGTTGGCAATCAGTTCAATCCGATTCAAATTGCGGATAACCTAAAAAATCAAAGCGCCTATATTCCCGGTATTCGTCCCGGAAAACCCACTGCGGATTTTCTGGATAATACGATGACCCGCATTACGCTGGCCGGCGCATTATTCCTGATGTGTTTGGCAATTTTCCCGATGCTGCTCTATAACTATTTTAAAATTCCCTATATGGTTGCTTCATTCTTTGGCGGCACCAGCCTGCTGATTATGGTCGGGGTAGTACTTGACACCCTTAATCAGCTCGAATCCCATTTGACGATGAGAAATTATGAAGGATTTCTCAAGCACGGCCGCATCCGCGGACGCAGCGGCAGGCAATAACGGAGTTAATTCGAGGGCTAGTCGAATGGCTTCAGACGTAATCGCGATTGATGGACCGGCAGCTTCAGGCAAGAGTACTGTCGCCAAGTTAATCGCGCGCCGTCTCGGTATTCCTTATATCAATACCGGCAATATGTACCGGGCAGTTACTTTATTCCTCTTAGAAAACAGCATCCCGCTCGAATCTGCTGCCGTTACGGCAGCTCTGCCGGGATTATCACTGGCCTATGTCCGCGGTACCGGTGGAGATTTCCAAATTATCCTCAACCAAATTAATCCTGGTGAAAAACTGCGTTCTCCGGAAGTCGCCGCCTGCGTCAGCACGGTTGCAGCAATGCCGGTTGTCCGAGCGTGGCTGGTTGAAAAACAGCGGCAGTTTGCCGCGTCTGGCCAAGTTGTGATGGAGGGCAGAGATATCGGCACGGTAATCTTTCCGGACGCCCGCTATAAATTTTTTGTTACCGCTACGCCTGAAGAGCGCGCACGGCGCCGTCTGGCGCAGACCAGTGAAAACCCCGACGGCGCCACCATTGAATCCGTCGCTCAGGCAATTGCCGAACGTGATAAGCTGGATGCAGAGCGTGCGGTCGCACCGCTGCGCCGCGCCGATGACGCGCTACTGCTCGACACCACCGGCAAAAGCATTGATAACGTTGTAGATACTATTCTGGAGAATATCAAATGAGAACTCACCGTATGCAGTACCGGGTGCCTTATGCTGACACTGACCAGATGGGCGTGGTCTATTATGCCAACTATCTGGTCTATTTTGAACGCAGCCGCACTGAAATGCTGCGCGATGCCGGCGCACCATACAGCAAACTCGAAGCCGACGGCCTAATTCTGCCGGTCTCCGAAGCATATTGCAAATACATTTCCCCAGCCCATTATGATGAACTGCTCACTCTTACCAGTACGGTTGAAGAAATTAAAGGCGTTAGACTCAAAATTGCCTCCGAAGTTTGGCACGGCGAAACCCTCCTCGCCAAAGGCTACGTGGTGCTTGCCTGTGTCAACCGCGATGGCAAACTGATCAAGCCCTCCCCTGCCCTCACCGCTGCCTGCGGCGATACCCGTCAAGAATAGAAAAAGTGCTCAATGAAATAGTGCTGCGATAGCAGCGTGCAGCGTACGTTTGGAGATGCCGTAAACAACCGCGTTTAGCTTGAATGTCTGTACTCCTGACGCGGAATATTGAGCTATTTTAGAAATATCCACCGGCTGGTCGAAACCGGTTAAACTAAAAAACAGCGTATTACCGTTTGCATCGGCAGTTACCACCTTAAGATGTCCTAGCAATGTACAACCGCATTGACGCAATTTTTCCGACAGACACTGCATTTTTTCGGTAACGGTATTAATCTCAGCGGCATCAAGTTTAAACTCGTAAACCGCGGCAACCGGTAACGTTTCGCCTGTTCCGCCGGTAAATCTGCGGTTTGAACTGCCGGCCCTGTCGAGTACATCGGGCAATTTACAGAGATTATCTCCACTCAGGATAGATATGGCCAAACACTCCGCGTACGGATTCAATACTTTTACTTCGTCTGTAACTGCAGTAATTATATCCGGCGTTGTCAAATCAGATTTATTCAAAATAATCACATCTGCTACCCGGATAGTTTGTTCAAGGAATGGATACCGGTTGCTGCCGATGCTTTTAAAACGGCGTAAATCAACTACAGCAACTGTTACCGGTGGCGTTAAAGTGTTGCTGCAGAGAGTTTCTTTGACAGCGTCAGGTGCGGCAGCACCGGTGGGTTCAACCAGTACGATATCCGGCGCATATTCTTTTTCCAAAAGCTGTATTGCGGTGATAAAATCAGTTTTAAGCTGGCAGCAAATGCAGCCCGCGGCAAGTTCACGGACAAATATTCCCTGACTGGCCAGATAATCTGAATCCACACCCGAAGCGGAAAATTCATTTTCAATCACCGCCGTTTTCAGCCCGCGCGCGGAAAATTGTTTGGCGATAAAACCAATCAAGCTGGTTTTTCCGGCTCCGAGGAAACCGGCGATGATGAAAATTTTCATAATAGTTATAGTCCGTATTCTGAAGCGATAAACTTAGTATGGTCCAGCGTCGGCAGCATTTCGTCAATAAATTTGCTTTCATCGCCGGGGATTGAGGCAATAGCTTCGCGCATCGTGCCAAGCCATTGGAATTCGCGCTCTGAAAGATTCAACGCGCCGCTGCTTACGGCATTTTCAATTACATCTATCGCTTTATTGCAGCCGCGCAGTGTCGCGTCAAGATGATTTTCACCTTTGACGATTTCTTTGGCGATTGTAATGACAGATTCAGGAGCGAGAATGAGTGCCTGCGGGTCAAGCACCGCATCAGATTCGACGAGAAGATTACGATACTGCAGTGCCGCAGCTTTACCTTTGCGGGTAGCCAAATTCATCAGACGCGCGTCGTATTCAAGCTGTTCGGTGCAAACCGTTGGCGCCATTCCGCCGAGCAGTTTAAAGTTTTGGATCGATTCATTGCTCCATAAGTCTGCGCAGGCAGATGCGACATTGCCCACCGGACTCAAGTGTGCGCAGGCGGCAATTTTACCTTCCATCGAGATAGGAATTCCGGCAATGGCTTTGAGATAAACGCCTTCATAACCGCAATCTTTATCCGGGCCGGTCGCCCCCTCTTCAACCGCGATAAGACTTCTGACCACGGTTGCTACTCTGACGATAGCGGCGAACGTATGCGGAATGTATTTTTTTTCTGCCAGCACCATAGCGGTGTTGCCGAAACCGCAGGCAGTATCTCCGCCGGCAATGCGTCCGTTGCGATTAGCAATTTTTACAATTTCGCTCCACAGCATCTTCATGTCGCGAACGCCAAGCACTGCCATCGAAAAAATTACTCCGCGCAAATCGCACATCATCAATGCTTCGTCGCAAATTTCCTTGCCGCCGGTACTCTCAATCGAGAGCAAGTTGCCTCCGGCAGCAGCGCCATCGCTAAACAGTTTATACATATTTTCCAGATGAGAACTAGTCCTCATTTTGGGAGGCCTGTCAAAATCGCGGCTATCGTTCGGAGTCAAACGAATTTCACTTTTAAAACCATATTTCTGAAAATACTCCTCACAAACATCATTCATCCTGGCAGTCAGTTCAGTGCCAATCAGCGGATCCATCGTCATTTCCAGCAGCGTTTCAAACTCAATGGTTAAGCCGTTACAGGAAAGTTCAACAGCCCGCTGCAAAATCCCGCGCGCCGTTTCTGCATATTCAGCGCCAAGCTTCGGCAGGGTCGAACGGTTAATCACGGTGCCAACTGGAACTGTAAAGTTCACCTCAGGATAAACTATACCGTTGCCAAATACCAACCCCCTGCCGGAAGTGACCGGATTAGGCGCTTTCCCAAAGATTAAATCATCAGGATTGTTAATTGCGAGCGCTTTGAATTTCATCTTTCATCTCCCTAATTATTGTTGTTTATTTCCAAGCAGATGCAATTTACACCAATAAAATGCACTGCTTATATTACTATATATTACCTCTTGAAATATAATTGTCTTACTTTATAATAGCATATTATTGCTATATATTATCATTTAATAAAATATTAAAGATTGCTATTTATTATCATATTGATGATATAAATAAAGGTGATAAAATAAGTGATTTTGCTGCTATAGTAATAGTATAAATTTATTTTATTGTAATTGCAAAATGGCAAAATAATGTCATTTTAATCCGTTACCAATTTCGGTATCAGCAGGTATTATGACATCAATCCAATTTAGAAAACTACAATCCTACAGTAGCGGGCAGTTTTATTGAGTATATTTGACAATATTTTAATCATTCGATAATGTTCAAATTAAAAGGAGATGAGTTATGGGCGGTTTTTTTGGTATTGTTTCCAAGCATGACTGTGTCAGGGACTTATTTTACGGTACTGATTACCATTCGCATTTGGGCACCAAGCGTGGCGGACTGGCAGTTACCGACAGTGACAACAGGATTATCAGGACGATTCACGACATTTCCAATGCACAGTTCAGGTCAAAATTTGAACACGACATCAATCTTTTTTCTGGTAAATGCGGTATTGGAGTGATTAGCGACTATGAGGATCAGCCGCTGATTATTGCCTCAAAATTGGGCACCTACGCCATTGTCACGGTTGGCAAAATCAATAACATCGAAGAGTTGGCCAAACGGGCATTCCGCAGCGGTTTTTCCCATTTCACTGAAATGAGTGGTGGTGAAATAAATCCGACTGAGGTTGTGGCGACATTAATCAACCACAAAGCAACATTTGCTGAAGGCATTGAATATGCCCAAAGCATGATTGAAGGTTCCTGCTCAATTCTAATCATGATTGACGGCGAAATATATGCAGCCCGGGATCGGCTCGGCCGGACTCCGCTGATTATCGGCAAAAAAGATGACACTACCGCCGTTACGATGGAAACTACGGCGTTCCCCAATCTGGATTATAAATATTTGCGTGACTTGGGGCCCGGCGAAATTATCCGTATCACGGACAGCGCAATTGTTCAGGCGCGGGCGCCGAATCAAGAAATGCAAATCTGTGCTTTTCTGTGGGTATATTATGGATACCCATCGTCATCGTACGAAGGCGTAAACACCGAAGTGGTACGGTATAATAATGGCGCTTTAATTGCCGCGGGCGATGATGTTGAGATTGATTCAGTGTGCGGCATTCCTGACTCGGGAGTTGGTCATGCCATTGGTTATTCCAATGCGGTCTGCAAACCATACCGCCGGGCGTTTGTCAAATATACGCCGACATGGCCGCGCAGCTTTATGCCGCAAAATCAAAAGATACGTGATTTAGTGGCAAGAATGAAGTTAGTACCGATTGAAGATTTGATTAAAAATCAACGGTTGCTGTTTTGTGATGATTCTATTGTTCGCGGCACCCAGTTAAAAGATACGGTAAAACGGCTTTTTGAGAGTGGTGCTGCCGAGGTTCACATGCGTTCATCCTGCCCGCCGCTGGTTTACGGGTGTAAATTTTTGAATTTCTCCCGTTCCCGGTCGGAATTGGATTTGGCGGCCAGACGTGCCATTGAAAAACTGGAAAAAGGTCCAGTTACGGATGAAGTTCTACAAGAATATACCGATGATACCTCACTCAAATACAAAAAAATGGTTAAAGTTATCTGTCAAGAACTGCTGCTCACAACCTTAAAGTACCAGACCCTGGATAAACTGCTTAAAGCTATCGGATTACCGAAAGAAAAAATCTGTACTTATTGCTGGAGCGGACAAGAACATTGTAAATAATACTAGTACTCTGTAAAGCTTAAATTTGCACATCACTGAGTCAAATTGCGAATTACAGCACAATGAACTGGAGGTTGAATGATGGATCGAAAATCGGCCTTGCGGTGGCTAATTGATGAGCTGCCGAACTTTGAGGGATTGGGACTGATTGACGCAAAAGTCAAAAATAATTTGGAGATATACTGCGATTCAGAACTGCAGCAGGTTTGCGCCGGCGGCAAACTGCTTAAGTATTTCACATTAATCTTGTCAATCATCGGCAGTGTACTGATTGCCGGCGGGATAATCCTGATTTTTAATTACAACTGGGATATGTTCAGCAAGAGTGTTCGGATTACGATTGCATTTTTGCCGTTAATGCTGGCATTGGGACTTGGGATATTCACCCTGATGCGGAATTTGCCGCGGGCGTGGCGGGAAGCTTCGGCGATTTTGACTGCGGCCGGGATTGCAGTATTGATCGCGTTATTATCGCAAATTTATCATACCGGCGGCGAACTCTACCAGTTTATGACAATAGTTCTCTATCTATCCCTGCCGCTGATCTATATTTTTAACAGTTTTGGACTGTCCGCTTTATATGGGTTCGGGCTGTTTATGACGATACCTGGTTTTTATTTTGAGCAAAGCAGATGGAATTGTTTAATTTTATTACTGCTGGCGCTGCCTTATCTCGGCTATTATCTCTATAAAGAGAGTATGTTCACGGTAAAGGCGCGTTATCTTGCACTGATGTACGGGGCATTCATTATGGTGTGCTTCTACCGCTATAACAGTGCCGCGGTACTATTTGCGACTGCAATTTTATTTTTTTATGGCGGAATTCGGCTAAAACAGCGCGGTGAAAGCTTACCGCGCAATCCCTGGCTGCAGTCCGCATATCTATTATTGCTAATCCTGCTCGCCATAGGCAGTTCCACACGCTATTTTTGGGGCGTGGAAAGATTTCCGTCAAATCAGCCTTATACAGATTGGAGCCATTGGATAGTCTATGCCATGCTCAGTGGCGCGGTACTGCTGATGTTCATTGATGATTGGCGCGGCAAAACTGTTGAGGCGGTAAGGGTTTCGCTGCTGCTTTGGCTGGTAGTGGTGGGGCTTAGCGCATTTGGATTATGGCGGGAAGCGATGGTTGTTTTAACCAATATTTACATGGGAACGCTGGGCGCATTTTTACTGGTCAGGGCGTTACGCGTCAAAGATTTGGTCACTTTTAACAGCGGTTTAATGTTATGCGCGGTATTGATTGCCTGCCGATTTTTTGACAGCAATATTGGTATATTGGAACGGGCGTTAGGCTTCATCATTCTCGGCATTGGCTGCATCGCGGCAAATTTATTTTTTTCCAGACGTTTAAAACTGGAGGTAAAAAATGACCAGGAGTAATTCAATCCGGTTAATATGTTATTTGGTTGCTGTTGCAGCAGCACTGGTTTACCCGGTAAAAAAAATCCTCGATTTTGAGTTTCCCCCAGTACCGCCGCGCGAATACCTGTTTAAGTGCAATATTGTTGACCCGTATGACCCGATGCGCGGACGCTACGTAATCCTGGGATTCGGCAATCAAATAGTTAAAACCAATCAAAAACTAAAGGCTTATAGCCGTTACGGCAACTACCTGGTATTAGAAAAAAATGAAAACGGCGAGACTAAATATGTGGATGTAATCAATGACCGCAGTCAACGGCCGCCTAACAAGGATATCCTCCGGTTAAAATCATGCTTTTATAACGAATTCGAATGGAAAAACGGCAAAAGAACCCCGGGCGGACATTTTATCATTGGACTGCCTTTTGACAGATATTATCTGAATGAAAAACTGGCGCCGGCGGCAGAAACACTGGTACGCAGTGCAACCCGGCGCGGCGAAGCCTATGTCAAAGTAAACATTTATAATGACGGCAATTTTGCCATTGCCGATTTGATCGTTGATGGTAAACCAATTATGACTTTGCTGCGGTAACTGCAGCATCCGGACAAGTCGGCTCCGTGCGACGGAGGGCGATATCCCGCTGCGCGGTGCCGGACAAGTCGGACAGCACACGTC
>CAZITV010000047.1:0-11315 GCA_964542255.1 uncultured Victivallaceae bacterium
TTTGAAATCTCTGAAGATTTGCCCGGAAACTGGCGGGAATGCATACCTGTCGTTCTTGATGTGCTGAACAAATTTATTTAATACCTAGATGCGGTAAATGTCAACTGAACAGCATTTAAAAGGAGCTTTCAGTGAATAAAATTAACTTTGACGATTTACGCCAGATTCATCTGGACTTTCACACCCCGGCTTTCGTGAAAGTAGGCGAGAAATTCGATGCCGTGGAAATGTTCGACCGATACGGATTCAGAGCTATCCCGGTCGTTGATGACAACAAACGCATCGTCGGCGTGCTGCAATACAAAGACACCATTAAGCTGCAGCAGCGCGGCATCGAATAATTACCAGCGCGTTCTTTATTGGAATGTGCGTAACAGTCATCGAAAGCGCTTGCACTACCCAAGTCTATATCACTACTTTGGGGGTAATTTCAAAATATGGCAATCTGACCATTAAAGTCATCTCATACTTGGCATTGTACAATCTGATGTGCATTGTTCCGTTGATCACAGTATTTGCTTTCGCCTATTGCGGCGTAACCACGAATACCTTCATCTTCATCCGCTGGACAAAAAATGATTTAGTGGCCGGCAAAGTGCTAATGAGTATGCTATTCATCGCACTGGCAATCTTATTGATATTCGTCATCAAATAATCATCAATATTGGTATGCTGAATGCATTTCTGTATGGCGCAATAAATAAATAGATGGTATCGTCTGAGTTTTGCCAGCGGAGCTGTGGATTACGATTTGTAAATAAAGTAAAGTGCTTTATGGTATGTTCTTTTGTGAGAATCTATGGTGGTACCTGAATTGATGCGATGTGTGCTGCCGATAATATTGTGGGATTACACTTATGGATACTATCAAAATTACCAGTGCGCAAAATCCCGGCATTAAGCACGTGTGCCGATTACGTGACCGGAAGGACCGCGAACTTGAACAATTGACGATACTAGAGGGGTACCGCGAATTAACCCGCGGGCTTGAATACGGCATGGACATCGTGGAGTGCTATTTCGCACCGGCGCTATTTCTCGGTGAAAATGAGTTTGCGTTGCTGGATAAGTTGGTGCACTGCGGCACTATAGTCGCAGAAACCACGCCGCAGTTGCTGGAAAAAATGGCATACCGTGAACGTCCGGAAGGTCTCATCGCGGTAGCGCGAATGAAAAAACATTTTCTGCATGACCTCCCGGTACGTAAAAATGGACTTTATTTGATTGCGGAAGCAGTCGAGAAGCCTGGCAATCTTGGCTCAATTTTGCGTTCGGCCGATGCCGCCGGAGTTGATGGTTTAATCATCTGCAATAAATGTACGGATATTTATAATCCGAACGTTATTCGTGCCAGCACCGGGGCACTATTTTGTGTGCCTCTGGCGGAAGCAACTACCGCTGAGACTATTGCATGGTTGAAGGAAAACAGCATCCTGACTCTCGCTGCTACCCCGCACACTGATAAAGTTTATACCGAGATAGATATGACTTGCGGCATCGCGATTGTCGTTGGCACGGAACAGCACGGGCTTTCTGAACAGTGGTTGAATACGGCGGACATCAATATCCGCATTCCGATGCTGGGTAAAATTGATTCGCTGAATGTTGCAACGGCAGCGACGATTTTACTCTATGAGGCAGCGCGGCAACGCGGCTGGCGGCGTTAAATTAGATGATAATAATATACTGCCATTGAGAAAAATATGGACTTATCTGAAAATCACGGTAAATTCTTTAATTATCAGCATGTTCATCCATGGGAAATCGCCCGCTGCAATTTTGTATTGCGTAAATTTATGCAATATTTACCAGGTGGCGGCAACGTCTTGGATATTGGCTGCGGCAACGGTTATATCGCATCAGGATTATGCTGCCTGCCGGAAACCAGAGTCGCTGGCGTTGATAGCGCGTTCACTCCGGAAAAACTTCGTGAATTACGGCATATCGCACCGCGCGGTATCAGTTTGCATCGCCAAATCGCTGATATTCCCTCTGGTAATTTTAATGCGGTGTTGCTGCTGGATGTATTAGAGCATATCAGCGCTGATAGCGAAATGTTATGCCAGCTATGTGCCGAGCCAATAATTGCATCTGATGCAATTTATTTTATCACAGTTCCTGCATTTTCCTGGTTGTTTACCGGGCATGACCGGAATCTTGGTCATTGCCGCCGTTACAACAGCGGCGGTTTGACCGCATTAGCAAAATCGGCGAATTTGGATATTTTGGAATCGGGATATTTTTTTACTTCACTGCTTGTGCCGGTAGCGTTACGCAAACTGGCCGAACTCTGTGGATGCATGTGGTTTGAACATGGTGAAATAGGGCAGTGGAAACATTCTACGCAGATTACTAATTTAATTGCATTATTACTCAAAGCTGATACTTTATTTAGTCAGATTGCAAATTCAGCCAACATTAAAATACCGGGGTTGTCATGTTACTTGATATGCCGAAAACCGCGATAGTTGTTCCGTGCTACAATGAGGCTGCCCGATTGAATTTGGAGCAGTTTGCTGCCGCGCTGTCAACATATCCGTGGATTTATTTATATTTTGTCGATGACGGCAGTTCCGATAACACATTTAACCTGCTGCAGCAATTCACTGAGTCTAATCCGGAACGTATTAAATTATTGAAACTGGCGAAAAATAGCGGTAAAGCTGCCGCAGTGCGTCACGGCATGCTTGCCGGTGTTGCGGATGGTCATGCTCTGGCAGGGTTTTGGGACGCTGATTTAGCTACGCCGTTTTCAGAACTGGGAAGATTTATCCGTTGTTTTGCCGACAGCAACATTCAAATGGTAATGGGGTGCAGATTCCGTCGTCTTGGTTCTAATATCAAGCGTAAACAGTCGCGCCATTATTTAGGACGAGTTTTTGCTACAGTTGCCAGTATTATGCTGCAGTTACCGGTTTATGATACCCAGTGCGGAGCTAAGATTATTCGTGCTACTACCGCGGTAAAGCTCTTTAGTCGGCCATTCATATCAGACTGGCTTTTTGATGTGGAAGTACTAAAACGGATGAAAGATAATATAGGCGCTGAAGCCTGTGAGAGAGAAATTATGGAACTGCCCCTTAACTCATGGGATGATGTCGGTGGTTCTAAGTTAAGTGTTGGCAAAATGCTGCTGGCCCCATTGATTTTAATAAAAATTTTTCTGCGTTGAAAATTACAGAATGAATAGGTAAAACGATGGTCTTAAAAGAATTTGGATTAGATATTGAAGTTAAATATGAAGTGGCGATAATTGATAATCCAAAAGCAGCGCTCATAACGCCAGTGATGCTTATCAACGCGGTGAAAAGAAACATTATTATCGCCAGAATGGAAGTTGACGGTCATGAGTTGACCCCATGTACCAAAATAGTCGCTGAACCAGGCACGTCAGCAGTGTCACTGCGGTCAGTCAAAATCATAAATCCGTTGCCGGGTCAAAAAGAGAGCAACATTAATAGTTACCGTATGACAATGGAAATTTCGCCGGTTACCAACGTGTTTGAGCGTTTTGAGCAAAATCTCAGCATTATTATTGAATAAGTGGACCTAACTGCGGTAATTTAGGCAGGGGTGTTACACACAAGTCAGCGCTTCTATCGGATGGAATCCGGTAGCGTTCCAAAACTTCTGCTGAAGCCAGCCGTGCGGCTTTAATGTCCATTACAATCTTGTCTTTATTATGCAAATCAAGTTCGATGAACCCATCTGACATTTTTTCAATAACTGCAATAAAATGTTTTAGGTTTTTGGGCTTTACACCGTTTATGGCAATAATTTCTTGCGGTGCGATATTATCCTGGTAGCCAATATTGATCTTGTCTGCCAGTACGGATGAAACCAGTACTACCTCATCCTGAACCGCGGTAATCTCTCCCTCAGCCATCAAATTAATCAATTCACGCGGACTTTTTGTCCAATCTCCCCAGCGGTCCAGGTAGTTGGTCGTCAGAGGAACTATTACCAGTCCTCCAAGAATGAAATATGACGGCAGTTTGTCAAATGTGCGCGGCGGCACCAGTTGCAGTTCATGTTGCAAAATATAATCCAGTTCAATAATGTTTTTATTTCTCAATACAGTAAAACGGCAGTTGTCCCCGGGAAACTTCTCCCATATTAAGCTGCCAAAATGCAGTACTTCCTGCTGTCTGTAAGGTACTGTGCCATCATTAGCAACATTTATACCGTTTATTGCCATTACTACATCATTTACCTTGAAGATGTTTTTTTGCTTAATCATTGGTGCCAAGTGGGTAATCATGATGCCGGACTGCTGCGTGCTCATCCCAAGCCATTTTCGCATATCCGGATTCTCCAGCGCCATCGATTCAAACGGACAGTCAGGGAAACCGTCAAATTTTCCGTCTTCAACGTCTTTTAAAAAATGGTTGACTACCAGCAATGGAATGATATAGCCGATACTTTGTGCATTCATCATTCCCTGGAACGCTACTCCAACCACTTTATTACTTGAATCTACAACCGGGCCGCCGCTATTACCAGGGTTGATGGCTGCATCGACTTGTATCGCCAGCAGCGGCCGACCGCTATGACTGTATATTACTGGCTCTATTCTTGACACAACTCCTTCAGTGATAGATATGTTGTCACCGCCCGTAGGATAGCCGATAGCTGCCACTTTGTTTTGTATCCGCGGCATCTCGCCAAACTCCATCGGTGGCAGTCCAGTGAAAAAATCCGGATCATTAACCTGCAAAATAGCCAAATCACAATCATGTCCAGCGTATTCTACTTTAGCCTCATACCGCTTGGGGTCACCCTGTTTGCGCACCATTACAAAGGTTTGATTAGCGACATTGTGTGCATTGGTGAGAATGCGGTTGCCTTTAATGATGAATCCTGAACCTGAAGAGGATATTTGACCAAGATTTTGCCATGGCTGATAATAATCAGGCGGGCTGTGAACAGTGAAAATTTTGACAACTGAACTCATTTCCCGTGCTGCTACAAAGTCACTGGCGGCGATATTGCAGTAGAGTGAAAAAAGAGCAAAAAGCATTAAGCAACTACGCATGGTACTCCCTGATATATTTAAAATTTGGCAATGAAGGCTGCGGTAAATAGAGCAATTGTTTATTGAGTGATGGCGGGTGATATTTTTTCAACATCCAGCACAGGGGTTTTCCAGCCGCGCACCATCCGCAGTTTACCTTTTATTTTGACCTGTTTTTCATTCCACGGATCAAGTCCGCCTTTGGCGCTGTGAAGATAACAATATAACACTGCTTTAGTGTTTATGATTTTGTATAAAGCATGGCTTACGTAAGGCGTGGTTTGATTTTTTATTGAGGCAACAACGCCCTCAACATTAACCTCTTTGTCCATTCCCATAACGAATGGCAGCGACGAGCTTTCCTTATTTTTTGCTGTCTTGGCTGTTTTGCTGTCTTTATTGTCTTGAATATCTTTTTTCTCTTTTGTGTCTTTCGTTTCTTTTACATCTTTAGTGTCATTGGCTGCGCTTTTTTTGTCCTTGGCAGTTGATGCAGGTGAAGTCGTTTCGTTATCTTTAGGCTGAACATTCTCGCCTGCTACAAGAATATTTTCACAGCTGATCCAGCCGGTCATGGTCGAAGGCGGTGCCACCTTTAGCCAATCAGCCTTGCTTTTATCTTGGATAGTCAGCTCTGTTCCAGCCGGAATAGCCATCCCGTAATCTTCGTGTGAAATACTGGGACCGGAACGGAGTTTTGCTTCGCTGATAGTTTTATTATCTTTTACCAGCGCAGCCGCAATCCAAGTTGAAGCGCTTGCCGGCAGGACTATTTCGTACCAATCTTTATTTTTTTTGACAATAGCCACTTCATCGCCACGTTTTAATTTGGCCACAGCTGTATATTTTAAGCCGGGTTTTACCCTGACATTGAGCACGTTTGCTTTTACTGTTCCTTTGATCGCCTGTTGTTCTGGCGGAGTTGTTTTAGCTCCATCCGCATCTTGACCATTAATTGTGACAAATAACATCGACATCGCGAAAATTAATAAATACTTTTTCATACTGCCATACTTCCTAAATTTTAACTGCTATGCGGTGAATTATGATTGCATAATGCCACTACTGTTATTAAGTTAATAGTAAAGTCACAAAAAACAATGGAACCTATTAAAATATATTTATGAAAACTGACGCAATTAATGGTTTTTTACAATATCTTGAACATGAACGCCAAGCCAGCGCCCACACTACCGCTGGTTACAAGCAGGATGTCGCGCAATTTGCCGCAGTTCTTTACCCGGAACAGTCAGAATTTGCGGAATGGCATCGTGTTGATGTTTTTACCGCCAGAAAATATGTTATTGAGCTGCAAAAAATTGGACTATCTAAAACTTCAGTATTGCGTAAAGTTTCAGCAATGCGTTCATTCTTTCGTTTTATGGTAAGAGAAAATATTGTAGAAAAAAACCCGTTTTCTGGCTTAAACTCACCACGCAAAGAACGTAATTTGCCCAAAGTAATGTCTGTGGATGAAATATCGCGCCTAGTCGAAGCTCCAAATAAATATTGGCAGGATGCTAATGCCAATGAAACTTCTGCCGATGAGGACTCAGGATTGTTTGCCGCCGCCAGAGATACCGCTATAATCGAGTTGATTTACAGCGGCGGACTACGGATTAGTGAAGCCATTGGATTGAATTTTGCCGATTTAGATTTGCTCGGCGATGTCGCTAAGGTTCGTGGCAAAGGAAAAAAAGAACGACTTTGTCCGCTTGGCAGTCTGGCCGTAAAAGCTATCCGGCGTTTTTTACCGCTGCGCCGCTTGCGTTCTAGCGATGAACGCGGTAACGCTCCGGTTTTTGTCAACAAGCATGGCACCAGACTGACGCCGCGCTCATTTCAGCGTAATTTAAAGTTTTATTTAGAAAACGCCGGGCTGTCGGCAGGTTTGACTCCGCATAAACTGCGCCATTCGTTTGCCACCCACTTACTTGATGCAGGTGCCGACCTGCGCAGTGTCCAGGAGATGCTTGGTCACGAAAATTTAAGCACTACTCAGATTTATACTCATGTCAGCGCAGAAAGGCTTAAAACCGCCTACCGCAAAGCCCATCCCCGCGCAAAATAATCTGTTTGTGGGTCGATGATACAGTGCTTGCCAGTCAAAACTCAAAAATCGTTGCCTGCGTTTAGAACGCTATTCAGATTAACCACAAATAGACTAAATTGCCTGTCACTGCGTTTATTAGTAGATTGTGCGTCTAGGCGTAGTAAAGTTATTCTGCAACGTTGATATGGCGAAGAGTTTTGCCAATATATATTTCGCGCGGCCGTGAAATTTTATTGTCGCCATCAACCATTTCTTTCCAGTGCGCAATCCAGCCTGGCAGTCTGGCCAATGCGAACATCACAGTAAACATATTTTCGGGGATGCCGATGGCACGATAAATTATGCCACTATAGAAGTCAACATTGGGATAGAGATTTCTGCTGATAAAGTAATCATCCTTTAATGCAGCATCTTCTAATTCCAGCGCAATATTCAATAATGGGTCGTTGATTTTCATCTTTTTCAGGAATTTATGGCATTTGCTTTTGATTATTGCCGCACGTGGGTCATAAGTTTTGTAAACACGATGACCAAACCCCATAAGCTTGAAGTTGCTTGTTTTATCTTTTGCCTTATCGATCCACTTCTGAACGTTGCCGTCCTTTTCAATCTTGCGCAGCATTTCAATTACTTCTTGATTCGCCCCGCCATGGAGAGGACCGGATAATGCGCTTATCCCTGCCGATATTGTTGAATATAGATTGACTTGTGCACTGCCGACGATTCTAACTGCCGTAGTGGAGCAATTTTGACCGTGGTCAGCGTGCAGAATAAACAGCACATTCAGGATGTCAACGACTTCTTTACAAATATTGTATGGGGCTACAGGTGAGTCAAACATCATATTGAGGAAATTTGCGCAATAGGGTAAATCATGGCGGGGATATACCACTGGCTCACCAACAGATTTTTTATAAGCAAATGCCGCCAGAGTGCGTACCGTGGAAATTAACCGCGCCGCTGATAGGTCAATATGTTCTGTCAGCGACAGCGCGTCAACGTTAGGATAAAATGTTGACAATGCATTAATCATCGTTGCCAGGATGTGCATCGGATGCGCACCGCGCGGAAAGCCGTCAAAGAAATGACGCATATCTTCATGCAGCATCGAATTTTCATTTAATAATGCTGAAAACTTAGTGCGCTGTTCTGTATTAGGCAGTTTATTATGCAATAGTAAATAGGCAGTTTCTATAAAACTTGTCTTTTCTACAAGTTCTTCCACAGGAATTCCGCGGTAACGCAAAATACCGCGCTCTCCATCAATGTACGTAATCGCACTATAACAAGCGCCGGTGTTGGCAAAACTCGGGTCTATGGTAATATATGAAGTTAATTTGCGAAGCTGGCTAATATCAATTGCCTTCTCGCCTTCGGTGCCAACCACTATCGGCAATAATATTTCTTTGCCTTCCTGCTCAAAAACTAACTTTGCAAAACCTTCTGCCATTTTTGTACCTCAATAATGATAAGATGTCAACAATTCCAATACAGTGATGATTTTATGTATTTGGCTATCATGCTTCAAATTATAATTTGCGCAACAAAGCAGCAACTTATCTATGCTGTTAACGCTATTGCGAGATTCACAACTTGCCAATGCCTGCATAATTTAACGCTAATATCTATTTTTTTCAAGCGAAAATTACTGGTTAATTAACCTTTCTAATAAAAAAACAGGCCATTTTAAATTAGTTTTTGACACATAATTGCCATCGCCAATTTACAAAGCCTAAAAAAAAATCAAAAAAATATTGGTTTTTTTTGAAAAAAACGTTTGACATGTGGAAAAAAATGGATTATATTGGTTGATAATGGAATATAATGGCATAAGGATGCAGTAAAAATGTTATCATTCTGTGGACAAGATCGTTGTTCAATAGATGCAAACAGCCGGATTAAGTTTAGTCCGAAGGTTATTTCGGATTTTGCTGAGAAGTGCGGTGGTCATGTGGTACTGCATTGTCTGCCGGAAGGCGCTGTTGCAGTTTATCCAGAAGAGATATACTTAGAAATGCGCCGCCAGGAAACGATGCCGGCGGCAAAGGCATCATCAAGTGTGGTGTTTCGGCGTGATATGCGCCGTTTTGGTGCACTGAGCAGTTCGGAAATTATCTCGAATCAGGGCAGAGTAACTTTGCCGCAGGGATTTAGAGAATATGCCGGGTTGGAATTGGGAACAGAAGTGCTGGTGGTAGGAGTTGAGATTGGTGTTGAAATTTGGGATATGACACGTTGGAGTGCAGAGCTTGACCGCATGAATGATCATGTTCGTGAAAAAGGTGATCGTGAAATGGCTGCCGACCTTATGGACGGCGGGAAAAATAATAACAATATTTAAGAAAGGGAGATTGAAAAATGTTCATCTCGAAAGAAAGAACGCGTCGTCTGTTGATTTTCGGTGCGATTACTACGCTCTCTCTTTTTCTGCTTGGTTCCAAGCAGATCACAGGTGTTGATGTTCCACAAAAGAGCGAAAATCAACAAATTGCTGAAGTCGTAAGTGTTTTGGTCAATCAATTACCGGACAAGTACCGGGCAGGTTGGACTGCGGCATCGGAACGCAATCCCAAATTGCTATTGGCTATTAATACTGAAAAATTCGGTTATTGAATCAAAAACAAACAGGGCTGCAATCATTTGATTGATTGAGCTCTTGATTACAGGTATCCCCTCCTTTTTCCCTGGCGGGCAGCAATGCCCGCTTTTTTTGTCTTACAGCATGACACAAAAAAATATGGGGGAATATCAAATAAGATTGAGTGATATTTTAAGCCACCATTTAGCATAAACTATTTTTCGACTTCAATGGGATAATCAGCGTAAAAGGTGGTGCCTGAATTAGGGTCAGATATAAATGAAATTGAGCCGTGCAGATATTTTTCGGTCAATAGTTTCATACTGTATGTTCCCCAGCCACGTCCACTGCCTTTGGTAGAAAAAGAACGTTTGAAGAGATTAAGTTGGATATCACGGTTGATATACACCTGATTATTGACATAGAAGCGGACACCACTAGCGTAATTTGCGCATCCCATCGTTACTGTATCGCCAGTTTTTGATGCTTCCAATGCGTTTTTAGTCATATTTCCGATAACTCGTCTTACCAGTCGCGGGTCAGAATGGAAATCTATTCCGGCCGAGTCTGTGGCAATTATCAGTTTTTTCCCATCCGCGACTAAATGTTTTTGATAAATATTGAAAATATCGTTAATAACAGTGAGCGAATTTACCAATTCCGGACTCATCACAATTTCGTTATTTTCAACCATCATTAAATCACGTTGTGCTCCAATTTCGTCCAGCAGTTGTTCAGCCATCTTGGTCATTACAATCGAATAATCCTTGAACTGCTCCGGTTCATCTGCAACCATCGTCAATAAACCGTATATACCTGAAGTAGTATTAACCAAGTCGTGAAAGAAAATATGTTCCAGCGATGCCCGGTATTTCTCATCAGCAATGTCACGAATCGTAAAAATCGTGAATAGTTCATGCTGCCGTTCATACGGTGTTGCCCATACCCGGAAATTAAAAGTTTTTTCGCCATCAGCGGTTACGATGGTGCATTCTTGAACATCTTTGATGTTAGCCTGGCTGGTGAGAATTGCACGGACTGCCCCGCAAACTCGGCAGAATTCATCAGTCCCGCAACCATTTTTGCCGGTGGAATGCGAGCAGCTTAATAGTTCACCAGGACGTTTCCCAACAATCGTTATCATCTCTATGCCGCCTAAAAAATCCAGCAACGGCTTGTTTGCAAAAACAATTTGCCGGCATGAGTTGAGGATTACTGTGAAGTCCGGTGCTGAGTCGAGAATATCCTTGAGCATTGTATCATTTATAAAAATTTTATATTGATTTTGTAATACAGTTGTGTTCGCACGGTCTGGAGGAGCAAATTTTGTCTCACATTCTCTAATTGCGCTATCCATAAGTCGTTTCCTAGGTTATGATAAAACAGTATTGCCAGAACCTTAATCTAAAAATTATACAGAGTGATTATTAAAAACATCTTAAACTAACTCACAGTATTATACCACTCTATCGAATGTTTTTTGCGTCACCGCTGGTATGCGCCTCAATCAAAAAACTGTTAAAATATGGCTTATTTTATTACAGTTCCTAAATCAAAAGCACGATAAAATACTATAATGCTTAGTTAATACTTTGCAATACAATAAATCTGAAAAACTTTGCCTTGAAAGTATTTATCCTGAAAGTCGCCTAAATCGTACACTATTATCT
>CAZITV010000047.1:11415-13924 GCA_964542255.1 uncultured Victivallaceae bacterium
TTAAGCAAAATTATTGACACAGCCATTTTGAAGCAGAAACAGGCAAGAGGTTTTTTTTAACTATATATCGTCTTCTATCTGGTCATGGCTGGATAAAAATTTCCACGCACAATTCGCTTCGGTTGTCTAACCTTTATAGATGGGAATTGATGATATTTATTGACGTAACGTGAAAAGTAAAGCTGCAATCGTGGTTATTAGAATATTAGCGCAAATGGACAAAATAGATCGCCCAATATGCTAAGGCAGAGCAAATTGCAGTTAGCGGAATGGTTAATACCCACGCCCAAACTATCCGTCTGGCGGTGCCCCAGCGTACTGATTTACCACGCTCAACTGTGCCTACTCCCATAATTGCTCCAGCAATCACGTGGGTGGTTGAGACAGGAATACCAAAGTTGGCAGTGCCCATTAAAACAAGTGCGGCCGATGATTCAGCGCAAAACCCTTCTGTAGCACGAATTTTAGTAATTCCGGTACCCATTGTTTTGACAATTCTCCAGCCACCGAACATAGTTCCCAATCCAATAGCGGCATAACAAGAAAATGCTACCCATCCTTGAATTTCCATAGACGTTGACATTCCTCCGCAAACAAGTGCCAGCGAGATAACCCCCATCATTTTCTGGGCATCATTGGTACCATGTCCGACGCTATACCAGGCTGCTGAGAACAATTGCATATATTTGAAAAACTTATTAGATTTATTATATGGAAATTTACGAAAAATGTTGATAATTAAAATAGTAAACAATGATCCGCCAATTAAGCCAAGCAGTGGCGCTATAAAAATAAATGCAATTATTGGCAATATACCGGTAACTTCAACTTTCCCGGCATTGAAAGCGATACTGCCTAAGATGACTATTTTGGGTCCGGCAGCCGCGATCCCTGCACCAACTAGACCGCCGACGAGCGCGTGACTGCTTGACGATGGCAATCCAAATATCCATGTCAATACATTCCAAAATATCGCACCTAGCAACGCAGCTAAAATCAGCAGTAATTGCGTATCATTGCTTGGTACTAAGGAAAAATTGAGAATCCCTTTGCTGACCATCTTGGCAATGGCGTGGCCAAAAGTGAAGTAGCCCACGAAATTGGCGACGCCAGCAAGCACTACCGCCTGTAGCGGCGTTAGAGTCCTTGTAATGACAACTGTAGCTATCGAATTTGCAGAGTCATGAAAGCCGTTTAGAAAATCGAAAATTAATGCCACTACAATAATTGTAATAACTAGCGAAGTCAGGGAAATCATTGAATTGCTCCAGAGGTTCAGCCATGTTTCATTTTTATACAACGTACTAATTTGCCAACGTAATCAATACTGTCAACTAGTGCTTCAAGCAGCTCGTAAAGTTCTTTCATTTTGGTCATTTCAATCGTCTGATATTTTTCATCAGCGCTGAATAACTCCGCCATGCAGGTGTGGAATAGTGTATCGGCTTGATTTTCCAGTTTATGCATGGCCTCAGCCTTTTTCTTCATCTGTTTGTGATTGCTCAGCTCATGGATTAAATCATATTGGATTTTTGCAATATTAGTGGCGATATCGGTAAAATGACAGACGTTCATTGGAACTTTTTGAATTTTATAGATTTCCATTTTTCGTGAAATACAATTCAATATATCCAGTGATTTGTCCATATTGATTGTCAGGGTGTGAATGTCTTCACGATCCAGAGGAGTTATGAAGCATCGCCCCAGTTCTTCAATTATGGTTTCTTCCAAAACATCGCCTTTTTGCTCAAAGTCACGGATCGCAAATAGACGTTTCTTTATCTCTTCATCATTGAGTGATTCAATTTGAACAGCCAAATCTCGAAGTGACTGGCAACTGGACAGAATCATTTCGCTTAGTTGATTTAAATAATCAAAAAATTTTGTTTCGCGCGGCAATAATAAATCAAAAATTTTAAGTCTCATCATTAAATTCCTTGTTATTGAATGTTGTTAAACTCTCTTAATATATCGACTATTTGTTGTCTGGTATGAGTTTGGCCTCTCGTCAGCGCATCAATTTGTCAAATGCATCTTCAACAGATATTTTACCTATGGCCTCGTAAGTTCTGCCGTCAACCAGCTTGACACCGCTTCGTACCGGAATAATGCCACGCTCTACATTTTCAATTCGCAGCGTTACCGGGAATTTGATTTTTACCAGGTTGATTGTCTTACATTTTTTAACAGCTTCAGCCGCTTTCTTTTCGATTAACTCGTAGGCTTTAGCCGGAGCAAGCAATCTTGCCGCATTGCAGCCAAGACCTTTTTTTACCATGCAGGTTATTACCTCAGGTATAAAAGTTTTTGCCTCGTCACATAATTTATCATCCCCCGATGTCATAATAACCGGGATGTGGTGGTCAGCAGCAATCGCGGCATCAAGACCAAATTCTCCAATTTTTTTGCCGTTAAGCCACACATTTTGAATGGATGCAGAAGAATATGTGTGCTCAAGTAGCCCTTGAAATGTTCCAGCCATAGAGTGATAGCCTAGCAATATTAATCC
>CAZITV010000048.1:0-13715 GCA_964542255.1 uncultured Victivallaceae bacterium
CAAATATTTTGACATTGTGGAGAAAATAATGTAATAAGAGCTAATTTCAAAACTCTTTTGAGTTTTTTGCGTCTTTTTCGAGTTTTTTGCGTCTTAAACTCATCTTGCGTAATGCTGCTGCGCTTGATTTCGCTTATAATCTTCAAAAAATCCTGCAAAACATCAATCCAAAATAGTTTTGCAATTACCTCATAAGTTTTATATCACTTCTCCATATTCTCTATTGTCGAAACATATCCTGCCCAAGTTTTAATAATCGGATTGGAGGACGATGACATCTGTTCTGCGGCACTCGGCGCCGCGGTATCCTGCGGTGCGGCTGCCGGCGGGGCTGCGGCACTTTGGGCTGCAGCACTTTGTCCGCCAACATCAAATTTACTAAAATCAACTTCACCGAATGGATGTTTTTTGTCTTGCCCAAAGGTTGAACGTTTGCTTACTGATGAAGATGGTGGTGCTGCGGGTGCAGGAGTTTTTGGTTTTTGATTAGCTGTAGCGCTATTTTTTACTTCTGCTGCCTGTGGCGCGGTTTGGGCGGCCGCATCTTTCCCTTCAATAACATCGATTACTTTTTTTTCTTTGTCAATAATCCGGTCGGAAAGTTTTGAAACACGATTCAAAAAACCGGTCATCTGGTACCCTGACAACAACATTATTGTAAATGTTACCAATATTGCCAAAAACACGAATTTAATAAATAATCCCATTTTACCACCTCCATTTTTATTGATGATTTAATACATTACCTTATCATCTGATGAATTCCATAAAATAAATGGTTTTAATCCATCGGTGACAGACAACTTAGAAAAAACGATCGCGCGCTGCGCAGCCGGAAGCGCCAATTCATCATAAATCATCGCGTCATCAAAACCGGCATTGGCCGCATCCTGCCGCGTCGCAGCAAAAACTACCCGGCTTAACCGTGCCCAGTAAATTGCGCTCAGACACATCGGACACGGCTCACAACTTGAATAGATAACGCAATCATTGAGCTGAAAATTAAGTAATGCACTGCAGGCGTTACGCACTGCACAAATTTCCGCATGAGCTGTAGGATCGTGAGTTTGACAAACCAAATTTGTTCCAGTGGCAATTACCTTGTCATTTTTAACAATAAGCGCACCAAAAGGTCCGCCTTGCCCCGACTGTACGTTTTGGCACGCAAGTTCAATGGCCATATTTAAAAAGTTTTTATCATTAAAACTCATAGCCGCGTTCCTGCCGTGATATTTTACGTTTACATGCTTATTTTTTTGCGCTACAACAGCAAAGATTAATCCGAAAGAAAGCCTATTACTGATACCATTTTATCTGCATTTTTACAAATAGTTTGTCTATAAAATTAATCCAAATGTATAATATCCGGAGTCTTTCACCTAAAATAAATTATTTCTAACGCATAATTTTGATTTTTATGTAAATTGAAGTGTATCCTTCATACACAGCGGTGTTGCCGAAAATTATTGCCGGAACAATCGCGAAATCTCCATAAATGCGGTTTGTAAAAATATATATTAGTAATACTTTAAAGCGTTTTCCTGTAATCCTTTAACTCGCCCAATACTAAATTGTGATAAATATAATCGGATATTCAAATTATGAGAAGTGAGATATTCCCGCCGCCACAAAATCATAAACACGGTAATAAAGTCTATGACTACAGTAACTTTAGAAATATTATTGCGGTTAATCAAATTTCCTCGCATTTAATGTCTAAATTGTTAGAGTTCAGCAATGAATGCGGCAATAAATTGTGTTCAAAGCTTATTGTCAGCGCGGCAAATCTGCCGGATGAAAAAGCATTTTTAAGACTATTGATCAATCATAAAATTGCCGATCAAGGCTATATTCTCGAAACGACTCCCCGCGGGATAATTCTTGAAGCGTCAAGCGATGCAGGCTTTTACTACGGGTTGGTGTCGCTGCAGCAAATCATCACAAAAACAGGGGCAATTGTAAAACATTTTAAAATCGATGATACTCCGCAGTTAACCATTCGCGGTTTTATGCTCGATATCAGTAGATGCAAGGTTCCCAAATTATCTGAAATTTTATCGCTGATAAATCTGTTGGCCAATTTAAAAATTAATCAGTTACAGCTTTACATTGAACATACTTTTGCATTTTCCAAGCACCAGCAGGTGTGGTTTGATGCTTCTCCGTTAACCGCGGCTGAAATTATTCAAATTGACCATTACTGTAAAGAACATTTTATTGAACTTGTCCCAAATTTCAACTCTTTTGGTCATTTTGAACGGTGGTTAAGACATCCTGACTACCATGATTTGGCAGAATGCCCGAATGGATTTGAGACGCAGTTGAGTGGACGACGCATACACGGCAGCACCCTCAAGCCAAACCAGCAAAGCCTTGACTTTCTGGATTCACTGTATCAGGAATTTTTGCCTAATTTTTCCTCAACTAAATTTAATATTTGCTGCGATGAAACCTGGGAACTGGGACAAGGCTGGAGCAAAAAACAATGCGAGAAAAACGGAAAAACCAAAGTTTACCTGGATTTTTTGAAAAAAATTGACCGGTTGACCAAAAAATATAACCGCAGCACGATGTTTTTTGGAGACATTATTCTGCATGAGCCACAGTATATTGGCGAACTGCCGCACGGTATCACCGCATTAAATTGGGGCTATGAATTTGACCACAATTTTGCAGAAACCACCGAAAAATTTGCTGCATCCGGCGTGCCGTTTTATGTCTGTCCTGGAACTTCAAGCTGGAATTCAATAATTGGACGAACCGATAACGCTTTGGGGAGTATTAATAACGCAGTGGTAAACGGAGTAAAAAATGGAGCGGTGGGGATACTGAACACTGACTGGGGTGACAATGGACATCACCAGTATTTGCCCATCAGTTACGTCGGTATTTTCGCGGGCGCCGGCTACGGTTGGAGCAACACCAAAATGGTCAATGCCGCAATCCCCGCGGCTATTGATACGTTAGCGTTTCATCAACCGGACGCAGGTTTAGGAGAGGTATTGTATAATTTAGGCAATTCATATAAGATATTTCCTGAAAGAACAGTCAATAATACTCTGTTCAATACAATGCTATTTGCTAACGATAGTACTTTCAAAGAAAATCAGGCAATCAAAAAGCTAAAACGCACGCGGCTAGTCGATGCACTGTTAAATTTAGAAAATAGCCAGGCGACTCTTAACAGTTTGTCTCTAACCGCAAGTGAGGCAATCTTTGCCCGGCACGAGGTTAACAATGCCATAAATATGGCAAAATTTAGTTGCACAAAAACACTGGCATTTTTTGACAATAAAAAAATTATTCTAAAAAATGATGCGCGAAAGCAATTACTGGACATCCTCATTGAGCATGAGTCGTTATGGCTGACTAGGAACCGCATTGGCGGATTGAGAGAAAGTTCAGATAAATTAAGGGGAAATCTTATTTTCTTCGGTAGTGAACTGACGAAATAAAGGCATCCTAGTACTCTGTAAAGCTAAAAATTGCGTATAGATCGCGAAGATTTTTGAAAGTTGGTTCGTTTCGGGGGCAGCTTTGCGGCATTGACAGTGCATATTGGCAGTAATACGATAAACTTCGGCGGATTTGGTTAAATGCCAATACTCGAAAGCATAATACAAATTTGATTCACAACACGTACCAAATCTGGATGTGAGACCTCAAATTCTGCAACTGCACTCCTGAGTTCATTATATGTTGGGTCAGAAGCGAATATCTTGGCGTTTTTTAATACCGCAGTTGTCGAGTCAGTGGTCAACTTCGCGATATTAGCAGCTTTATCGCGATGCTGTTGTTCAACAGATTGCAGTTCGTTTTTTAGTTCGCCCATCAGGGTCAGCAATTCATTTTTGTTTTTTGCAGACAATTCTGAGCTGACACTAATTTCATTCTCAATCTTACTAATAATATTTTTTGCCATATATTAAATTTTCCTTAAAGTATTTAATGTTATAAGTAATTGCAAAACTATTTGAATTGATGTTTTGCAGTTATTTTGAATATTTTGAAGATTTTAAGCGAAATCAAATGTAACAGCGTTACGCAAGATGAGCTTAAGTCGCCAAAAACTCGAAAAAGACGCAAAAATCTTAAAAGAGTTTTGAAATTAGTTCTTATTATAATCATTATTTATTCAATTGCAAATGCTACCCGAATGAGTTTCACGTTATTGTGGATGGTGCAACTGTTGGTTTATAGCGAATCGCAATCTCAAAGTCATACCCAAATGTTCTCATTAATAGACGCCGGATTGGCTCAATGTAACGGCCGGACTCGTACATCACCGTCGCCGTACTAAGTCGCAAGATTGCAGTCCCGCAGGATCGGGAACAAGGCCAACTTGCGTGGTGCAAACTGGAAGCAAAGGGTTGGCAGATTAAAGACAATATTACTGGTTTGCACAATTAACCACTAGCGGGCAGGACTTAGCATTAATATTACAACGACATAAGCTGGAAAAGAGAAAATAATCGAGATAATATTAGCAAACTCAGATTCACTTTCAGTAATTTCCATTTTCGGCAAAACGTATCCTGCAAAGCCACCCTTTATTGATAATATACAATCAATCGGAATGAATATTAGAGCTGGCAACAAAATCAGACGATTAACCCCAATTCCAGAATTCACAGCAAAAACTGCTACGAGTGCTATAAAATAGCTACTTGACACAACTTCGTAAGCGATAAACCAAAATTTACCACCATAGCGGCAGTATTGAAAAAAATCAAAAATTAACATCAATAGATAAATAGCGGCATAAATTATCCACCACATATTTCAGCTCAATGCTTTAAAAAATCGCCTGGCAGCCGTACGGTTTTGTCATCGATGACATCAGTAATAACTACGGTCTTACCAATATCGCAAGTTGGTTCAAATTGCTCTATTTCAAATAGCGCCGGTAATTGAGTACGCATATAATTTGCGAGTGTAACGATGGTGGGGCCATAGCCATCTTTATAAATATAATACTCTAAGTCGCGGGCAAGTTCAGAGGTATTTTGATAGCGGTCAGAAGGATTGGTAGCAAGCATTCTTTCAAGGATAGACATCAAATCGCTGTCAACGTCATCCGGCAACTTTATCCAATCAATAAAATTAGTTTTCGCCTGCTGTAAAATTTCGTTTAGTGTTACATCAATCCGCCTGGTAGTTTCACCAGAGAGCAGATAGAACAATACAATTCCCAAGGAGTAAATATCTGAACGAAAATCTATCTCTTGTTTATTTGCCTGTTCAGGCGACATAAATGGCAATTTCCCGGAAATAGTGCCGTCTTCGTCATTCATTGTTGTTGCTTTAGCAATACCAAAATCAGTGATTTTAGGTAACCCCTCAGTGTTAATTAAGACATTATGCGGGCAGACATCGCAATGGACAATATTCAGCGGGCGCCCGAAATTATCGCAGCGGCTATGAGCATAAGCCAAACCTCGCGCGATTCTTCCGGCAATAAATACTGCTAAATTGCGCGGCAAAACCGTTTGCGTTTTACGGTGAAATTCCATAAAATCATATAATGATATGCCATCAACAAATTCGAGCACGAAGTAATATTCGCCATTGTACTGGTTCAGCATATAAGTTTGAACAATATTTTCATGCACCAGGTTGGCGACGAGTTTTGCTTCGGCAATAAAACGGTCAACAAATTTTTTATCATCAGAATAACAGCTTAGCAGTGTTTTGATGGCAACAATCTTTTCAAATCCTTCAACGCCTTTTTCCAGAGCTTTAAAAACTGACCCCATGCCGCCATCCGCAATATTTTGAATAATTTCATATTCGACATTGCCAAAGATTTTTCTCATAATTATTTCTCCATCTTATTATATTGTTTTTGTAGTTCGTGATAATATTTTTTTTTGCCAGCCTCTCTTGAGAGTTGTGCTGAACGGGTAAAATAGTGATGTTGTGATAAAAACGACAATTCCAAATTAAGCCATTCGCTGTCAGTGAACATTTTTCCATTCAGTGCCAATTCCCGGCGCAGGTTTTCAGCGCCGGTGGCGACAGAGTCAGTTCCTAGATAACTTAAATCGGCATCACATAAAATCTCTTCACATAATTTTTTAGGCTGTTGCGGCCATGATGTTGCCAAGATCATGGCCTGGATTTCAGTGATTTGTTGCGCATCGTAATTAAACAACGGGAGTAACTCACCAGCGAAGCGCATACCAAATATTTCATTATTATAATGGCGGTAAAGGAAACCAGTATCATGACACAAAGCGGCAGTCATGACATTGCAAAGCTCAATATCACTCAATGCCTCCTGCCTTCCAAACACCTCGGCGGTATCTATAACTTCGAGAGTATGATTAACATTATGGTAACATAACGAAACCGGCAACTCCTTGGAAAGTTTGCGGATAACATATTTTTTCAAACCGTCGTAATCAACGTCCATAAGCTCAGCTCCGTTATTGTCAATACACAATATAGGCGATACTGCTGCTGAATCAATTATATTTCACATCATTAAGCCCGGCACGCTGATAAAATAAAGTTAAAATATCAATTTTACAACCAAACTTGCAAAATTAATATTAATAACTAATTTTTCCGTCTCCGTGGCGATAAAGTTTTTTTTAGGAACACGACTAATTGCACGCATCCCATCGCACCAATCACAGCAATGAACGGCAATGCCGGCATTTGATACCGCGGCACAGTAATAGGTCCTGGCAAGAATAAATAATATTCCACGAAAGCCAAAAAAAAGAAAATAAAGAAAATATTTTTCTGATATATCCATAATCCCAACTGAAACAAACAGCCAAGATAACAGATTCCAACAAGCGCCAACGCCGGCAGCAGCAGTAGTGGCAACCATAACACACCGTTAAAATAATGTTTAATAGCTGCGATGACGCCATAACGGTGCATTATATCAAGTGTGCCGCGGTCACTCTTGGTGAATCCTAATATTTCGCAAAAAGTAGGTAAATCCGGCAGCATTATTTGCGGATTAAGATGGAGTCGGAAGTAAGTAACTGGGTGCTGCATTATCAATTCTTTAAGTTTGGCTATCCGGTAATCAACACGGCTTTTCTCATCGGGGTATTTGACAGTATCTACAAATTCGATTTCTTGTGTCTTGAGTATTTGCTGTTTTTCCGCTTCATAAGATGTCCCGTTTAATTTAGCCAGCAGCATTCCGCCATTTTGGTGATACATGGCGCCAGTATTGGTATCGACACAAAACCCTGCACCATTAAGCTGATTGCGCCACATCCACGGAAAAACGATAGACCAGAATAATGCCAGGATAATTAATACGGTCGCAATCTTGCGTTTTAAGCTAATATTTGGGAAAATCAATATCAGGAATACTGCCGGTAAATACCACAATAAACCAATCGGCCGAATGAGTACCGATATTCCAGCAAGCATTATCCCGACATACCACCAGTACAACTGTTTCCGCCAGTAACCCAAACTAAAAAAATATAATTGCCAAGCTGTAAAAAAAGCAAACAGAACATCGGAAAGCAGCATCGGACTGTTGGCGATAGCAGTAAGATTTAGCGCAAAAAAAGCTGCTGCCAGCAAGCCAATATTACCGCCACCAAATAATTTTGCGCTAAGATACACCGGAATGCATATAAGCGCGCCAATCAGGCATAACGCCAAAATCGGCAAAAAATAATTTTCGTCAAAACAATAGAAAAAAGCCGATAGAAACAGGGAAAACAGCGGCGGCCGCGCAGAATTTTTTATCAATGTGCCAGGCGCGGAATAAAAGCCGCCATCGGCAACCAGCGCAAGAGCCGGCTGAACATAGCCTGGCGAATCAGGCCTGGAAAAACGCTGTGGCATATCATTTAAGCCGGGAAAAATCAACAAAACCCTTACCGTCAAAGCGACAAACAGCACAAGACATAAACTTATTGTTTGATGTTCGCTGCATCGCCGTTTTAACGATATAAGCCACTGCATTTAATTATGACCGTGTACTTGCGCTTTTGGATCTTTTAAGCGGAATGTGAGCTGACTCATTATGAACCGCATGAGCGGCTTCCATCATTACTTCGCCCAGTGTTGGATGAGCATGAATTGCCATTCCCAACTCTTTTGCCGTAATTTCCAGATTCATTGCCGGAACTGCCTCAGCGATAAGGTCGGTAGCATGCGGTCCGATAATATGAACGCCTAACACCTGGTCAGTTTCTGCGTCAGCGATAATCTTGCAAAAACCTTCAGTGTGATTAATTGCCATTGCTTTACCCAATGCGGCAAATGGGAACTTGCCAATATGGTATTTGATACCCTTGTTTTGGCATTCTTCTTCAGTCATACCAACAGTACCGATTTCCGGGAATGTAAAGATGCATCCCGGCACCAAAGTATAATCGAACTCACGTTGAGCCCCCAGTATATTATCCACCGCGGTAATACCCATTGCGCTGGCCAGATGCGCCAGCCAAATTTTGCCGGCCACATCGCCGATGGCATAAATAGAAGGAATATTGGTGCGGCAATACGCATCTACCGGAACCCAGCCGCGTTCATTAGTATTTACTCCGGCGGCGTGTAATTCCAAACCGTCAGTGCAAGGTTTTCGCCCTATCGCTACCAAAAGGTAGTCTGCGCTAACGGTTAGACTGCCGACGGTTCCGGAAACTGAGTTTTTTTCTGCTTTGATGTTCTGCATCGGATTGCCGGTAATAATATTTATTCCGGCATTTTTCATATATTGAGTTTGAGTTTTTGAAATTTCTTTATCCAAATTAGGTAGAATTGACGGCAACATTTCCACAATTGTAACCTCTGAACCAAGTTCAGCAAACAAGCAGGCGAATTCGCATCCGATTACCCCGCCACCCAGAATTAAAAGTTTTTTGGGAATTTCTTTAATTGACAATAGTTCAGTTGAAGTCAAAATGCGTTTGTGCTCTGGAATAAAGCCGGGCACTAATGCCCCTGAACCAGTTGCGATAATAAAATTTTTGGCAGAAATCTCATCTTGAGTTTTGCCATTAACCTTGACGGCTACACTGTTTCTGTCAATAAATGCGGCACTACCGCTAAAAACAGTCACCCCGGCAGCCTTCAATAAACTGCCGATGCCACTACGCAATTTGATGATTATATCATTTTTGCGGTCAAGCATTTTGGACCAAACCGGCACCGGCTTGCCGCCATTGCTGATATTGATGCCAAATTCAGCGGCGTGTTTGACTTGACTCAGCAACTCCGCACCGGATATTAGTGCTTTGGTAGGAATACAGCCGGTATTCAAGCAAGTACCGCCAAAGTTTTCGCGTTCAATCAGTGCGACATTTAAACCTTTTTGACCAGCGCGGATTGCCGCCACATATCCACCAGGACCAGCGCCGATGACACAAACATCAAAATTCTTTTTCATTGTGATAAGCTCCAAATTGCAACAAACATTGTTAAAGTAACTGAACAAGCATAAACATATAAATATATGCTGGCGAGAGCCAAAAATCAATATTTTTCCCTGATATTTTAGTATCTATATGCAAATTCTATCAAAATTTGTAAGGTATTTGATTTGAATAGAGCACCTTTTATTATTATCTTTCAAAGATGCATAAATAATTTAATATCAGGTTTGTAAATGGTAATGAAATACGACGTAATTATTGTTGGCGGCGGACATGCCGGTTGTGAGGCAGCGCTGGCTGCAGCACGTGTCGGCGCCAGCACCTTGATGATTACTATTAATATGGACCACATTGCTCAAATGAGCTGTAATCCCGCAATTGGCGGCATTGCCAAAGGGCAAGTAGTGCGCGAAATCGATGCGTTAGGTGGCGGACAGGGCATAGTTGCAGATAATGCTGGGATTCAATTCCGGATGCTGAACTCGGCGAAAGGACCGGCGGTATGGTCGCCACGTGCCCAATGCGATAAAGTATGCTATCAGCGCGGCATGAAATTTTTGTTGGAACGCCAACCGAATCTTGCCATAAAACAAGCAATGGTGAAAGAGTTTTTAACTGAAAATGGCAAAATATTGGGTATAACAACAGAGTTTGGCGACCATTTCACTGCATCAGCAATGGTCATTGCCTCCGGCACATTTCTTTCAGGCAAGTTGCACTATGGCATGAATAGTTTTCCTGGTGGACGAGCAGGTGACCCGCCATCAACTGAACTGGCACAGGCACTAAAGGAACAGCTTGGTTTACGGCTGGGACGGTTAAAAACAGGTACGCCTCCACGCATACTAGCAAAAACAATTGATTTTTCACAAATGGAATTCCAGACCACAGATAACACAGAAGAAAAATTCAGCCATTTTCCAGCGCCAGATTTTTTGCCAAAAACGAAATTTCAGGCGATGAATTGCCATATGGTTTACTCAACCGAAGCTACGGCTGAAATTATTCGCGCCAATATTCATCAATCACCGATGTATAGCGGCAAAATTTCTGGAATCGGCACACGTTATTGTCCATCATTTGAAGATAAAGTAATAAGATTTCCACATCATGACCGCCACCTGCTTTATTTGGAGCCAGAGGGTGAATATACAGATGAATATTATATAAACGGAATTTCTACAAGCCTGCCGCCGTCAGTGCAAAGACAAATGATAGCATCTGTTCCAGGGTTGCATAATGCAGAAATTTCCCGTTACGCCTATGCAATTGAATATGACTTTGTTTTCCCTGACCAGTTAACCCGTGCATTAAATACTAAAAAATATCCTAATCTCTTCACCGCCGGACAGATTAACGGTACTAGCGGTTATGAAGAAGCCGCAGGGCAAGGTCTTGTAGCCGGAATGAACGCCGCCAAGCTTGCCTGCGGTTTAAATTTAGTTGAAATCCCACGAGAACTTTCGTATATTGGCGTAATGATTGATGATTTAGTTACCAAAGAAATTATTGAACCATACCGCCTTTTTACCAGCAGAGCCGAATACCGTTTACGCCTGAGACAAGATAACTCTGACCTGCGCCTTTGCCAATTCGCCAAAGAGAATGGCTTATTGTCAGATGACAAATATAATCTTTTCAATGAATACCGCAATTTATTGGAAATGGCGGCGCAAGCCGCCAAGTCTCAAAGAAACGACGGGAAAACTATCTGGGAAACATTAAAGCAATGCGGCGGCGAATGGTCACCAGAACAACCATTACCATTTGCCCCAGCCATCCTCGGGATTGATACATCAACACTTATTGGTCGCCGCACTTTGCGCCAGTTAATCATTCAGGCACATTACGAAGGCTATATTGAACGCGAAAACGCAACTATTGCTAAATTACAAAAATTGGAAAATTGGAAAATCCCAGCTGATTTCGATTACGATACCGTTAATGGTTTACGCAATGAAGCCACTGTAAAGTTAAAACGGGTAACTCCGTCAACACTGGCGCAAGCCGCTAGAATTGACGGAGTTACTCCATCTGAAATTGCCTTATTGCAGGTACATCTCACCAGGCGGCGCAACAACATCGAAAATAAAACTCTCTCATGAACACAACAAACACACATCTTCAGAACAATAATTTTTTCAAGCGGTTACGCGCTGACAAAATGTCGCTGATATGTCTAATTATCGTGACATGCTACGTAATAATCGCACTTTTAACAGAAATTTACTCAGTATATTGCAGTTACAACAAAATTACTCCGATTTATGAGTATGGGAATATGGCCGAGCAATTTCAGCCTCCATCGTCAAGTCACATTTTAGGGACTGATTACCTTGGACGAGACGTCTTCCTGCGCGCTTTAGCAGGCATTGCCACAGCGGTAAAAATTGGCATTTTAGCATCGTTAATATCTGCGGTCATCGGAGTGATAATTGGCGCATTCGCCGGCTATTTTGGCGGTTGGCTTGATGATTTAGCTGTATGGCTATACAGCACTTTTGACTCAATGCCAACACTGTTATTCATTCTTGCTTTTGCGCTCTTGGTCTCAAAGGGTTTTCTTTATCCGCCGCTGGCAGGAGCTCTTGCAGTTTTCGCCGGACTGCTAAACACAGACACTGGAATGATGGCAGTATATCTCGGTATTGGCATTACCGGCTGGGTAAGCCTTTGCCGCGTTGTTCGAGGCGAAACGATGAAACTGCGTGAATGCGGTTACATTCAAGCCGCAAAGGTTGCCGGACAACATTCTTTTACAATAATTTTCAAACATATTGTCCCGAATATTTTTCATCTGGTTATCATCTATTTCACGATGCGTTTCGCGTTCGCCATCATGACGGAGGTCATCGTAAGTTATCTTGGAGTTGGCGTACAAATGGCACCTAGCTGGGGTACCATGATCTCTGATGGGCAGGAGCGTCTCTGGCGTGGCATCTGGTGGGAAGTTGCCGCCGCTACCGGTTTGATGTTTTTACTGGTGATGGCATTGAACATGCTTGGTGATGCATTGCGTGATGTACTTGATCCAAGACTTAAGGACTAATACTACCGTCCAATGCGCTGGATTCAAAAGTATTTCTTAGGAACTGTCACAAACTAACCTATGGTTCTGCAGCGTTATCTTGACTGCTATTAGCGACGCGTGTTCGTTACATATGCTATACAAGCAAATCAAAAGCGTTTTTCCAGGCTAAATTCACGACCGATAAGCAACACCGTCAAGCTTGTAAATTATTGTGTACAATGCTATATTATTAGCTGTTTGATTTACCGGAAAATTACTTATATTTGCAGCTTCGCCGCGTGCAGTGAAGCTTTACTCGATGCCTTTTTATGGTAGTTGAGTAAAGATATTGCCATGCAAGCGACGGGGCGGAGCTTTGCCAGGCCATCCAACAAATCACGACGGTATGATATGACAGTTCAATTATGTAACAGCAGGATATTAGTGACCGGCGGTGCAGGTTTTATCGGATCAAACCTCGTTGAACACTTGTTATCGCGAAATAATTACGTGGTTTGCCTCGATAATTTTTCAACCGGTAAACGCGAAAATATTGCGTCTTTTTTAGTTAATAAAAATTTCAAACTGCTCGAAGGTGACATACGCGATCTGGCAATGTGCAATACTGCCTGCAAAGATATTGATTATGTCCTGCATCAAGCTGCACTGGGCTCCGTACCGCGCTCCATCAAAGACCCGATTGTCAGTACAGAAGTAAATGTCATGGGATTTTTGAACGTTTTAACTGCGGCGCGCGATGCTGAAGTCAAACGTTTTGTCTATGCTGCCAGCAGTTCTACTTATGGTGACAGCAAAAATCTGCCCAAGGTGGAAGATGTTATCGGCAAACCTTTATCTCCGTATGCCATCACCAAATATGTCAATGAACTGTATGCGGAAAATTTTTCCAGATTATACGGCATTCAGACCATTGGACTGCGATATTTTAACGTTTTTGGCAGAAAACAGGACCCGTTCGGCGCGTATGCGGCAGTGATACCAAAATTTTTTATTTCCTTAATCAAACATCAGCGTCCAGTTATCCACGGTGATGGTACTTTCTCAAGAGATTTCACCTATATAGACAATGTTATTCAAGCCAATCAACAGGCTGCCATGGCTAATAGTGATGCGGTCAACACTGTTTATAATATTGCCTGCGGTGGTCGTACCAATTTGACGGAATTATTCAATATTATAAAAAGCAATTTAATCAAATTTGACCCGGTTATCGCCGATATTGAACCAGAATACGGCCCCGGAAGAACTGGCGACATCCCGCACTCCTTAGCAGATATTTCTAAAGCAAAAACATTATTGGGCTATAACCCGGAGTTCAATAT
>CAZITV010000049.1:0-13337 GCA_964542255.1 uncultured Victivallaceae bacterium
CATGCTTGAGAAAAATCCTGCGAACCGGCCGTCCGAAGAAGAGCTTGAAGAAGTATTGAAAAATCTCATTGAATACAACAAAACCCGTGAGGTAAAACATGAGGTGATTCGCCGCAATCGCAGTCTGGAACAAATTGCCAGTGACTCAGCAAGATTGCTTGAACACGTTGAAACCGAAGAGTTTAAGATGTCGCCATTCTCAGATATGGTCGCCATTGACCATTCCATCGAAACGATGGCGCAGCACATCGAAAAACTTGAGATGTTCAAAAAACAGGCAAAACGCAAAAAAATCAGCGATAAGCTTGGTGAAGAAACCCTTTGGGAGAAAATTTTAAATCCGTCTATGGAGGATTTGAAGGTTGCGGGGATTTTGTTAGGCACGCTTATTGTAACTATATTTGCCGGAGTTATTGTTCATTGGGTATTGTTTAGCAGCAAGCTTGATGAATCAATTACGAAAGGGCCGTTGATTGCGGTGGTTTGTACGAAATGCAGCGCCGCGCAGGATCTGTATACTAACAACCCCGATGAAGAAAAGTGCAGGCAATGCAAAGCCAGGATGGCCGTGGCAATGAAATGCTACAAATGCAACAAACTGTTTCCCCGGCAGCCAATCCCGTCAAGGGGTAATATGAACTTAAAAGAATACAACAAATTGCTGGGAAAACTGGAAAAATGTTCATTGTGCGGATCCACTGATGTCGAAGCCAAACAACCCACCAAAAACTAAAATATAACCAAGAGGAAAATCATGGCAGAAAATTTTATACCGGAAAACTTAGCAGTACTAAATCGTGAAAATGCATTGACCAATTTTTCCGATGACGCCGCGCTGGTTGATGAAATGCTGGCGTATTTCGGCGAAAGCGCCCCGGACAGCATCAGTAAACTGCAGAGCGCAATAAAAGATAACCGGTTTTCAGATTGGGCTTCCGCTGCTCATTTTATCAAGGGCGAAAGTGCGACCCTTTGTCTGGAACGAATCAACTGCATTGTCGCAAAAATTGAAAAAGCCGGAAAAGCACAAGACCGCAGCGAAGTAGAAGCAATGTTCAAAGTGCTGGAAGATGAATTCGCCGCCTTTAAAAAACTATCATTATAACTGTATGCCAAAGGCTTAATCGCCGATTGTTTATTCGATAATGATAAATTTAAAAAAATTATTCTCAGCAAATCCACTGCTGTTTACCGCAGTGATTGCCGGTGTTGTCATCTGCCTGGTGCATCTTTGCTTCAGCATTAATATTCCGGATGACGTTGCCGCATACTACGGGTCCATGGTTGAGGCTTTTGGCAACGGTCAGTGGCGGGAAGCGTTTCTCGAAAATGTTCCACCGCTAATGCCGGCACTGGCCGGAATCGTGCATAGCACCGGGGTAGATACGTTTTCGGCATTAATCATTGTTTCCTCCGGTTTCTACCTCCTGACCCTGTTTCCCTTATATAAATTTCTCCGTCTATTTGTTTCCGAACGGGTTTCCGGTTTGGGTTGTTTGCTATATATAATAGCGCCAAAGATAATTGAAATGGGCTGCTCCGGACTGCTGAATTCCGGCCGCAATTTCTTTTTTATGATGGTGGCATGGCTGCTTTTGAGTTATGCCCGTAAAGCTGCGCCGGTAAAACTGCTGCTGTTTGCCGTCTGCCTGGCGGGACTAACTTTGGTGCGCGGCGAAGGCATTATTTATTTGCCGCTATTCCTGCTGTGGTTCGTTTGTTTATCGCAGCGCCGCGAAATTTTGAAAAAAAACGCACCCGTAAAAGCATTTGCTCATGTATTGCTGCGTCTGGTCTGTGTCATCACCATCGTGCTGGCGGTACTGTCCCCGCGAATTTATCAAATCTACCAGTGCACCGGCATTCCGGCAGTGGATATCCGTCAAGCCGATATGATTGCCGGTATTCTCGATAATACTCCGCGCTGTGTTGACTTGAGCAACGATGCAGAATCCAATGATAGCGGCATAGAGCTGACCGGTGACCAGCCGTTCCGGCTTAATTGGCGGCAGCTGCGTTCCGAGGTATCATTTATCAATGGTGAGATTTATCTGTGGCTGGCCGTCATTGGCGTGATCTTGCTGTGGCGCCGCCGGATGTTAAATCTGGAGCATATTGTGCTGCTCTCATTTATGATATGGAATATCCTGATTTTCCTGATTGTGGCATTTAACCTGCGGTATTTTACGCTGAATATTCTGCTGTTGATGCCACTGACCGTTTACGGCTTGATGTGGCTCTATCAAATATGTGCCGAACGCCGGCTGCGTTCACTTTTCACTGCGGTGGCGGTGTTGTTGGCGGTATGGCAGATTTACAGCGGAACGGCTGCAGCACTTGACCGCAGACACGTTGATGAACTGCAGTTAAACCATTGGCTGCAGGCCAATACTTTAAAATTAATAGAGGCTGCAGGAAAAACCGATACCGGCCGTAAATTGGTAATTTTTTCTAACCGCCCGCAATTCTCTTTCCGTGCAAATGCAGACTGGGTCAAGCCGGTCTGGCGCAAAAATCATTGGGCGCTGCCGCCGGTGGAAGTATTACAGGCTCAAAACGTGGATATCGCCATTGTCCGTCAGTCTGCGCAGTTTTATAAAACTGTTGCGGCATCAAAACATTTTAAGCTGCTGCCGCATCCGTTTTCAGATATGACAGGTATATTTATTTTTCGACCATTAATCACTGATGCGGACAATATGCCGAAAGATGAGCCGGAAAATAACAACGAACAATAAAATTCGGCAGCGGCACACAATAAATTGAGCAGTAAATGGCGGAAACCGGTACAGTTATTTATTTAATTCTTTTGATCGCGCTGCTGATTTTTTCGGCGCTGTTTTCGGCATCGGAAACGGCGTTGTTTTCGCTGAGCAGAGCACGGATTTTGAGTTACCGCCGGGATAAGTCTGCCTTGAAACGGATTGTGGCGGAACTAGTTGACAACTACCATCCTACCCTGATTACTTTGGTCATCTGCAATATGGTGACCAATATCGGCATTACCATTATCAATAATCACTTAATGGGCGGACTGCATTTCCCGGCGTGGTTGGAATTGACCTTGTCTATGCTGATTTCTATCATCGTTCTGCTGTTGTTCGGCGAAATTATCCCCAAAACGCTGGCGCTGCTATTCCCCGAAAAACTGTCAATGCGCATAGCGTTTCCGCTCTATTTGATTCGCAGAATTCTAGCACCGCTGATATTTTGTTCGGATAAAATTCTCGTAATTTCTACCGCGCTGTTCGGACGAAAGCAGCCAGTCCCGCTGCTGCCGGCAGAATATGACTCATATCTGGATTCAGCTGCTGCTACCGGCACTTTTACCACCGCCGAAACTGAATTGCTGCACAATATATTTGCCATGCGCAGTAAAACTGTTACGACTGCGATGGTGCCGCGAATCGAAACTATCGGTATTGCCGCCACCGCCAATGCCGGTGAAGTGCAGCGCATCATCCGGCAAACCAAAAGAGAATTCTACCCGGTGTTCACTAACGATTTAGATGATGCCGAATTTTTTCTTTCCGCCCGGGCATTTTTTCTGCTGTCTGGCGAGGAGCGCCGGCAATGGCAGCAGCAGCACCGGCTAATCCCCGCAATTTCCATACCGGAAAAAGCCAAATTGACGTTAGCTTTAAGTGTATTGCGCCGGGAGCAGCTCCCCGCCGCGCTGACGGTTGACGAATATGGCAGAGTTACAGGGATGCTTCCGGTAAAAAGTATTTACAGTGAAATGGTCAATAAACTTGAAGATAAATACTCGGTTACAGATTACTATCTGGAACGTCTTGACAATGACACCTGGTCGCTTGACGGTGCCATACCGCTCAACACCCTTGAAGACATCACTGGCATTCAAATCCCTGAAAATTATTTATCCCATACCCTGAATGGATTATTTAGTGAAATTTCCGGCAAAATACCTCAACTGGGCGATGAAATCATACTGTTCGGATGGAAAATGCACGCTGAGACCGTCTCACACCACCGGGTCGTCAAAGTCAAACTGCAGCGGGAGCCACTGCGCAGTGAAACGGAGGTGGAACAGTGATTTATCTCATTATATTGTTAATCGCATTTCTGCTGCTGAACAGCTTTTTTAACGGTTGTGAAATTGGTTTAATCTCATCTCAAAAACCCCGGATAGCGCATTTTGCCAGTTCCGGACACCGGCGAGCGGCGATAATTCAATATTTTATCGCACGTCCGCATTTAATGATCTCCACTACTTTGGTCGGTGTGAATGCCGCCCTGGTCTGTACCTCAGTAATTACTGAAAAAATTCTCACCGGCTGCGGAATTAAAGATGATTATGTTTTATTGCTGACCACCACGATTGTTCTGACGCCGCTGCTGTTAATTTCTGAAATAACTGCCAAAGACTGGTTCCGGCAGGCACCGGAAGAACGTTGTCTGCGTTTCGCGCCGATGCTTTACGCCTCATATTGGCTGATGGCGCTGCCGATAAAAACGCTCGCAGCTTTCGCAGCCTGGTTTATTAATATCGCCACCGCCAAACATAATCAAAAAGAAGACGCCAGATTGCTGCTGCGCGAAGATTTTCGTATTTTACTGCGCGACAGCGCATCCGGTGGAACTATTGATCATGAAGCCGCCAGCCTGCTTGACCGTGCGCTCGATTTCCATAAACTGCGCGTCGGAGATATTATGATACCTATAAAAAATGTCAAAATTGTCACCCCAGAAACCACGGTTCAAGATGCTGTTGAACTCTGCCGGCGGCTTAATGTCTCAAGGATTCCCATAAACAGTGTCTGCACTAGCGGCAGTGATCAAATTAAAAGCATTTTTAGTATCTATGACGCAATTTTTAAACTTGAAGAATCCCACTGGAAAAGCACGTTGGTAATGGATTGCTGCCGCATCCCAGCGGTAATTAATGTCAATGACACTCTTCGTGAAGTTCTCGTCCGCGCTCAAACAATGCGCTGCCAACTGCTTATAGTTACAAATCAGCAGCAACAACCTGTTGGCATTGTTACCCCGAATGATGTCGCTGAGCAGCTCTTTGAATGAGTCCTGCGGCAATAACCGCTTCGTCATAAATAATTGCGTTTTTTGTGGTATAACTTTTTCACCATCTTGAATAATAAATCAGGGTAGTTTATTTTATGCCGATAAGCGTGGAGCACAGGCGGCAATACTGATACCAATGAGCTGTCAGTCGGATATCTATCAATGATAACGAATTGGTATAAAGGAATAATTATGGTAAAAATAGCGGTAATATGTACAGGTAACGAGTTATTGTCGGGGACAACCATCAACACCAATTTGGGCTTTATCGGACGGACATTGACGGCTGCGGGAATGCATGCGGATTACGCGGTGACGGTGCCGGACTGCGACAAAACGCTGCGTCAGGCGCTGCTGCCGGCGCTGGCTGAGGCTGAGGTGGTAATCATTACCGGCGGGCTTGGATCTACCGGCGATGATGTTACACGCGACGTGGTTTGTTCGCTGCTGAACCTGGAGTTGCGGGTTAATGAGGAATATTCATGCCGGCTGAAGCAGCATTGGTTATCCCGCGGCCGGGGCGAACCTCCGGCAGAACTCTTTTATCAGGCGGCAATGCCGGTAAATGCAGTGATTTTGAATAACCGTTTCGGCTCTGCACCGGGATTATGGCTGAAATCACCAGACAATAAGTATGGCAAAGATATTTTTTTGCTGCCGGGACCGCCTGAAGAACTGGAGCCGATGTTTAGCATTGAAGTGATGCCGCGCCTGGAGGCAATGCGACAGGAACAAATTTTCACCGAGCACTTTATGGTCATCAACGCATCGGAGCTGACTGTAGAACAGAACATCAAGCCGATTATTGCCGGAACCGCAATCAGTCCGGCTTATTGCGCTTCATACGAAGGCGTCAAAGTTTTTCTATCTGCATCTGATGCTGCGTTATTACACGAAAAAACTTTGGCGGCAGTTAAAGTTTTTGGTGACGCGGTTGCAGCAAACCGCGTTTTATCGCTGGCGGAAGATATCGCCGCACGGCTGCTCGACAACAAATTAATTTTGGCAACGGCGGAATCATGCACCGGCGGGATGATTGCCGCCGCCATCACCGATTTGCCCGGCTCATCGCAGCTTTTTTCCGGCGCAGTTGTTGCCTACAGCAATCAAATCAAAATCAATGTACTGGCAGTACCGGAACAAATCATCGCTAAATACGGCGCCGTAAGCAGCGAGTGCGTATCGGCCATGGTTGAAGGGATTTGTAAAAAATTCGGCACTGATGTTGGTATCGCGGTTTCAGGGGTTGCCGGACCAGACGGCGGCACACCGCAGAAACCAATAGGATTAGTTTTTATTGGCGTGAAACTGCGAGATAAACAAGTCATTAAAGAATACCGGTTCCGCGGTTCCCGCGCGGTTATTCGCCGCCGTGCGGTTATTCAGTCGCTGCTGATGCTGCGCGGGATGCTAGTAGATGTGGAATAAGTTGCTCTAAATCGCCGGCGCCAATGACCGCCAGCAGCAGCGGCCGCCCGTCAGGCTTTTGTAAGAGTTGCGGTGCCATTTTTCCCCATGGTTCATCGGAAAATATGGCGTTGCAGCCGATTGATTTTGCCAATTCTGCGCTGCCAACGCCTTCGGTTTCGACCCACGCGGCAAATACTGGAGTAATCACCACCGCGTCCGGCGACCGCAGAATTTTAACAAAATCTTCAAAATACTGCCGTAATCTTGCATAGCGGTGCGGCTGAAACACAACGCGGCAGTAGTGTCCAGGAAAGCGCCGCTTCAAACAATCCAGCGCGGCGGATAACTCGGTCGGATGATGTGCGTAATCTTCAATAATTGCCAGTTCCGCCGTAATCAAGTGAGTAGTCATTCGACGGGCAACACCAGAAAATGTCAATACCGCCGTTTCCGCGGCTTGGCGTGTAATACCGAGTTCTACCGCACCAGCGACCGCCATTGCGGCATTAAGACGCTGGTAACCATGAATTTCCTTTAATTTATCCGGGTTGCAATGGCTAAAATATCCATCAGCCAAAATCGCTGAACGGGTCAACCGTACGGCCGCGGGATGTGAGGCGAAAATACGGTCGGAATTTTCATGGTCACAATAGATAAGATGCTGGCACTGCATCGCAAACTGCTGGAAGTTACGGTAAAGCTGTTCAACGCCGCCAACATTCCAGCAATGGTCATCTTCAACATTGGGCACAATCCCCAGCCGGGCATGAATCGCCGTATGCGACCCGTCGCTTTCGTCGGCTTCAGTAATAAAAATATCACCATCGCCGGCCGCGGAACTGACTCCTGTATTAATCTTCCCGCCAACCATAAAACCACAATTATTGCCGCATTCCCGGAGAATATGCGCGAGCATTGCGGTAATTGAAGTTTTGCCGTGTGAACCGCTGATTGCAACGGGACGTTTATAGGTTGATGCCAGGAGCGCCAGCATTTCACCGCGGCGGATAACCGGATACCCCAATGCCGCCGCCTGAAGCATCTCCGGATTATCTGATTTGACGGCGGAAGAATGGACAATCAGACAAGGAGCAGCGGCAGGAATATTGCTGGAATGATGTCCTATATAAACTGTTGCGCCGCTGCGCTGCAACGCTGCGGTCTTCGAGCTGCTTTCCAAGTCGGAACCACTAACTTTGAAACCGCGTTCCAGCAGGATTTGAGCCATTGGCGCCATTCCGGCACCGCCGCATCCGATAAAATGAACTGTGCCGGATAGATATTGTCTAAGCTCTGTCTTCACATCCAATTCCAAATTAAATTTGCGCACCTGCGTATTGACGCATGGCTTATACCGTGGTTGCCTTCATCGTCAAAACCTTCAAAAAATCCTGCAAAACATCAATTCAAAATAGTTTTGCAATTACCTCATTGGTATAAAACCGGACCCAGGTCAAGATTTGCCGAATTGGGTATCGTGCAGTTTTTTATAGACGCCGCCGTGAGTCAAAAGTTCGGCATGAGTGCCGCATTCAACAATTTTGCCCTGTTTCAGCACAATAATCATATTAGCATGTTGAATTGTGCTCAAACGATGTGCAATGGCGAAAACGGTACGGTGCGACATCACGCGGTTGAGAGCTTCCTGCACCAGGCGTTCAGTAACGGTATCGAGGGCACTGGTGGCTTCATCAAGGATTAGTATCGGCGGATTTTTCATAATCGCCCTGGCGATGGCGACGCGTTGTTTTTCGCCGCCGCTGAGTTTAAATCCTTTTTCACCGACTTCAGTATCATAGCCTTCGGGGTGGCGTCCATCAATGACGAACTGGTGAGCGTTGGCCTGGATGGCGGCCTCAACGATTTCCTCGTGAGTTGCGTTCGGACAGCCATAGGCAATATTGTTGGCAATTGTGTCATTAAAGAGTATGGCATCCTGAGAGACAATGCCGATATGCTCCCGGATAGAAGAAGTTTTCATATCTCTGACATCAATTCCGTCAATGGTGACGCTGCCGCTGTCGACATCATAAAATCTGGCGATAAGATTGGCGATGGTGGTTTTTCCGGAGCCGGTTTCGCCGACTACTGCGACCACGCTGCCTTTTTTGATTTTGAAACTGATACCGTCAAGAATTTTGCGGTCGCCGTCATAGGTAAAAACAACGTCATTAAAGGCAATCTCATCTTTGAATTCTTTGAGTTCTACGGCATCGGCTTTTTCCTTGATGCTGGTGTCAACATCAATGATCGCGAAGTAACGGTCAGCCGCCGCCATGCTGCGTTGAAGATAAGTGGCGACTTTTGCCAAACTTTTTATCGGCCGGTATGCCATAAATGCCGGTACCAGCAGCGTCGCCAACTCCGTCAAAGTAACAAAGCGGCTGTAGGAATATACCAGAAAAATCAATGTGGCCGCCACTGCGACAACTTCCATCAGCGGCGCCATCAGCAGCTGCAGCTTCAAGGCATGAATGACAATACGGAAATATCTACGGTTTATCTGGCGAAAAATGTTCTCTTCCTTTTTTTCGGTATTATAGGCTTTGACAACGAGGATACCGGTGAAGACTTCGTGCATCCGCGAGGTTACCTCGGCAATTTTCGCAAACGAGCCTTTATAGATTTTGCGGATTTTGCGGCCGAGAATAACTACGGGCAGGACGCAGAGCGGCATCCCGACAAAAAGGATAATCAGCAAACCGTAATTTTGATATTGAATACTTGCGATAATAATTGCCGCCGCGCACGCCAGAATTTCGAGTGGACAGCGGGTCGCGTCAGCGATTACGTTTGACACCGATGACTCAATCGCGGACGTGTCATTGGTACAACGGCTGATTAAATGACCGACGTCCATCTTGCCGTAAAATTTCAGCGACTGATTCATTAACTTATTAAAAATTTCATTACGCATATCGGTAATGACTTTGGCGCCGACCCACCGCATATAATAGTGGTTGATATAATCTGCCAAATTTTTCAGTGTCCAGCCGACGATAAATGCTATAACATAAATGGAGAAAAACTGCCATGACATTCTGCCGGCGCTATCGCTAACCGGAATTCCGATTGTGGTCGGCCAGGTAATCGCGATTTCATGCTTGGTAACCGCTACCGGTAAATGCATATCTGTTGCAATATTTTCAATTTTTTTCAGAGATTTGGTTAATTTTGGGTCGCGGTCGGTGGGGTGCAGAATTTCTTCTACCGCACGCAATTTTTCCTGTTCGGTCATATTGACGGAACCGTAAGTTTTGGCAATGCGTTCCGCCGTAACCGAGGCTTTATTTTTGTCACCCATGCTCGAATTATCAACAGCCGTCATCAACTCTGGAATTACGAGAAAGCTGCCAAGCAGTGAGCCGCCGACAATTATGCCAAAAAAGAGTCCTACGGAAAGCCGAATCCAATACGGGCGGGTATACTTCAATAACCGCCAGTAGCTTTGTACCTTGAACTCTTTTTCATTTTCGCTTCGTCTGCTCATAAAAATTACACTGTTGCTATTAGCACAACCCTTTTTCAATCGTTGCAACCACATATTCCAGTTGCGCAGTAGTTAATTCAGGATAAATCGGCAAGGCAAGAATCTCTCCCGCGGTGCGTTCACTGACCGGATAATCGCCAGTTTTGCCGCCCAGCGATGCAAAACATTCCTGTTGATGCAGGCAGAGCGGATAATAAACGTTGCATCCGACCCCGTTAGCCTGCAGATATTGTTTTAACTCATCGCGGCGTCCGCCCTTGACGAGAATACAAAATTGGTTGTAAATATGACGCACCGGATATTTAGCCATTGCCGGGAGCGCTACTTTGTCGCCAATCTTGGAAGCGGCAAATAACTTGGTATAAGTTGCGGCGTTGCGCTGACGGCCCTCACTCCATTTGTCCAAATCGCGCAGCTTGACGGAAAGAATCGCTGCCTGCAGCGCGTCAATCCGGAAGTTACCACCAATATATTTGTGGATATAAGTTGAACCCTGACCATGATTACGGAATATTTTCAGTTTTTCAAAGCGTTCCGCGGTATCGGTGGTAACGATGCCGCCGTCACCGAAACACCCCAAATTTTTGCTTGGGAAGAAGGAGAAACAGCCGTAATCACTGATGCTGCCGGCGCGTTTGCCTTTGTATTCAGCGCCAATTGCCTGACAGGCATCTTCAATGACAATCAGTTGATGTTTTTTAGCAACCGCGTTAATCGCGTCCATGTCGGCACATTGACCGAACAGATGCACCGGAATAACCGCCTTGGTGCGCGGAGTAATTTTAGCTTCCAGTTTCACCGGGTCAAGATTAAATGTTTCCGGGTCAATATCGGCGAATACCGGGGTGGCGCCAACGCGCGCAATCGCGCCTACTGTCGCAAAAAATGTGAACGGCGTGGTTATAACTTCATCGCCGGCGCCGATGCCTTCGACCATCAACGCGATAATCAGCGCATCAGAACCGGAAGATACTCCACAGGAGAATTTCGAACCGCAATATTGATTAATTTCCTGTTCGAGTTTTTCAACCTTTTTGCCGAGAATAAAAGCCTGGCTGTCGCAAACTTCAGTAATTTCCCGCAATATTTCTTCGCGCAATCCTGCGAACTGACCTTTTAAATCCAATAACGGCACCTGCATGAGCTACCTCCATTAAATTGTATTTTTTAATCAATTAAAGACAAAATCAATAATAGTTGAGTATTTAGTTTTCAACTATTAACCATAAATAAATCCATAATGTTTATAAAAGTATTAATATAGCCCAACTTTTGCATTCTTCACCCCTGCAACGCAATAAATCATAAAGAAAATATGGCATTATGCATTGCAATAATTGAAGAAAGTTGACGTTTACGCGATTTGTTTTTTGTGTTTAAAGCGGTAAAGTTAGCTTTTGCGTTTATCATTCTGATTTACAAAATCGGTTTGATAATTTTGCGCAATCCCGGATATATGGTGATTTTCCTATAAGTCAAAATTGGAAGTTGTTTAGATTATGACGGAACAAACTAAAAATAAAGAATATTACCCAGTGGCGCTAACAGTTGCCGGCAGCGACAGCGGCGGCGGCGCAGGAATACAGGCGGATTTGCGGACTTTTTCAGCTTTTGGCGTATTCGGATGTTCCGCCATAACCGCAGTTACCGCGCAAAACCCCACAAAAGTTTCACGCATCGACGCGCTGCCACCTGACGCGGTTACCGCGCAGATTGAAACTGTTCTCGAAAGAATTGCGGTAAAGATCACCAAAACCGGAATGCTCTTTAATGCCGGGATCGTTGACTGCGTTGCCGCCGCGGCGGCCAAACATAGTTTATTTTTGGTAGTCGATCCGGTGATGATTGCCACCAGCGGTGCAAAATTGCTCGAAGACGATGCCATCACCGCGATGAAAGACCATTTACTAGTTCATGCCGACTGGATTACACCCAACTTGCCTGAAGCAGAAGTCCTTTCCGGAATACGTATTAATGGACGCAAAAGTATGATTGATGCCGCCAAGTACTGTGCCGCCAAGTGGAATTGCGGCTGCCTCCTCAAGGGTGGCCATCTGCCGGGAAAACAAAATGTCGCAATTGACATTGTCTGCTACGACAATGAACTATATGAACTCTGTTCTCCAATTGTGCCAAATTGCCGCGCGACCCACGGCACCGGCTGCACTTTGAGTGCTGCGTTCACTGCCGCCCTCGCATTGGGTTCATCCTGGCGCAAAGCAATGGTAATGGCGAAAGAGTTTGTTTATGGTTCACTAAACGAAACTATAACTATCGGCAGCAAACTCGATGCAATGTTCCCCCCGTTTGATAAAAATTATCAGGGGCGCGCCATGCTGTCAAAAATTGAAATTATATAACTGTTGCGGGATAGCTCCTTCAAGTAACACCAAAGTATTGATATGTCAAAACTAAAATTGCTCATCTTTCTCGCTGTTTCGCTATGGCTGCTGCCGGCGGCGCTGAAAGGCGCGGTTTCCGGCAATGATGGTGCCGGGCAGATTCGTTATACTTCAGCGATGGGCAAACGCTATGTTTTTCTCCGCGATGTTGCCAGAAATTATGATATGCGCTGCTATGCCTGGCAGGACCGGGTGGTGCTCTACAATGATAAATTTAAATTAACTTTTTTCCCGCAAAGCAAATTCGCAATTATTAACGGCATCAAAATTAGTTTACTCTTTGCCGCTTACTCATCTGGACCAAATGCTTTTATTAACGACAAAGATTACTTGCTGACTATCGAGCCTATTATCCGCAGCGGCGCGCTGAAACGCCACCGCATGGGGCTGATTATGCTTGACCCAGGTCACGGTGGCACCGATAACGGCTGCAAAGGCAGAATTCTTAGAGAAAAAGATTTAATTTTAAAAATTTCACTGCAGCTGGTGGAGACGTTAAGACGGCGCGGTTTTAACGTCGCGATGACCCGCACTAGCGACCGTTTTATTGAACTTTCAGATAGGATGGAATTGTGCCGCAGGGTCAACGCGGATTTATTTATTTCAATTCACGGTAATTCCGCATTGAATCCGGCGATTAACGGCATTGAAACTTTTTGCCTGGCCCCATACGGCACTGCGTCAACTAATTCCGGACGCGTCGTCGAGTCTCAAGAATCAGGCAACCGCTTTGATGCTAATAATATGGCACTGGCGTTCGAAATTCAGCAGGAATTAATAAAACGCACCAAAGCTTTCGACCGCGGCATTAAACGCGCCAGATTTTTTGTCCTGAAAAACGCACCTTGTCCAGCCGTATTGATTGAGACCGGATTCTTATCCAACGGCGCCGAGGAATTCAAACTAAGCATGCCGTGGTACCAAACCCAAATCGTCAACGGCATCACCGAGGGCATTACCTCTTACAGCCGAATGGTCAGCAAGTAATTTCC